>NZ_CP017713.1:2295617-2623562 GCF_002706425.1 Loigolactobacillus coryniformis subsp. coryniformis KCTC 3167 = DSM 20001 | reverse complement strand
TGGTGCAGCGGCTTGGGCATCACGCTGTTCAAAATCAGCGGCTAACGCATAATACTTTAGAAATTCACCGATCAGTGGGCTGCTAGGCGATTGCTTTTGCATTGCTGCAAAGTCTGCCATTAAGGTTTTTTCAATATTTTCAACTAGATCTTGAAAGCCACCAGTAGCGGGACGGTCGGCTGGAATCTTGGCCGTTTTCAACCAATCCGCGTTGATCGCGTTATAAAAATCATCTTGTAAGCGTGAATGGTCACTTGATTCGCTGGTTGTACCAGCGGCAAATTGTAATTGTTGCATATACCGCACCTCCATGTTCTTAATACTGTTATCATACACTAACTTTTCTGCGTTGGCGCAGGATTAGTTTGGGTGCGCCGCTTTTTGATTGCTTCTTTGACGTAATATATCACGTAGCAGGCGATGATAAAGGGTACCATATAAAATAATGCTGGCCGTTGGGTCGGGTCAAAAATGATCAGTACACACGACAAAAAGCTTAGAATAAAAGCGGCTAGCGGTATCCAAGGATAGCCTGGAGTACGGAAGGTCAATTCACTAAGTTGGTGGCCTTCCGCCAGAAATTGTTTGCGGAAATTTAATTGGGATAGTGCAATCGCCATCCAGACAATTACTACAGCCAAGCCGGAGATTGAAACCAACACTAAGTAGACCGTTTCAGCGGCGACAACACTAGATAGTAACGCCAAAATACCGCCGAGCATACTTAAGCTTAAAGCCAGCAGCGGGATACCACTTTTAGTTGTTTTGGCGACACGAGCGGGAATCATTTTTTCATTAGCCAGCGACCACAGCATCCGCGTCGAAGCATATAGGCCGGAATTGGCGGCGGACAAGATTGCCGTCAGCACAACAAAATTCATTAAGTCACCTGCAAAAGGTAAACCGATTTGACGGAAAACCAGGACAAACGGGCTTTGGCTGACGCCAGCTTTTTGGTAAGGAATCAACGCGGCCATCACGACGATACTACCAATGAAAAATAAACACAAACGCAATAAGGTGGTGTGGATCGCCTTAGGAATATTTTTGCCGGGATCTTTAGTTTCGCCCGCGGTCACGCCAATCAATTCGGTGCCAGAAAAAGCAAAATTAACCGTCAGCATTGTGGTGAACACAGCCTTGATCCCGTTAGGAAAAATACCGCCAGCAACTAAATTATGTAGACCGGGTGCATGGTGATAACCGGAAATAGGGAGTAGACCAATGATTGCTGCGCCGCCGAGAACAATAAAAGCAATGATGGCGATCACTTTAATGCTAGAAAACCAAAACTCGGTTTCAGCAAAGAAACGGACTGATAATGCGTTGGCAATAAAAATAGCGATCATAAATAAGGCGCTCCACAACCAAGTTGGCGTGTGCGGGAACCATTTTTGCATGATCAAGCCAGCGGCGGTGAATTCCGAGCCTAGGGCAACGGTCCAGGTCAACCAATAAAGTAGGGCAACGGTAAAGCCAGTTCCGGGACCGATATATTTAGTCGCGTAAACATGAAATGAGCCGGTAAATGGCATGGCGACGGCTAATTCACCTAAACATAACATGACGAGATAAACTAAAACGGCGCCTAATGCATAGGCGAGAATCGTCCCGATTGGACCTGCTTGATGAATCGTGTAGCCAGAGCTAAGAAATAAGCCAGTGCCAATAACACCGCCTAGTGAAATCATTAGTAAATGGCGCGCTTCCATTTTACGTTTCAGCGTTGCGTTTGCCATAAAAAAAGCCTCCAAGGATTGATATTTAAATGCAATTAGAATATGATGAGAAAAGTTTAATAGATTTAACATAGCATTTTTTTAACTAAAAAGCTATATTTCTTGCGGAATTAGCGCTGAATAAACGACCTAATTATGGAGGAAGTGGACGTAATGAATTTTCGCCAAGCAGTCAAACAACCACTGATTTTAGATGGCGCAATGGCAACTGAATTAGAAAAACGTGGTGTCGACACGAATAGTGAGTTATGGTCAGCACGAGCGTTGTTGACTGATCCTAACGCAGTTTATGCCGTGCATTATAGTTATTTTGCGGCCGGCGCCGATGTCGCGATCACTAATACCTATCAAGCCAACGTCCCTGCTTTTGAAAAAATTGGCTTGACCGCTGCGGCTAGTAAGGCCTTGATCGCTAAAGCTGTCCAAGTGGCGCAACAAGCACGCACCGATTATTTGGTAGCTAGTGATAATGCTCGTGACCTCTATGTTGCCGGTAGCGTTGGTCCATATGGGGCTTATTTAGCGGATGGGAGTGAATATACTGGTGCTTATCAGCTAGATCGTAAAGCTTACCAAGTTTTTCATTACCCGCGCATTGCTCAGTTGGTAGCCAGTGGCGTGGACGTTTTAGCTATCGAAACGCAGCCCAATTTTGCTGAGATCCAAGCTGTCGTTGCACTTTTACAGGAAGAATTTCCACAGCAGACAGCGTGGGTATCGTTGAGTATTAAGGATGCGCAAACACTTTGTGATGGCACACCATTGGCTGAAGTGGTGACTTACCTGAACCAGCAGCCGCAAGTTGTCGCCCTAGGCGTGAATTGTACAGCGTTGACCAACGTAACGGCTGCGTTACAGACTCTACAGCCACTGACGGATAAGCCATTATTAGTTTATCCTAATTCTGGTGAGGAGTACGACCCCAGTGATAAAACGTGGCATATGCAGAAAAACACGCCTCAATTTAGTGAACTAGTACCTAAATGGCAAGCAACTGGTGCCCAATTGATTGGCGGCTGTTGTCGGACAACACCTGGCGATATTGAACAAATTAGCCAAATATTACGCTAAAAAAGGTGAACCTCGTTAATGTCGAGGTTCACCTTTTCGTTTGGTGGCTGAAGTTATGCACAAATTATAGTTGCGCGATCAAATATTGGCCAAAGTCGCTGGTGCTAAGTTGTGTTGCGCCAGGAATTTTGGTAGCAAAATCCCAAGTCACTTGTTTGTTTTGAATGGCGGTGGCAACGGCTTGACGAATTTTGGCGGCAACTTCTGGCCAGCCGATGTAATCAAATAACAAAGCACCAGATAAAATGATCGAAGTGGGATTCAATTTATTTTGGCCGGCAAACTGTGGCGCGGTGCCATGGGTGGCTTCAAAAATTGCGGCGCCGGTGACGTAATTAATGTTCGCACCTGGTGCGATCCCGATGCCACCAACTTGGGCTGCTAGTGCGTCGGAAATATAATCGCCGTTAAGATTTGGTGTAGCGATGACGGAAAATTGTTCCGGTGCCAACAACGCCTGTTGGAAAAAGTTATCCGTGATCACGTCTTTAATGATCAATTTACCGGCTTGCTGCGCAGCCTGATAAGCGGCATCAGCAGCGGACTGATCAGTTTTAGCCAATTGGCGATAGGTTTCCCAAGTAAAAATTTGGTCGGCATAATCTTGGGCAGCAATTTCGTAGCCCCATTTCTTGAAGCCACCTTCAGTCAGTTTCATGATGTTACCTTTGTGTACTAAGGTGACAGACGGTAAATGATTGGCTAAGGCATAATCGATGGCGCTTTTGACCAGCCGTTGACTGCCACTTTTTGAGATTGGCTTAAGGGCAAAGGCACTTTCTTCAGGAAAACGCACCTTGTTAAGTTGTTGGTCCGTAGCTAATAACTGCCGTAAGGGGGCGCTAGCTGCACCAGGAGCGTACTCGATCCCAGCATAAATATCTTCCGTGTTTTCACGAAAAACCACCATTTCAGTTTTTTCTGGTTGTTTTAGTGGGGAAGGCGTCCCAGCAAAATAATGAATCGGCCGGAAACAAGCATATAGGTCAAATTTTTGGCGTAGGGTCACATTTAAGGAGCGGTGACCGCCACCAATTGGCGTAGTCAGTGGTCCTTTGATCGCGACTAAATTAGTTTTTAAGGCATCTAATGTTGCTTGTGGTAGCCATTCGCCAGTTGCTTTAAAGGCTGCTTCGCCGGCTAGTAGTGGCAGCCACTGCACTGCTTTGGTATCACCATAAACCGCAGTGACGGCAGCATCAAATAAGGGTTGCGCCGCCGCCCAAATTTCTGGGCCGATACCGTCACCAGCGATAAATGGAATCGTTGGTTGCGCTGGAACATGCAACTTGCCATTTTTCTTGGTAATTACGCTCATAGTGCGGCACCTCCTTCTTGTTTAAATGGCCGCGGTGTTAAATCACTTAATTGCAGCTCGCTAGGCACTTTTTTATCATAAACACCGGTGTAATGTGAGCTAGGCCGAATCAGGTAACTAGCGGCTTTTTGCTCACGAATGTGTGCCAGCCAACCAGCGGTACGGCTGACCGCAAAAATCGGTGTGAAAATATCGTGGGGCACACCGAGGCAATGGTAGATGATCGCCGCATAGAAATCAACGTTGGGTTTCAACTGCTTGGTTTGCCACATGTAGGCAGCTACTGCTTCAGCTAAATTGAATAGCGCCATTTGATCGTAATGTTGTGCCATTATTTTGGCATAGTCGTGTAAGTAAAAAGCTCGCGGATCACCATGCTTGTAAATACGATGACCGAAGCCCATGATTTTCTCGTGATTGGCTAATCGGCTACCCAAGTATTCCGCGACTGTTTGCCCGCTAGAACGAATACCGTCCAGTAATAAGTAAACTTGTTCATTAGCACCACCGTGCAGCGGCCCTTTTAACGCACAGATTGCGGCAGTTAGGCAGGAATATTCATCAGCATTAGTTGACGCGGCAACCCGCGCGGTAAAGGTAGAGGCGTTGAATTCATGATCAGCGTGCAGGAGCAACACTTTGTTAAACAGATCGTTTTCTGCTGCACTAGGTACTTTGCCGGTAAGCAAGTAAACGAAGTTACCAGCAAAGTCTAGTTTGCGCCGCGCTTTTAAGGGCTTTTTTCCGGCACGCAGCCGCACGATCATGGCGACGATCATCAACATTTTAGCTTGGATCGCGGTGGCGTTACTTTCTGCCTTAGATTCAGTTGAACCGAGGAAAGAAACGCTGGTGCGCAACAAACTCATCGGATGTCGCTGAATCTTGCTAATTTTTTTCAATGTGTCTAGGAAGTCAGGGGCCAACTCCATTTCGGCGAAAAGAGCGGCCCGAAAATTCTTTAATTCAGCGTTGGTCGGTAAGCGCTGATGCCAGAGTAAGAAAACAACTGCCTCATAGGGGACGTTGTTGGCGATCAGTTCGGTGATCGGGTACCCAGCATAAGTCAACATATCGTTTTTCGTGGAACTAATAGCGGTGTCAGCGATGACGACGCCAGCTAAACCTTTAGGTAAATCCATGTGGAACCTCCTTTTACATTGCTTAGGTCGTGTTTAGAAATTATTGCTACGTTGAATTTTGTAGAACAGATTTTAAGCCAAATCTGCTTTTCGCCGCAAAACTAGTGGTAAAATACCATCATTTTCGTAGTAAGTCATATCAGTGGGGGTATCGAAACGTAATTTAGCGGTAAATTTGGTTTGTTTGCCGGTCGCAGCGGTTGCAGTAACGTGGGCCGTGTGGTCGGTGAAACTGATGGCAAATGATTCAGCACCGCTAAGACCAAGACTAGTGGCGTTTTCGCCGGCTACAAACTGTAAAGGTAAAACGCCCATCATGACCAAATTGGCCCGGTGGATTCGTTCAAAACTTTCAGCAATCACTACTTTGACACCTAGGAGTTTGACCCCTTTAGCGGCCCAATCGCGGGATGACCCCATGCCGTAATCCTTACCGGCTAGAATCACTAAGCCAGTACCGTCGGCCTGATATTTAGTGGCAGCATCAAAAATTGGTAAGATTTCGTCAGTTGGCCAGTAGCGCGTATAACCGCCTTCTTTTTCTGGTGTGAGCTGATTTTGGATTCGGATGTTGGCTAGTGTGCCGCGCATCATCACGTGATGGTTGCCGCGACGCGAACCGTAGGAATTAAAGTCTGTCGGGGCAACATTTTGAGCTTGCAAATATTGCCCTGCAGGGGTGTTTTGACCAATAAAGCCAGCCGGCGAAATATGATCAGTCGTGATCGAATCACCAAATTTAGCCAGTGTTCGTAAGTTGGTTAAATACGGCAATCCAGTGTGTCGGGTTAGTTTTTGGAAGAACGGCGGTAGCGCAATGTAAGTTGAGTCGTCTTGCCAAGCATAGCTACTACCAGTCGGTGCGGCTAACGCATTCCAAGTCTTGTTAGCGGTCAATAATGAAGCGTACTCGCGCTTAAACGTATCAGCGGTGACTGTTTGCTGGATCAAGGCATCCACTTCACTAGCTGCCGGCCATAGATCTTTTAGAAAAATCGGATCACCAGCACGATCATGGCCTAGCGGTTCGGTGGCTAGATCAATGCGTAAAGTACCGGCTAGAGCGTAGGCAACGATCAATGGCGGCGAAGCAAGGTAAGTATCTTTGACTAGCGGATTAACCCGACCAGAAAAGTTACGGTTACCAGATTCAATGGCAGCAATCGGGAAATTAGCGGCAGCTACTGCTTGTTGCATTTCTGGTTTTAGTTGGCCGGAATTACCGATACAAGTGGTGCAACCATAGCCGACTAAATTAAAGCCAAGCTGGTCCAACGCCGATTGTAAACCTGCCGCAGCGAGATAGGCAGTTACGACTTTTGAACCTGGGGCAAAGGATGTTTTAACGTATGCTGGCACTTGTAAACCAGCGGCGAAAGCTTTTTGTGCGATCAAACCAGCAGTCAATAGCAAGCTAGGATTTGATGTATTGGTACAACTGGTGATTGCGGCGATTGCTAAGTCGCCACGTTGTAATTGGTACTCATGATCAGCTACGGTGACGGCTAATTTTTGGTTATCTGTAAATTGTTGTTTCAATGCGGTCAATAGTACAAGATCTTGCGGCCGGCTGGGACCAGCCAAACTAGGTACAATCGTGGCCAGATCCAAACTTTCAGTTTCTGAGTAGTGGCATTGTTCAGTAGAGTCGTGGAATAGGTGATTTTCGTGTGCATAATCGCTGATCAATTGAATTTGTTCAGTGCTGCGGTTAGTTAGTTTGAGATAGTTTAGCGTTTGCTGATCAATTGGGAAAAAGCTAGCCGTTGCACCATATTCAGGCGCCATATTGGCGATCGTTGCTCGATCAGCGATCGATAACGCTGCTAAGCCAGGACCGTAGAACTCGACAAATTTACCTACGACGTTATGAGCGCGCAATAATTTAGTTACGGTTAACGCTAAATCAGTGGCAGTGGCACCTTCCGGCAATTGATTGCTAAGGCGGACACCAACGACTTGCGGAATCTGCATGTATGAAGGTTCGCCTAGCATACTGGCTTCGGCTTCGATACCACCAACGCCCCAGCCAAGAACGCCTAAGGCATTGACCATTGTTGTATGCGAGTCAGTGCCGACAACGGTGTCAGGAAAGGCCCAGTGCTCACCATTTTGGGTTGTACTACGAACAACACTGGCCAAATATTCAAGATTAATCTGATGAATAATGCCGGTATCCGGCGGTACGATCCGCAGATTTTTGAAAGCTTGTTGTGCCCATTTTAAAAACTGATAGCGCTCATGGTTGCGAGCAAATTCTTTTTTGATGTTGGTCTGGAAAGCTGCTGCATCACCAGCACGGTCAACTTGAACCGAGTGATCAATGATCAGATCAACGGGTACATCGGGATTAATGGTATCAGGATCGCCACCATCAGTGACTAATTGGCTGCGCATTGCGGCGAGATCGACTAAAGCAGGAACACCCGTAAAATCTTGTAGGATCACCCGCTCTGGCTTGAAAGCAATATCTTGATCTGCCTGTGGCCAGCTTAGAAACGGCGCTGGGTCAGTCTTTTGCTGGCGCAGCGTCATTTCTAATAAAACCCGTAATGAGTAGGGTAAGCGCGCCACATCAAAGTTGTGCGCTTGTGCCCAGTCATTGATCGCGTAATAATGATAAGTTGTTCCACTTGATTTAAAAGTTGCTTGATAAGTCGTCATCGCTAAACCTCCTAGAAATCGCCCACAAAAGATTAAAAATAAATGAGTTATTAATTAGTTATCTTTAATTTAAAGGGTTTGCAAAATAGAAGTCAAACGAAATTATAAAATAGTTAGAAAATAAAGATTTTCACATTTAAATTTAATTTAAAGTGAAAGTAGTGCTATAAAAATGGTTAATTATAAAGTGAGTTACATAATCGATGTTAACCAGAATCTTGGCTTACACGCCTCTCATTAGCAAAATTATGCTAAAATGAATGCAGACCGCAGCACTGCTTTTTAGCGGTGCGCTAATTTAAAAATAAAGGAATTTATCATGCAATTAAAACGTCTAACTTGGTTATTTAGCGCGCTAGTTGTCTTACTGCTATTACCAACACCGATTCATGCTGCAAATAAAGTCACAACTCAGCAAGCGCCCTTTGCCGGTAAAATTGAGAATTATCGGTATCGTAATCGTACTTATCAGATTCCAGCAGCCTATTTGCAATATCAAAACAAACAACTGGCACTGCTAACGGTCAGTAATGATCATAAAGGCCACGTCATGGTGGTGAGCTATATCGGTACGGGCACCAGCGAGCAGAAATTTTATCGTTTTACCGGACAATTACGCTATTTTGCCAGTTTGTATGAATTGAAAGACTTCATGTCCGCCTATAATCAGCGCAGTGGCGATTATTTAGCCAAAACGATCTATGCGGCGACTCACGCCCAGCCAATCATCAATCCCGACAAAAAATCATTACAATTCACGACTTCACCGCTGTTATATCAATTTGAAGGTATGAATCAAACTACCAGTCATCCGATTTATAAGCAAAATATTAAGTCATACAAAAAAGTCCACTTAACGTCACTAAGTGATTCGGCGCTAAATCTCCCACAAGTAAATATGCTTAATTCGGCTGGCGAAAGTGCTGCTTTGTATTATCAAACTGCTGATACTAGCCAGATTATTGTTGATCCGTTAGGAATTTTCGTGCGAGTAGATGAATAAACAATAAACTAACAGACTAGTTACTTAGATGTCGAATTCTAAGTGCTAGCCTGTTTTTTTTGTAAAAAAGTCATTGACAATTAGAAAGTAGCTCATTATAATTTGAAACAATCGAATAAAGCATTAAATCAAAATGAAAAGATGAGTAAATTGATTTGCTATTTGAAGAGAGTCACTAATTGGTGCAAAGTGACATTAGCAGGCAGTTGAAGATGGTCTTGGATTTGAATTACAGCTGAGCATAGGCAAAGTTGTAACGGGCACTCCCGTTAACGAGTTAGAGTATACCGATTTTAGATCGGTGCACTTGAAGAGGAATGATTCGTAAGGATTATTTAAATTAAGGTGGTAACGCGGAAAAGCACTTTCGCCCTTGTATAGCAATATACTGGGGCGAAAGTGCTTTTTTCGTTGCTAAAATTGGTAACGTCTAAAGTTCCATGAAACCCAAGTTCAAAACCGGATGTTCAGGGAGGGGATGATGTTTATTGTACGGCATCACTGTCCACGGATGAAAAGAACTTAATTCAAGCGTTACTTCTCACTGGACCTTGCCTATTTTATGTGTTCTAGGGTACACAAATTAAGCCTTAGATAGTCTGATTTTTTTGCAGAATACTAGGCTGCAGTTGGTAATTGAGATTGCGCTAGTTCAATTAGCGCCAGCCATTTGTCCGGCATTCGTTCAAACGGTTTGAGTTGTGGTAACTCAACAGGAATGCGGTAATGCAGTGCTTCATGAGGCCGCAAGAAGTTATAGGCCGCTGAATAAAGTGCCGTGTAACTCGCTGAACCTGTGGCAGAGCCAAAGCCGGTACTGGAACGATAATTTTCTTTGTAGGAACGATTCAAGCGCTCAATGGTTTGCTTTAAGAAGCGGTACTCACGACTGATCTCATCTTTGTTTTCAAGACCAACAACCTGGTGAATGCCAAACTTGATGCCCTGTTGTGCAAAATAGATCTGGGCAACTTGGTAGATCGGATTCGCGTCAACGACGAAGTTAAGCTTCTCAGGGATCTGAGGCATCTTTTGGAGGACTTGGTTGATCGCAATGACCGCTGATTCGGTTGTGCGATTAGGGGTCACGTAGTCGGCGAGAATGAGCTTACACTTGGCGTCGTAGAAGTAGAAGATATAGTGCCACTTGCCTTTCACGCGCACGTAAGTCTCGTCACCAACAATCTGATCGGACAGTGCGTAAGGATAATTCGCCCAGAAAGGCCGGACAACAGCGGCTACCGCCATTTCGTAGTTATGGATGGTCTGGTGTGAGATTTTAACGCCATGAATATCGTACATGATCGCCGCGGTTCGCCGCGCTGACAGACCATAGTTGATGTGATAGGTCAGCACCAAGCCCAGCACTTCAGGGCTGGCTTGAATCCGATCGAGGTCTACCGGTGCTTGGATCGGCGATTCTGGCGCAATGCCTTTAAGTTCAAAGTTGTAGGTTCGCCAAGTGTAGCGCACCTTGTGGGCAGTTGGATGGACGTTGAAGTCAGCGACTTCAGCGGGTGACATTGAGGCGATCGCACCAAGGCGAAAAGCGCACTTATCGTTATAACAACACCAGACGTCGAACCTGGTCCGACGGTTGTGAATACTCAGGCGATTCTGGCAATAAGGACAACGTAAAGCGACCGTCTTATTCTTCTCGGCGTGACCATCTTGAAACTTGAACTGACAGACCTTGCACCGTAGCTGACCGCCAGCACCGTTATTGGCGTAAAGATAGTCCTGTGGTGCCGAGCACCGCGGACAGTCTTGCGCCGCAAAGATGATTGGTTTACGCCGCCTGACTGGCAGTATCGGCTTACCGTTCTTTTCAAGCGACTCAGCGATCAACTGCTGGTAGTCGAGGGCTTTAGAACCGATATCAGCTTGAAGTAGTGGGACTTTCTCATCGACCTGAAATTGGTTAAAACGCTTGAATACCGGTTTATCAGCGCTTGGCAGCCGTGAATGAGCAAAGATCTCAGCCAACTGAGCTAAAAGGATCAAAATAATTTGTCTTTGGAGCTTGATTATTAGAACTAAATAGGCTATTAATGGTGTATGCACTCGAATCCTTCTTTCTGGATTTTCTTGTTGTTCGCACACCAAGAATACCAGAAAAAGACGTTCGGGTGTTTTTTAATATTCGGAAATTAATAACAAAAACGAGGTACGTTTGACAGTACCCTAAAATTTGAGGAGGAAGAATAAATGCCTAAGTTAATTGATTTTAAAATGATTTTGACGAATATACCACAATTGTTGCAGTATCTACCGATCACTTTAGCAATTGTTATTTTATCGATGATTGTTGGGCTAGTCTTTGCGCTGATTATCGCATTAGTGCGGTTGAATAAAATACCGGTTTTGACTCAGTTATTTACGTTATTAGTTTCATTTGTACGTGGGACGCCGCTATTAGTACAGTTGTATTTATCTTATTATGGAGTGCCAATCGCATTGAAATACTGGAATTATTATAATCATACGAATTATAACATCAATAATTTACCGGCATTCCTGTTTGTTTTTGTCGCGTTTGCAATTAATGAAGCAGCTTATAATTCTGAAAACATTCGTGGTGCTTTACTTTCGGTGGACCGTGGTGAAATTGAGGCAGCACAATCGCTGGGCATGACTGGCGGCCAGATTTTACGGCGAATTACAATTCCAGAAGCGTTGGTAGTCGCGTTGCCGACTTTAGGAAATCAGTTTATCAGTTTGATCAAGGGAACCTCGCTAGCTTTTGTTGCCGGTGTAATTGAAATGACTGCTGAGGGTCAGATTATTGCTGGTCGCAATTTTAGATATTTTGAAGTCTATCTTTCCTTGGCAATAATTTATTGGGCATTAACGGTAATTACCGAGGTTATTATTCGTTTTGTTGAAAAGCGGCTCAATAAGTTTAGAACGGTCCAAAAAGTAGTTGAAATTAATGACACACTTGAAGACAATGCATTACCAATTAAACGCTCGTTACAAGTTTTAGAAACTGAAACAAAATAGGAGGGCGATAAAATGATTGAAATTAAGCATTTAGCGAAAACTTTTAGTAATCATGAGATTTTTAATGATATTAATTTAAAAGTTAACATGGGAGAGATTTTAGCAATCATTGGTCCTTCTGGCTCAGGAAAATCAACATTATTACGTTGCCTAAATTTACTTGAAAAACCAGATGAAGGTGAAGTGACTATTGGTGATTCGCATTTCACCGCACCTAATATTTCTAAAAAACAGGCAGTGGGAATTCGCCAGGAATCCACGATGGTTTTTCAACAATTCAATCTGTTTAGACAAAAAACAGCTTGGCAGAATGTTGCTGAAAATTTAATTACCGTTAAAAAAGTGAACAAAGTGGCAGCCAAGCAACGGGCGCTTGAAGAGTTGGATAAAGTTGGCTTAGGTGCCTATGCCAACTTTTACCCAGGACAACTATCTGGTGGACAAAAACAACGAGTAGCAATTGCTCGGTCTTTGGCCACAGATTCTAAGATTTTATTGTTGGATGAACCAACGTCGGCGTTAGACTCAGAATTAGTTGGTGAAGTTTTGACTACATTAAGGGCGGTCGTTGAAAACCATCCTGATTATACGGTTATTTTAGTGTCACATGAACTGGAATTTGTGAAAGAAGTAGCCACTAAAGTGATTTTTTTTGAAAGTGGGCAAATCATTGAATCAGGTACACCAGAAGAAGTGTTGAATAATCCGCAACAAGCACGGACACAGCGTTTTTTAAGCCGCTTTACACAGCAAGCTATTGCACAATAAAAGAGTTGGAGGAATTTTTTCATGAAATTAAAACAAAAAGTCGTTTTACTAACCTTGGCCATTACAGCTACGATAGCAGGTACAATTAATTTACCAAATAATACGGTTAAAGCAGCCACTAAAACTACAACAATCACTGCGATTACTGATGGTAATGTGGCACCATTCGCGGTTAAAAGTAAATCTGGAGAAATCACAGGATATGATGCTGATGTTTTAAAAGCAGTTGTGAAAAGACTGCCGCAATATAAATTAAAGTGGAAGTTGGCTAACTTCGATGCTTTATTAGGTAATATTGATGCTGGACGCGCAGATATAGGGGTTAATCACTTTGGTAAGACGGCTGAGCGTAAGGAAAAATACTTATTCTCTAAACCAATTTTTGAAGATAAACCTGTCTTCATTGTGAAAAAATCAAATAATACAATTAAGAGCTTCAACACTGCTGCTGGCAAAACTACGCCAGCACAAGTTGGAACTGGTTTTTCGCTTAATTTGGAACAATACAATAAAGATAATCCGAAAAATAAAATCAAGATTTCCTACGTTAAAGATTATCACGATTTACAAGATGTTAGTTCCGGTAAATATGATTTTGCTTATACCGATCTATCAATGTATAACGCTGAACAGAAAGAATACAACATTAAAAACGTTAAAGCTGTGAAATTACAACGTAATAAAGATGGCAATAATTTTGATCATCCGTATACTTATTTTGTTTTTGGCAAAACAGCTAAGGACAAGAAGTTCCAACAAGCAGTTAATGAGGAGTTAGTTAAGTTAGCTAAGGATGGGACATTGACTAAAATTAGTAATAAATATTTAGGTAGTGATTTTTCACCTAAAGTTTTAAGGGAATAATTAGGAGGCTAATCATATGAGTCATTTAAGTCTAGCAGAACTAGAAAAACAATTAATCACGTATCGGCATGACTTTCATGAATATCCAGAGTTAGCCAATCATGAATTTAAAACAACTGCGAAAATTAAAGCAATTCTAGAAGCGTGGCACATTAAAATTTTACCAACAAAGCTTAAAACGGGTGTTTTTGCTGAAATTGGGCTTAAAACTAAACCGCTGATTGCTTTGCGAGCTGATATTGATGCGTTGCCGATCACTGAAGCTTCGGGTGTGTCTTTTAGTTCAAAAGTACCGGGAATCATGCATGCTTGTGGTCATGATACACATATTGCGGCTTTGCTTGGAGCAGCTTATTTGTTGAAGCAAGAAGAAGCTGCTCTGCCAGGTAAGATACGATTGATTTTCCAACTATCTGAAGAAGATCAAGAAGGTGCCTTGCAGGTGATCGATGATGGTCAATTGACTGATGTACAGGCAATTTTAGGGTTTCATAATACGCCGCAACAGCCAGTTGGTGCAATTGGTTTAAAAGCGGGCATTACTAGTGGAGCCATTGATAAATTTAAAGTCACTTTAAGCGGCGTTGGCACGCATGCCTCAGCACCGCAAAATGGTAAGGATCCGATTCCGGCACTGGGAGCGACGATCAGTGCATTACAAACAATCGTTAGTCGTAATCTAGATCCTTTTAAGGCAGGTGTCGTCAGTATTACCCATGTGAATGCTGGAAATACCTGGAATGTATTACCGGAAAAGGCATTTTTTGAAGGGACAGTGCGGACTGCGGATAAAGAAGTGCGTAAGCAAATCAAGCAGCGCTTTTTTGAAACAGTTAAATACACCGCTAAGGCACAACAAATTCAGGCTGATATCGACTGGTATGATGGTGATCCCTCAGTAGATAATGATGCTAAATTAACTGCATTAGTGCAAGATGAGACGGAAAAGTTTGCGCCCACTTATGTACAGCAACCTAAATTAGGTAGCGATGATTTTGCTTGTTATCAAGCTTTGATTCCTGGCGTTTATGCCAACATTGGCAATGGTGGTAGTGTTAGTGCCCATAATCCACATTTTATTGCGGACGATAAACTGATCATTGTCGGGGCACAGTTCTTTGAAAAAAATGCCCGACGTTGGTTAGCTGAACTTGCTGATTAGTACTATGGAAGATAAATCTCCCAAAGGAATGGAAAAAGTGGAGGGATAAATTTTGAAACCTGAACATTTTGATACAGCACGCTTACATGCTGGATACGATCCGGCTGCTCATTTACAATCGCCACTAGTGCCGATTTATCAGACCGCGGCATTTGGTTTAGGTGACACTGAAACGGCTGCCGCAATTACTGCGGGAACTAAGGCCGACGCCTACACTTATTCACGAGTTGGTAATCCGACAGTGCGGGCTTTTGAAAAAAGGCTAGCTGCTTTGGATGGTGGTACTGATGCAGTAGCAGTTGGTTCAGGAATGGCCGCAATTTCTTATGCGCTTTTAAATGTGGCCGAAGGTGGTGGCCGTATCCTAGCACCAACCAATATTTATGGTGCTAGTTTGGATGAATTCAGAACTTTGTTACCTAAATTTGGAATCCAATTTGATTTTTTCGATGATATTAATGATCTAACAACGATCAAATCATTATTGCGACCGGAGACAAAAGCAATTTATATTGAAAGTGTCGCTAATCCGAGCACAGAAGTTGCGGATATTGCGGCACTTGCACAGATCGCGCATGCGGCTGGGATACCCTTGATCGTTGATAATACCTTTCCTACACCATATTTATGTCGTCCCTTTGAATTTGGTGCTGATATTGATGTTTATTCCTCAACTAAAGGAATTAACGGTCATGGAAATGTTGTTTCTGGTGTGGTCATTGATCATGGTCAATTTGATTGGAACAACGGTAAATTCCCGCAGATGACTGAACCAGAGTTTATTTTAGGTGACGAAGCGCAGCACAAAACTGCTAGTTTCTATAGTAAATTTGGCGCTAATGCGTTTATTAATCGGATCCGCATGAAGTATTTGCGCTTGCTTGGTGCCGTAATGAGTCCATTCGATGCCTACTTAGCGCTACTTGGATTAGAAACAATTTCTGAGCGTTTAAGTAAGGAAGTACAAAGTGCTACAGCAATCGCACAATATTTGACGACTAATCCACATGTTAAGCACGTTTACTATTCGGGGATTGAAAAGGATAATCAGTTGGTTAAGAAGTATTTTCCACATGGTATTGGGGCTATCTTATCGTTTGAACTTGCTGGTGATGAGGAACAAGTCGCAAAAGTATTGGATAATGTACATGTCTTTACTTATTTACCTAACGTTGGTGATGTCCGTTCTTTGATCGTTAATCCGGTTAAGGTCACCCATCGAGAAATGCCGCAAGCAATTCGGTTAAAGCATCAATTAAATCAACAAGTGCTGCGGCTTTCGATTGGCCTAGAAGATGTTCGGGATTTGATTGCCGACCTTGACCAAGCGATTAGGCAGGCATTTGTTTTGCCGCAGGAATGACAACAACCCATAATAAAGACTATATATAGGAGGAAAACAGTATGGCAGCAGCATGTGAATGGCACCCAGGACAGGCTAAGGTAGCTACAAAAAGTCAAAAAATACAAACACCAATTGCAATTCAAGCTGGACGCTATCGACTGATTTGGGGTAAGTTTTGTCCTTGGGCGACGCAAATTGCGATCGAAATTGATTTATTAGGTTTAGATCAAGTTATATCTAAAGGTGAGATTCAATCATTGCGTCGTCGTGACTTAGACACAGATTGGGTGTTTGGGGCCACCAATCAAGTTAAAGATCCAGTGTTACAGACAGCACGATTATCAGAAAACTATCGGCAGGCACTACCGACATTTAGTGGTCGTGCGACGGTACCAGCATTAGTCGATACGACGACAGGTGCTGTGGTCAACAATGATGCTAATTTCTTGTTGGATAATTTAGCGACAGCCTGGCGACCTTATTTTAGCACTGCTGCACCAGAACTTTATCCTGCAGAACAAAAAGAGGCAGTTCGTCAGACAAGCCAGACCATACTGCACGAAATTAATGAAGTCCCTGGCAAAATTTTACAGGCTAAATCGCAAGTAGAGTACGAACAACTGGCTCAGACTTTCTTTACGCGTTTAGCTAGTTTTGATCAAATATTGTCAACTCAGCCCTACTTATTAGGCGATCAGCTGACACAACCGGATATTCGCTTATTCGTTACGTTGGTGCGGTTTGATTTAGTTTATTACTACCAGAATAAATTAAGTTATAAAAAGTTAACCGATTATCCAGCATTATGGTCGTACGCCAAACGATTGTATCGACTACCTGCATTTAAGCAAAATACTGATTTTACCGCGATCAAAGCTCATTTCTATCAAGTCGATGATACACCGATCAATTCGTTTGATCGAGTAACGCCATTTGGTATCGATGCGGCAAAATGGGCATAGGTCGAATGAATATCAAGGTAGAAAACGTTGCCTTGTGAAGCACGTTTTGCCTATATTATATTTGGAAGTACAACGAAAGAGTTGCGACATAACTTACTTATGTGACAACTCTTTTTTGCTGGATTGTCTTTTTCATGAAAAATGGTAGGCTTAAATTAAAATGTTTTCAGAAAGCGGGTGTTGGGGTATGCAGAAGCGCTATCGTTGGTTATTATTGGGAATTATTCTGGTAGGGACTTGTTTGCGGATGCCGATCACAGCGATTCCGGCGTTGTTGGGTACGATCCAGCGTAGTTTACAGTTGCCGGCTAGTTTATTAGGAAGTTTGACAACAATTCCGTTGTTGTGTTTTGCGTTATTATCGCCGTTTGCGCCACAGTTAGCGCGTCGCTGGGGCAATGAGCTGACGATTTTTATCGCGCTAGTGTTTTTGACGCTTGGTGACTTTTTACGTGGCTTTAGCGCGATTTGGTTATTGGTCGGCACGTTATTGTTAGGCGTCGGGATCGCGGTAATGAACGTGTTAGTACCAGCGGTGATCGCGGATCATTTTCTGCAGCGGTTGGGCAGCGTTACGAGTCTATATACTTTTTCAATGACGTTATTCAGTGCGGTTGGCGCTGGTGCCAGTGCGCCGTTAGCCAAACAATTCGGCTGGCAGCCGGTTTTACAGATTTTGGCGTTAATTGCTGGTATGATTGCGCTGCTGTGGTTGCCGAATTTACGATTAAATCATCGTCTAGTACCAGCGAACAATCAACCAAAAGTACGCTCGGTTTGGCGGGTACGCGGGGCTTGGTTGATGACCGTAATGATGGGGATTCAGTCGTTGCTGTTTTACACGGTTTTAACGTGGCTGCCGAAAATTATGACTAGCCGCGGTGTTCCAGCAACAACTTCGGGTTTAATGCTGGGACTATTTCAATTAGCAGCGCTACCGGCAGCTTATTTTATTCCAACCTTGGCGGCCAAAGCCAAACAGCGGAGTGACTTGATCTGGGCGATTTGTGGGATGTTCGTACTCGGTTTAGCTGGGCTGTTAGTACCAAGTCATTCATTGTGGTACTTAGGTGTGTTGTGCGTATTGCTTGGTTTAGCCAGTACCGGTGCATTTGGTTTATGCATGACTCTGTTTAGCTTAAAAACCACCACGGCGGCAGAAACAGCGGCAATTTCGGGGATGGCACAATCAGCTGGCTATTTATTGGCAGCCGTGGGACCTGTGTCGTTTGGCTTGGTTTACGGTGCGCTTCATTCATGGACGCTATTGTTGTTAATTTTGCTTGTTTTAGATGTAATGATGTTGATCGTCGGTTTGGCAGTTGAGCGGCAGCAAACGATCTTTGACTAAACTAAAAATGCCAGCGAGGGCAAATAATGTCCTTGCTGGCATTTGTTTTATGCAGTTTTAACAGCTTTCTTAGCCATTCCAGGTAAAGTTTCAAATTTTTCGCGAATCAAGCCGGCGGAGCGCTTGAATTTAGCTTCTTCTGCGGCAGTCAATGGTAATTCGGTGACACTAACGACACCGTCTTTACCAATGATAGCTGGTTGACCAACATAGGTTTGATACTTTTCGCTGAAGGCGGAGCATGGACAAGCAAGGTTAGCATCGGCTAAAACGGCCTGACTTAATTTAACGGCACAAGTAGCGATGGCATAGCTAGTATAACCTTTACCGGAATGAACGGCCCAGCCGCCACGGCGGGCAGCATCTTCCAACTCATTTAGATCGATATCTTTATCAGCTGCTAATTCTTTGATTGGCAAGCCGTTGACTCGAACCGTCGACCAAGCGGAAAATTGTGATTCACCATGTTCACCATAAACGTAGCCAGTGACGTTTTTAGGATCAACGTCAAATTGGTCACTAACGACTTTTTGCATTCGCGCGGTATCTAAGAAAGTACCGGTACCAAGGACGTGGCTTTGTGGTAAGCCAGTCGTTTGTTGTAAGTAATAAGTGATACAGTCACAAGGATTCATGACATCGATCAATACGCCTTTAAAGCCAGAAGCTTTGATTTTAGGTGCAATATCTTGCACGATTTCGCGAGTGTAACTAAATTCAGCCCAGCGATTGCCGCTGGCGTTGTCCAACGCGTGGATGTTACCAGCAGTCACAAATAAAATATCGGCATCGGCTAATTCAGCGTAATCACCGACTTTGATTCGTGTGCGAGTGTCCAGACGTGCTTGAGCGTCTTCAAGGTCTAACTTTTCGGCCATTGCTTTTGCTTCGTTATGATCATCGAGGAGGATGAGTTCATCGGCAATTCCTTTGGTCACCAAAGTATAAGCAGTTGTGGCACCAACATGGCCCCACACCAATAATTCCGTATTTACGCATCTAATCACTCCTCATTAATAGTGGATAAATTTTTGTGTCAGCATTGCAATACTGGCTCATCTGTTTATCATTTAATTTTAATTTGTGATGCTTATTTTAGAGCCGTATTAGAGTGATGTCAACCCCTTTTATGATGAAAAATAAAATATATGCAATGATTTATGTGTAATTCATTAAATAAATACAGCTAAAACTTAATTAAATAAAACAACTGAAAAATAGTAAGTTAGTTACTTAACGCATTTTTTTGTGGCCATCCACGGCGCATGGTAGAATAAAGGATAACAAGATACGTTTAAAAACAATTATTTGAAGCTATAAAATAAAGCTTAATAGTGTTTTATATAAAGGGGGTTAGAGCATGCGGCAACGGCTAAAGTGGCTGTTAGTGCTGATAGGTGGTTTGTTGATATTTGGCTGGTCTGCAGCGGTGCAGGCTAGAAGTTATGATATTACTGATTATGATATGGCAATTGATGTCGCGAAAGATGGTAGTGCGGCGGTAACGCAGAAGGTACGGTACGATTTTGATGGTGACTTTAATGGAGTTTACTATAATCAGGATACGGCGGGGATCGATGGGATGACTGCGCTTAGTGTAGCGGTGCAATCTAGCTCAGGAGTCAAGGCCTTGACGGCTAGTAATACGGAAGCACCTGGGACCTACACAACGACTGATAGTAATAACCGGCGCCAGATAAAGGTATTCTATCCGGTTAGTGATGATACAGTGACCTTTTTATATCGCTACCGCTTGAATGGTGTGGTGACCAATTATCGCGACACCGCTGAATTGAACTGGAAAGTGATCGGTACCGGCTGGGACGTACCACTAAATAATGTAAAAGTGACAATTCAATTGCCGCAGAAAAATGTGCGTCAGCTGCAAGCGTGGACGCACGGACCGTTATCTGGTAATACCAAGGTTGAACGTAAGGCTGGTCGTGTAGTGATCACTTTGGATAAAAATCCAGCCAACACTTTTGTTGAGAGTCATATGTTGTTTCCAACGGCGGTGACCGCGGACAACGCGAAGACTAGTGATAAAAATCGTAAAAAAGCGGTTCAGCAGCAGGAGGCTGATTTTGCTAAGGAAGCCAACGCGGTACGGCGGCGGGCACAATTGATCCCGAGTTTGATTGCTTTTGCCAGTCTGATTTTAGGTGGTATTGTATTAGTAACGCAGCTATTCTGGTTACGCAAGCATCCAGCCGAACGTTACCCAGAACCAGCACCAATCAAGCATTGGTACGATATTCCCGAATATCCGCCTGCGGTTGCCCAACGTTTGGTGAACGCTTTTGGCCCGAACAAAAAAGCCTTTACGGCCACATTGATGGATTTGGCGGTGGCAAAGAAAATCACGATCACGGCGACTAAAGTTGGCAATAAAGATACTTTTGCGTTGGCACCGACCGATAAATTTACCAATCCGGAGCGTGTTTTCAAATTATTATTTGAAACCGTGCCTCGCCGCAATCGTGATGAAGGAGTCACATTGGTGGATATTAAAAACTACGGGCGAACCGATAAAAGCGGGCGTTTAAGCAAAGCGTACGAAGATTGGGAAATGCGTGTTCGTGGTGCGGTTGATGAATTGCATTATGAAAATACGATTAATGGGCAAATTCGTAATCGCGCTTGGGTGATCGCGGTGGCTAGCACAGTCTTTGCAGCCGGTGCAAGTGTGGCCGCGCTGTTCACTTTCCCTAGTGTCCGGGTACCATTGTGGGGCCTGTCGGTGTTGTTAGTATTAGCCGGCTGGATATTACTTTTAGTTAAAACGCACGCGTTGCCACGTTATACTCAACTTGGCGCGCAGAAAATTAACGAAGTCCGCGGTTTTAAGCAAATGTTGGAAGATGTTGGTCATTTTGATATGGCACAAGTCGGTGATTTAATTCTCTGGGATCGCATTTTACCTTATGCAGTGGCATTTGGCTCTGCGGATAAGGTTGTCGCCGCATTGAAGATGAACTTTAGTGAGGAACAATTGGCGACCAGCATGCCGATCAACTATCCACTATTTATTTACGGTTATGGTGGTTTTGGTGGCCAAGCCGACTTTGGTGAAGCGTTCACCAGCGGTTTCGGTAGTAGTTTAGCGGCCAGTCATAGTGCCAGCTCTAATGTGGGCGGCGGCTCTGGTGGTTTCTCCGGCGGGAACTCTGGCGGTTTTGGCGGTGGTTCCGGTGGCGGTGCGTTTTAAAAATAACGCTAAAATTAAAAAACTTTGGTGTATTTAAGGTTAGTTTAAGCTAATGACCGTATATTATAAACATACCCCAAACCCCTAACTAACCTCATCTAATTTCACTGAAAAGCAAAACTGGCGTGGCAACTAATGTTGTCGCGCCAGTTTTGTGTTATTTAGGATCTAAACCTAATTTAGCTAGCCGTGTTTTTGATTTGTGTTGTAAACGAACACTGATGCCTTCGTAACTACCGAGATGGGGACCAGCAAATTTTTTGCGAGCACTGAAGTAGTAGTCGAGACACAACAGGACGATCACGGCAATGAAGATTTCGCCAGTCGCGTAATGCAAGGTCAGGTGTTTGGTCAGGGTGATCGTACTTGGCGAAATGATCATCAAACTGACCAAGAAGATGATCCACAAACAAGCAATCAAGTTTACTGGCATACTCCATTTACGCAAATTCCAAGGGCCATCGTCAGCGGCGGTCCAAGCCCCGCGTAGCCGTGCGCGGATCTTTAAGGCGATGGGAATGAAGTAGGAACTGTATAAGCCGATTACACTTAATGAAGTAACGATTGCATAAACGTTATCGGACAGGCTGGACAAAAAAGCGATGCCACTGACTAACCAAATTGCAGCGGCCGGCGTATGGTAACGAGGTGAAACTTTGGCCCACAACTTGGAAAATGGCAGGCCATTGTCCCGACTAAAGGCGAACACGATGCGTGATGCGGAGGTGATTGCTGATAGGCCACAGAACCACATGGCAATCGTGACTAGCCATAAGATTGCTTGACCGATGGTGCCGCCAACTGCTTGTTGGATTACGGTCATAAAGGCGTTATCTCCACTTTGGGCTACAGCCAGCGGATTTTTGATTGACATAGTGACCAAGGCTAACAAAATATAACCAAAAATACCGGAGATCGCGACGGAAAGGAAAACACCCCATGGAGCCCTAACTTGTGGATCCAAAGTTTCTTCACTGGTGTGGGCGGAAGCATCATAGCCAGTCAGCGTCCACTGCGCTTGTAACAAACCCAGTAGAAAGGCAAACCAGTAAGGAGTACTGCCGGAAGTGACGGTAGAAAAGTTAGTGGTGAAAATATAGCCGACTGAATGTTTCGGGCCAAAGTAGACTAATACGCCGATGATCAGCAATACGCCGATCAAATGATAAAAAGCCGAAATAGAATTGAGTTTATCAATGATACGGATACCAACATGGTTTAAAACGGCGTGGGATAATAGAATAATTGCGAAAACAATCAAAGTTTGCGGCTTGGTCGGCTGTGCAAATAGCAATGCAGCAGTAAAGCTGGCACAACCAAAGTCGATCCCGGCAACGATCGTCACTTGGCCAACAAGGTTTAACCAAGCGGTGAGCCAACCCCACGTTGGTCCGCCTAGGATCGCAGCCCAGTGATAGATCGCACCACTGGTGGAGATCGACGAGGTCAGTTCAGCCATAGCGGCGGCTACGAATAAAACGAAAAAGGTAACAATCGGCCAACCAAGACCCATAACGCCAGGGCCACCTTGGTTAAAACCGTAGCCATATAAGGTGACGGCACCGGTCAGAATCGAAATAATCGAAAAGGAAACGGCAAAGTTGGAAAAACCACCCATATCGCGTAACAATTCTTGTTTGTAACCGAAGGAATGTAATTGTGTTTGTGAATGACCAGCAGCACGAGCCGATTGGACACTACGACTAGCTTGCCAAATGATACCGCCGATCAAAATAATAACGAGTAAAATCAGACTGAAACCTAATACCATTGAAATCACTACTCCTTCGTGTTGTCTCTTATGTGAATGCTATTATTTTAAAGTATTTGTTCTGTAATAGATTTAGTCCAAACGCATTTGGTAATGTGATTTTAATTGGCTATTCTTTGTGATGTCTTTGTGCTAGAGGCTAACTTTTGTTTCAACGCAACGCCAGATAAGTGGTACCGCAGCATAGCTTGGCAAGCAGCGTTGATTTGCTGGGCAGCTTTTTGAACGGTGGTACCACCAGCGTGAATGTTAGAAATGACGGTGCGGCGGGCTTCGGGCATGCCGACTTCTGGGCGATAGGCGATATATGCACTCAAAGAATTAGCGCTAACTAAACCAGGGCGCTCACCGATCAACATACAAACTACATCGGCTTTGGTGGTGGCGCCAATGGCATCCATTGCGGCTACCCGAGCGTATTTGATGAAAGGAATGTGGTCACGATCGATTGGGGTGCCAGCCTTTTTAAACGTGTGTTGTAACAGCGGCAATAGTTGACCAAGATTGCTTGTGATTGCGGCAGAACTCAGGCCATCGCCGATAATAAGCTGAATAGTAGCGTATTGAGGTAATTGGCTGGTTAACTGTTGTAATGCAGTCGCAGTGAATTGGCGCCCTTTAGGCGGATTTTTAAGATAGTCTTGTTTGTTTTGACAAGTCGTTTTTGCGGTGATCAAGCCAAGTTGTTGAATAAATTTAGGCGTGACCTCGGTTAAAACTGCATCGCGTGCAGCGGCGTGATCGGCTAAAAATTTCAATCGTGGTTGGGTTAAATAGCGCGTGCCGCAACGACCAAGACCAATTCTAGCCGGTGTAGCTATTTTCATTTCTAATAACTTTTGACGATTGATTGGCGTGAGTAAAATTTGTTGGTGCTGTTTTTGTTGGTAAGAATCGACCAAGGGGATTGGATCAATTGGACTAACACGGCGACAATGGGGGTTGCGCTTAAATTGCGCTGGAGACATGATTTGTAGATCGGCTTCTTCATCAAATTGCATCATAGTAAAACTTCCTTTCGTGAAATAGCGGTAAAAGCACTAGCATCGCCGGCTAGTGATGTCAAATGACCATCTTGCCAGAAGCCCATTTTTTCTAGCCACTGGGTAAATTCAGCGGTAGGTGTCAAATTAAGCAGGTCGCGGATCGTCGCTGTTTCCTGGAACCCAGTGCTTTGATAATTCAGCATAATGTCATCGGCTTGGGGCACACCCATGATGTAGTTGCAGCCAGCGGTGGCCAGCAACATGGTCAAGTTCTCGATGTCATTTTGATCAGCTTGCATATGGTTGGTGTAGCAAGCATCGCAGCCCATCGATAATCCAGTGAGCTTACCCATAAAATGGTCTTCCAAACCGGCGCGGATCACTTGTTTTCCGTCGTATAAGTATTCAGGGCCGATAAAACCAACAACTGTGTTGACTAGAAAAGAATCAAAGCCTTTAGCAAAGCCGTAACAGCGAGCCTCCATGGTCACTTGATCAGCACCAAAGTTAGCTTCGGCAGATAATTCTGAGCCTTGACCGGTTTCGAAGTACATCACGTTGGGACCGCTGACACAATTTTCGCTGATAGCTAGTGTTTTGGCATCTAGCAATAACTGCCGATTGATGCCAAAGGCAGTATTGGCTTTTTCTGAGCCGGCAATCGATTGAAATAATAAGCCAGCGTTGGCGCCTTGTTTGATGGCGGCCATTTGGGTGGTGATGTGAGCTAACACACAAATTTGCGTTGGAATTTGGTAGCACAGACGAAACTGTTCTAGTTTTCTGATCAAGCTTGCCACGTGAGTTGGTTCATCGATCACCGGATTGATACCAATCACTGCATCACCATTTCCCATACTCAAGCCCTCCATTGTACTAGCCAAAATACCCGACCAATCGTCAATGGGATGATTGGGTTGTAGTCGAGCAGAAAAAGTTCCTGAGCGGCCGATCGTTGTGTTGGCGGTTTTTTCAATGGTTATTTTCTTGGCGGCGGTGATCAGATCTAAGTTGGACATTAGTTTACACACAGCGGCAATCATTTCTGCGGTCAGTCCTGGAGTTAATTTTTGAATAGCTGCCCCAGTTGTTTGGCTGGCTAATAACCATTCGCGCAGCTCCGCAACTGTCCAATATTTAATTTTGTCGAAAATGGTTAAATCAACTTGGTCGATGATCGTACGGGTGACTTCATCTTCTGCGTAATCGATCACTGGATAATTGAACAAATCATTTAGCGTCAGATTGCTTAATACAAATTTGGCTGCAATTCGTTCTTGCTGGCTACTAGCAGCAAGGCCAGCTAACTGATCACCGGATTTTTCTTCATTTGCTTTGGCGAGTACTTCCTTGACTGAAGTAAACTGATAAACTTTTTGATTGAGTTTGGTATTCAATTGCATAAGCACACCCCGTTTATGAAATATGTGTTACTTTTTATAACATGAAGTTACTTTATCACTAAGTTCACTGATAATAAAGCTTTTTCATGAGAATGTTAGCTACTATTATTTGTTTAAATATATAAAATAGCCGGTAAACCAAGGTTGAAATACTTAAATTTTTTTGTAAAAATAGTAATTCAATGTAAGAAGACATAACGCTTGAACGGCACTTGTACGTTTACTTTTTAAATTTACGGACAAAAAAAGCGAGAGCAGCAGTAATTTTGCTCTCGCTTCTTAATGTCTAATTAATGTGTGCTACGCCGCCGCAACCAATACTTCCGTGCTTCTTCGATCAACAATAGTGGAATCGGAATGGCTAATAGATATAGCCACTCGCCACCGCGTAATGGGGCGGTATTGAAGATGATCTGCAGTTCGGGTAGGTACATTAGCGCCAGTAATAGTAGTACTTCGACAATGATCCCTCCGATAATTTTACGGTTACTGAAGATCCCAATGCGGAAAATGGATGAGCGCTGGGTCCGGCAATTTAATGCTGCAGCGATTTGGCAAAAGATGATCGTTGCCAGTGTCATTGTGGTGGCTTGACGATAATCAAATCCACCAGTGGCTAAATTAGCCATTGTCCAACCGTTGACGCGGTTCGTCAAGAAGTAACCAATCGTTGAGAGGATAGCCGCAATCAACCCATACCAACCAAATGCTTTTAAAAGAATCCGCCGATTAAGCAGATGCGCGTTATGGGACCGTGGCGGTTGTGCCATAATTCCGGGTTCACTTTTTTCTGCTCCTAAACCTAATGCGGGCAACATGTCAGTACCGAGGTCAACGGTCAAGATCTGCATAACGGTTAACGGTAGCGGTACTAAACCGCGGCTAAATAGGAAAACGACTGAAGGGGCAGCCTCCGGTAGGTTACTGTTAAGGATGTACAGCAAAAATTTCTGGATATTGCTGTAAACAGTTCGGCCTTCTTCGATTGCCGCGACGATCGAGGCAAAATTATCATCGGTTAAAATCATGTCAGCAGCGTCTTTGGCGACGTCGGTGCCAGTCATCCCCATGGCCACGCCGATATCCGCTTTTTTCAGGGCAGGCGCGTCATTGACACCATCACCGGTGGAAGCAACGATCTCGCCCATACTTTGCAGCATGGTGACAACGCGATACTTTTGTTCTGGGGCGACACGGGCAAAAATCAGCTCATCACTTAAAGCTGCTTTTAAGTCAGCGTCAGTCATATTGGTTAGTTCATCACCAGTGACTACACGGGCCTGATCGCTAGTAATACCGATTTTGCAGGCAATGCTTTTGGCGGTCAAGGCACTATCGCCAGTGACCATAATGATTCGAATATTGGCGGCGTGACATTTAGCGACGGCGGCATAGATTTCCGGCCGCGGTGGATCAGCCATGATCGTCAAGCCAACAAAAGTCAACTGCTGTTCAACATCAGCCTGAACCCACGTTGTTTGTGGCTGCAGCTGCCGATAAGCCATCGCTAAAGAGCGTAAACCGGCGGCCGCATAACGCTTATCAGCCGCTAAAATTTGCTGGCGATCTTGATCAGTGAGCGGCCGTACTTGACCGTTGTCTAAAATCGTAGTGCTGATCGCCAATAAACCATCTAAAGCACCTTTAACGTAAGCCACTGGTTGTTGATCGACAGTTTGAATCGTGGTCATCCGTTTCCGTTCAGAATCAAATGGGAATTCCTGTTGCCGCGGTAGTTTAGCTTGTAAAGCTGGTCGATCAAGCTGTGCCTTTTCAGCTAAAATAATGAGTGCTGCTTCGGTTGGTGTACCCAGAATTTTAGCCTGTTGACCACTATTTTCCGGTGCTTTAACGGTGGTGTTGTTGTTCAGTACACTAATTTGCAACAATAGATCGAGATCGTGCAGCTGGCCAAATGTGTAAGCTTGTTGGCCAATATTGATTTGACCGTTGTTGACGTAACCTTGTCCGGTAACCTCATATTCGCCACTTAGCAACCAAATATGGTTAACGGTCATTTGATTTTGGGTCAGTGTCCCAGTTTTATCGGAACAGATCACCGTAGTTTCACCTAAAGTTTCTACACTGGACAAATCCTTGACTAAGGCGTGCTTTTTAGCCATCCGTTGAACCCCTTGCGCCAGTGACAACGTCACGGTTGGCAATAACCCTTCAGGAATAAAGGCAACGATCATACCTAAAGCAAAGATAAACGACTTCGCGATCGGGTAGTGAACGAAGAAGATCGCTAAAAGAAAGAATAACACACCGATCAAAATAGCTAGCAACGAAATCTGCTGGGTCAAATGATTCAGTTCTTTTTGCAAAGGACTAACGTTATCACGCTGGTTTTGGGTTAACTGAGCGATTTGACCAAATTCAGTGGTCATACCGGTATTTAGCGCAATCGCCTGGGCGTTACCACTAGCAGCCATTGTACCGGCATAAACAATATTGGTTTCGGCAAATTTACCATCGCCGGGATGGTAAGCTACTGTTTTTGACTCCGGTACAGATTCGCCAGTCAATGCTGATTCATCGACTTGTAAGCCAGTGGCGGAGATCAAGCGAGCATCGGCGCAGACGCTATTGCCCGCTTGAATCGTGAAAATATCGCCTGGTACTAGATCTACCGCATCCAGCCGCTGTTGCTGGCCATCGCGTAAGACTTGTGTGTACGCGGGCAACATTTGCCGTAAGGAATCAGTGGCTTTTTGAGCCGCGTGCTCCTGCCAAAAACTGAAAATACCATTGATCAAATTGACCGCCCAAATAGCGATCGCTAATTCCAACATACCGGCAAATAAAGCAATGATCCCACTGACCCATAAAAGAATTGCCATTAAGCTGGTGAAATTTTTGATGAACAACTTAAATTGCGATTGGCGTTGGCCTCGTTGAATCGTATTCTGCCCATAAGTGGTCAATCGCTTTGCTGCTTCTTGATTACTTAATCCGGCAGCACTTGTTTTGAACTGTTGATAAACTTGTTCTATTGGTACGTTAGCGTATTCGCCAGCTGCTTTAATTTTTTGTTGCCCCATCAGCACATCACTCCCTTAACGTATTGTTTCGATAATAAAACGCTTTTTTGAAATAGCTACTTTCAACGTCATTATAGGCCTAATAGGATAAAAGACAACTATGGGTGTGGTATAAGGGGGTTAGGTTTGAACAGTTTTCGACTATGTCGTTTGGAAAAATAAAAAAGAGCTGTAACATAATTACTTATGCCACAGCTCCATAGTTTACTTTAAATGATATTCTTGTTGCGTCGCAATCTGCTGCAAGGTGGCGTAAATGCGCTTAACGTCAGTCGGTGTGCCGCGTAATTCGTAATCACCGATCACGGGAAAACCGAAGTCACGAGCGTAACGTTTTGCAGTTAGACAATATTGCTCGTTGAAATTACGGTTACCAGAACCGACAACGCCAAGACAAAATTGGCGATTAGCGTTGTAACCAATATACTCACCGAGTACATTGGTCAGCAGCTCTTTAACGCCGTTGTCAATACCGTTGCCGCCATCCAAGTAAGTAGGGACAAAGGCGAAATAGGGTGCCGTTTCATCTGCCAGCGGACTGGCTTCCGAGATTTCTTTCAACGTGATCAAGGGCTGATCCGTCGCGGTTTTGTGCTGCTGTTCGGCGTATTCTTGCAGATCTTCCACAAACGCGCGGGTGTTGCCGGAGATCGAAATGTACAAAATTCTGATTGGTTCGGGCATCGGGGCCACTCCTTTTGCAACGTGATAGGGTAACTGAGGCTTAAATGAGTTGCTAGTCTAATTAATTTAAACCTAGCCATGCGAGTCGTTTTTTAACGTACATCCTATCATATCACAAAATGTTGTATCATCGCAGTGCTAATATACTCTATTTAGTGCAATCGGCGACTGATGCAGCTTGCCGTAGTAACCAACCGACTAAGATAATGCTAACACCGACCATAACGGCGCCAAATAGTGGTGTGATGCCCAGATCAAGCTTAGCGGTGACCTGGCCGCCAATTAATGAACCGAGGGCGATGCCGATATTAAACGCCGAAATATTTAGTGAAGAAGCCAAAGTGATGTCATTCGGCGTGTACGTTTCGGCTAATTTGACGATATATAGCTGGAGCCCGGGAACGTTCATGAAGGCGAAGAGGCCCATGACTAAAACGTTGATCAAGCCTAAATAATGCATCGAACTAGTGGCTAACAAAGCCACTAAAGTGAGTGCCAAACCGATAAACATTTTACGTAGTGCTTGTAATGGTTGCAAATTGGCCCAGCGGCCGCCCAACGTGTTACCCACAGCGACCATTAAACCGTAAACGACTAAAATGACAACGACGGCTGCAGCTGACCAACCCATTTTTTCTTCCAGGAGTGGTGATAAGAAAGTGTAAACGGTAAAGGTACCGCCGTAACCTAAGGCGGTGATCAGCAATGCTACGAATAATTGCGGGTTAAGCAAGATCCGCAGTAAGCCACGAGGATCAGTTTTACCAGGCCGCGGCAAATTGCGCGGGATCAATAAGCTGTTAGCAATCAAACCAATGACCCCGATTGCGCTGATAAATAGAAATGACATGTGCCACGAAGCAATTTGACCAATAAAAGTGCCCAAAGGAACACCAGTAACGGTGGCAACCGTTAGGCTGGTAAACATCACTGCGATGGCCGAAGCACGTTTAGCCGGTGCGACCACGTCAGCGGCAATGACGGAAGCAACTGACATGAACAAGCCGTGAGCGAATGCGGCCAGTACGCGGGCCACCAATAAAATCGCAAATGTGGGCGCCAGTGCGGCTAGTAAACTACTAACAACGAATAAAGTCATAATACCCAGCATCAATGTTTTGCGGTCAAAACGGCCAGTCAATAACGTCAATAATGGTGCGCCGATCGTGATCCCTAATGCATAGATCGATACGGTCCAGCCGGCTTGGCTAACGGTGATGCCAAAACTTTTTACTAGTAAGGGCATCAAACCGACGCTGATGAATTCAGTGGAACCAATGGCAAAAGCACTGATGGCTAAGGCTAATAAAGTCCAAGTGGGGGCAATTTGTTTTCTCATTTATTGCTACACTCCAATCTTAATTTGTGCTACAATTTGCCATTATACGTGTAGTGGTTAAAAAAATAATTACGCACTGTTTTGTATCATAGGGACTAAAAAGTACCTATGGACCACAAAAGCGAGAGGAGTACATTATGCCGAAAACTTATAATATTGGCGTTGAAGCAACTATGGAAGTCATTGGTGGTAAATGGAAACCGATTATCTTGTGTCATTTACGTAAAGGCGTAATGCGCACGGGCGAATTACGCCGGGCGATCCCAAAGATCACGCAAAAAATGCTGACTCAGCAATTGCGTGAACTAGAAACAGCTAATATTGTTTGCCGAACAGTTTACCAGCAAGTACCGCCCAAAGTGGAATATAGTCTGACCGATTATGGTGAGAGCTTGGAAGGCATTCTTCATCAGCTTTGTGTTTGGGGTGAAGAAAACGTCGAACGCCGCCAGGAAAAAGGCGAGGCAGTTGAATTGCTAGCGTGGGATAAGGTAGAAGTCTAGTAAAGAAATTAATTTATTACTGCGATAAAAAAGATAAACCTACCCTTGACAGTTTTAAAAAATGAGACTATCGTAATAAAAATTAAATAACGATGATAAATAAATTAAAGCGATGACGAAGACAGTATGCCTGCTTAGTTGGTTCAGCGAGGTCCATTTGGTGTGAGGGATCCCAACTAACAGTCAGAACATCCCTTCTGAGCGGTGCTGTGAAGTAAAACAGCAATGGGCGCAACCATTATCTTGCTAACCTGTCGGCTTTTGGCCCGCAGGTGATAAGGTCTATTTAGTGATAAATAGGTAAATTAGGGTGGTAACACGTTTTTAGCGTCCCGTAATTAGATTTCTAGAGTCTAATTACGGGGCGCTTTTTTTCATCGTTATAAGGAAATGGGGAAATAGTATGAAGTTTCGCTTAAAATTATTTACAGTAGCAGCAACAGCTTTGACACTAGGTAGTAGTTTAACTGGTTTTGCTGGTGCAACTAAGGCGGCAACGTTGGCGGCAGATAGTAAGCAGCATGTCAATGTCATGGAATCATCTGATCTAGTCACATTGGATCCTTCGAAGGCGCAGGATCTGGCCAGCTTTGATGCCTTGACTAACAGTATGGAAGGCTTATACCGAGTTGGTAAGGATCAGAAAGTGGTACCGGGATTGGCAACCAGCGTGGTGACACCAACTAATGATGGTAAAACGTACACCTTTACGTTGCGTAAAGATGCTAAATGGAGTGATGGTACCCCAGTCACTGCTAAAGATTTCGTTTATTCTTGGCGGCGGACGGTCAACCCGAAGACCAAAGCGGGGTACTCCTACATTTTTGATAACGTGGTCAATGCACAAGAGATCATGGACGGTAAAAAGTCACCCGACACATTAGGGGTTAAAGCAGATAATGACTATCAACTTACGGTTAATTTAACACGGGCTACACCATACTTTAAGTATTTGTTAGCCTTCGGGACCTATTTCCCAGAAAATGAAAAAGCAGTTAAGAAGTACGGTAGCAGTTACGGGACAACAGCCGCCAAAGCCGTTTATAATGGGCCATTCCAGTTAAAAGGTTGGAACGGTACTAATAACAAATGGACGCTGGCTAAGTCGAAAGATTATTGGGACGCTAGCAATGTACATTTGAATAAATTAACGGTACAAGTCGTTAAAGAACCAAGTACTGCCTTGAATTTATTCCAGAATCATAACTTGGATGATGCCATTCTTTCTGGTGAAATGGCTAAGCAAGAAGCTAAAAAACCAACCTATGTTGCCAATAAACAAGCACAGATCGGTTACTTAGACTTTAACTTTAAGCATAAGGTCACGGCGAATGCGAATGTGCGTAAAGCAATTTCTCTGGTCATGAATCGTAAACAATTGACTAAAAATGTCTTAAGTGATGGTTCAGTGGCAGCAGAAGGCTTCGTACCAGCTAAGTTTGCCACTAATCCACAAACTAACGTCGACTTTACAAAAGATACGTACACTAAAGCTGCCGTTACCACTGATAAAACGCAAGCTAAGCAATTATGGAAACAAGGTTTGAAGCAGTTAGGTAAAAAGCACGTTAAATTGACGTTATTAACTAGTGACGTTGATTCAATGAAGAAAGTCGGCGCTTATGTACAAAGCGCGATCGAACAGGAATTGCCAGGTGCTAAAGTCACTGTCAGCAGCTTGCCATACAAAACTTATCAGACACGAATGGAAGATGGCAGTAATGATATCGTTTTGGCACGGTGGATCGGTGATTATCCGGACCCAGCAACCTTCATGCAATTGAAGACACCAGGAACGGCTTATAACTACGGTCAATATAATAACAAGACCTATGCTGACGCGGTCAATAAAGCCAATACAACCGACGCTAACGATCCACAAGCACGGTATAACGATTTTGTTACGGCCGAGAAACAATTGATGAACGATCAAGCCGTTTCCCCATTATTCCAAGCTTCGGATACACATTTACGTAACCAGAATTTCAAAGGTGTAGTTTACCACCAAACTGGTGCGCCATATGACTATAAGTGGGCCTATGTCGCTAAATAATCAGCCGGTTTTAATCGGTATTTAATTTTAAGTCAGCACTTTACAGCTTTTTAAAAAAATTTGGATATAAAAAGGCACGAATGCCTATTCTTTGCTAAAATGAGTTCGTCTAAAAACCACTCAGAAAGAAGGATTCGTGTTGAACTCATTTTATCAAAAATCATCACTTTTAACCACCCTCCACGCCTATTTTTTTGATTTAAAAGCGGCTGGCTTGTCTAAGCCAATGGGCCTTAACTATTTTTGGTTGTGTCTAGCGTTGTTAGTGATCGGTGACCGCCACTCGATCCGCCACTTATTTGAACAATTTCTGGGCCGGGTGACGAAGCATTCTTTGAACACGTTTTATCGGGCTTTGGCAGTGATCGGTGACCACTTGCCACAGTTAGAAGTGCGCAACTTGACGTATTTACTGACCTTGATTCCCACTACTTGTCAGGACTTGCCCTTATTATTGGTTCTGGATGACACGGTCCAACCCAAGTTCGGCCACAAATTTACCGGCGTCAAATATCTATTCGATCACGCCGCACATACGGGTAAGCGGCTCGTCAATGCCCATGATTTCGTTACTTTAGGTCTGATGATCCCAACACAGCGGGACCAAGATGACCAGCCAGTTTATACGTTCTTGCCGTTAGCCACGCACCTTTATCAGGCGGAACAGGCGACCAAATACCAGCAAGCGGCGCAAATGATCAAGACGACTTTGAAATCGATCGCCAGCGACCAACAAGTGTTCCTACTGTGTGACAGTTGGTATCCCAAAGCTGAGATCAACCAACTGGTCATGACGCAACCTAATCTAGCTATGATCGCCAATGTGCGTAAAGATACCGCCATGTTTGGCTTACCCAAACGCACCGGTAAGCGCGGTCGGCCGCGGAAATATGGTGACCAGATCCATTTGGGAAATATTGCATTAAATCTTTGTTCGGCCGGAGATCAGATCGGTATAGTGCGGTGTCTGACACGCTTGATGCCCCAGCCAGTTTACATGATCCGCGTACAACGCAAGACGACTTGTCGTCTGTTCATGGCGACGAGCGCGCCCGAAGAATTAGCGGCGATCACAACCGAAACCCTAGCCGTTGATCCGACCCAGCTCACCTATCGGACGCCGGAGACCAGCGCCCCTGCGCCAGCGCTACGAGCGTTGGCCTACTATCAAAAACGTTGGGCGATCGAGACCTATTTTTATGAAATGAAAACATTCTGGCACTTCGGTGATTACGCCGTGCGTTCAGTAGCCAAGATCGAAGCCGATCATCATTTATTGAATACGGCGTACACCTTGATGATCGTTTTACCATTGACCCAGCCTAGACTAGCTTTTTTGGCAACCAAAAGTTTGCGCGAACGCAAACTCTGGTTAAGTCGGCAAATTCAAGCGGCGCTGTTTTTGGCTAGTTTAGCGCGGCAAGTGCAAAGGCGGTTAAAAACAACACCGGCCAAAGTGGTGATTCAGTGGTTGGCTTCTTGTTGGTCGGGGGTCAGTGAAAAGCTGTAAAGTGCTGTTTAAGTAAAAACTTGGTGATTTGCTATATATTTTGCTTGCATTCCTTCTATAGACGCGGTAATATATGCGCTATATTATCAGCTGCATGAGATGGAGGAATCGAGATGGACATTCAAGTAGGCAATACTGTACGTTGCAAGGCTAACGGCAATATGGAAGCGGACTTCTCCGGTGTGATCGAGAAAGTTTACGAAAATTCAGCGTTAGTTAATATTACCGATTACGATGCCAAAACTGATAGCATGAATATCCAAGACTTACAGAACAAAGCTGTGATTAGCTTTGGTAAAATGAAGTTAGTCAGTGCTAAATAAACGTTAAAAAGAGCGGCACAGCCAGTCAATGGTTGTGCCGCTCTTTTTTGGTTAGTGTGGTGTGCTTTAACTAATGCCATAAGAAATTCATGGCAGCACGCTGTACTTTGGCGTTGCGACGAATGATCGTATGGTGAGTAGCAAAACGACCATGAACGACAAGGTTATGGTAGGAAGCTAGCCGCATGCCTAATGCAGGTTTTAATGAACGACTAGAAACGTTGGTGACGCGGCCATCGCTGTGCGTGCCATTGCCATCATTACCCATGATGTTCAATACATGAACGCCAGGTGGAAAGGTGGGTCGCAGTTGGACAAGATCATGGTAAGCTGGACGCTCTAATTTAGGTTGACCATCCTTTAAAATACGATTAGCACCTAGTTCATCGCCGCGGCCCAGCGCACCGTTTGCCGGCACTGAGACAAGTACCGCGCGTTTTAATTCCAAGAGATGCTGCTGGCCGTAAGCCATTAACAAGTCTAAGTTGCCCCGAGAATGAGCCACCGCATCAAAAGAACGAATGTTATATTTGTTTTTGAGTACGTGTAATAAGTGATTCAGCCACATTGCATTACGCTGCCACGAGGCCATATTGTCGATAAAAACGACTTTGATCAAAGGATGAGGGTCGTTGGGATCCCAATGACCTAAAAGATGAACTTTATTTTTTGGTGTGATTCTGGCGGTCAGCGCGTATTGACCACGATCAGTTCGTTCAGCGCGGGCGACAAAATGGTCATAGGTGGCGCTGCTAGCAGCGAGACCATGAATCAACAAGGTCGGTCGGTGATAATGTTGGACCGCCGACGTGGTGTGTTGCGGTTGTATGGCAACGACTGCAACTAACAGTAGCAGTAACCAGATCAATTTTAATTTTTTCGTTATCTGCACATTATTCACGCCTCGATCTTTTTTAGAGCCCTATTGTAGCATTATAGAATCTAGTTAATATAGTAGTTAACGAAAAATTTAATGAAAAAGTTGTGTCTTAATTGTGTCGTTTAACGGGAACTCATCCGATCATTTAAGTCTTCAACGGCCCGGGTCGGACCGACCACAGAAATCTCATCGTTCAACTGCACAACGTCAGTACCGGCTGGTGAAACAGTCACGTTGTCACCGTGTTGAATGGCGATCACGGTTAAGCCGAAGCGCTGATGAAAATTCAGTTCGGTCAGACTTTTGCCCACAAAAGCGGAACTGGTGATCTTAACTTCGGCCATGGTGACATCGTCATTGATTGCTAAGTAATTGAGGATGTTTGGCGATAATAAATGGTGGGCCACGCGCGCGCCCATATCGCGTTCAGGATGGACCACTTGGTCAGCACCGATTCGTGCCAAAACGCGTGCATGAGTATCGTTTTCGGCTTTAGCGGTGATATCGGGGACGCCTAGTTCTTTGACGATCAGTGTAACTAAAATATTAGCCTGAATGTTTTTACCGATTGCTACGATCACGTGATCAAATTTACCGATCTCCAGTGAGCGTAATGTCTCTTCATCTTGGGCATCGGCAACGATGGCTTCCGTTGCGACGTCGGCTAAGTCGTTAACGCGGTCTTCATTAATATCGATAGCTAAGACTTCTTGTTGTTCCGCGGCTAACACCCGACAGATACTAGTACCAAAACGGCCCAAACCGATCACTGCAAAATTTTGTTTCATTATTACATGGTCTCCTTTGCGTGCAAATTAACCGAGCATCACATTTTCAGCTGGGTAACGATACCCTTTTCGGGGATGACTGGCGTTGAGGACGGTAAACATCACGGTGTAAATACCGACCCGGCCGAGGAACATTAACAGCATAATGATCAATTTGCCGATCACGGTCAAATGCGGCGTTAAGCCCATGGTCATGCCGGCAGTGCTAAAGGCTGAGATCACCTCAAAGATCACGTATTCTAGGCCGTAACGCGTGGGAATCGTTTCTGTAGCAGTCAATATGACCCCCGCTACGATTACTAAAGTTAAACTGATGAAAACTAACATTAAAGCACGGAGAATATTTTGGTCGCTAAAACGGCGATGACCAAATTCTACATCGCGATTACCGCACAGCACCGCCCAAGTTTGTAAGGTCAGTAATCCTAGCGTGGTGGTTTTGATCCCACCGGCCGTAGAACCAGGTGTTCCGCCGATGAACATTAAGACGATCGTCAACAAAATACCAGCGATCGAGATTTCACTGTAAGGAATGGTTGTCAGCCCAGCGGTGCGGGGTGTGACCGCAAGAAAGAAAGTATTGATCAAACGATTGCCGGTAGAAACGTGGGGTGCTAGCACGGCCAAGTTATCTTCAGTCAATAGGAAAAAGACGAAGCCGCCGGCTAATAAAACGCCAGTGGTACTTAGCGCTAGTTTAGTGTGCAGCGACAAACGTTTCCGTCGATTGAATAACAGCAGATCGCGCCAAACCAAAAAGCCCAGTCCCCCGGCAATCACTAAAGCACTGATCACTAAGAGCAGATAAACATCGTTAGGCCGGCTTTCTAAGCTATTGCCGAATAAATCAAAGCCAGCGTTACAAAAAGCTGATACTGAATGGAAAATACTCATGAATAATCCGCGACTGAAACCATAATGCGGATAAAAATCAATAAATAATAGGGCTGCACCCAGGCTTTGAATCGCCAACGACAAGCCAATAACGTATTTCATCACGCTACTAACGTCGGCTAATTTTTCAAAATTCAATGATTCCTTGATCAATAAGCGCGTGGTCAGATCAACCCGTCGTTTTAATAAGACAAAAGGCAGAACGCTGAATGTCATGAACCCCAAGCCACCGATTTCGATCAGCGCTAAAATCACACTTTGACCAAATAAAGACCAATGCACTGCGGTGTTAACGGTAGTTAGACCGGTAATACAAGTCGCAGATGTGGCCGTAAAAATAGCGTCGATAAACGGTGTTGTGTGCCCAGACCGAGTTGCCAGCGGCAGCATTAATAATAGTCCACCAATTAAGATGAGGACTAAAAAGCCAAGCGTTAAAATTCGCGGTAATGGCACGCGCCGCTTTTTCCCGGGTATTTGCATGAGGCCACCTACTTTGCGTTTCATCGTTATTGACTTCATTATGCCATAATTAATCGAGCAACGATAGCCACATCCTCCGCAAAAAGAACTATACTAAAGGTATACAGTAATGGGCTTGCCACCCAATTCTGGGTATAATGTAATAAAATAGGAAGCGATAAATTATGGCAGCAGCAAATGTAGCAGAAAAGGTAGCAAAAATTGATTCGGCGTTAGTTGATCAGGCAGTTAAGTTGATCAAAGAAAAAGGGTACGTTACGCGTAAGGATTTTGCTAAGTTGCAGGATGATGACTGGGCTAAGCAGTTTACTACGCAAATCAGTGACGCTTTCCACGCTGCCGACGAAGCCCCATATATTTATTATGAACGCTTTGATTTCTTGGATCACGAGATCACCGGCATTATTTTTGATATGGATCAATTAAAGACCCGGGTTGCCGCTGGGCAAAAGTTGGGCGAAGTGCTCGGCTTAAAATCATTTTAAATTGAATAATTAAAAGAGAGCTAAAGGTTGAAAGTTAATATTTCCACTTAAGCCCTGATCTGTTAGGACTTTTTTGCTACAAAAATAGACATGAAACCATTCACATCTGTATACTTAAAGCGTCTAAACAAAAACCATACAGAGGAGTTTCATGCCTATGTCTACTATACAATACAATGACACTGATATTCATCATTCTTTTGCTCATTTTTCAAAATTGGTCCATCTCTCCGCTATTTTGCGTCGTGTCAATATCCATAAATCGCGCGGTATTAAAACTGAACGCTTATTTGAATGGTTATTGACCACCATCTTTAATCGCTACTCCATTTTTAGAGCAGAAAAGGCTAACGATTTTTCAAAACGAACTGTTCGCAATTGTCTAAATGATCCACATATTAATTGGCAACGGCTGGTTCAGCTATTAGCGATCCATTTGATCCAATACGTGCAACATTTTACCGATCCAAGACGGCGACAAGCCTTGATCATTGATGATTCATTGTTTAAACGTGAATTTTCACGCAAAACTGAATTATTAGCTCGTGTTTTTGACCACGACAAACAGCAGTATTTTAAAGGCTTTAGGACACTAACTTTAGGCTGGAGTGACGGCAATACTTTTTTACCGCTGAACTTTGCCTTGATGTCATCAAGCCACGCCAAAAATCGGTTTGGGCACCTTAAGTCCAGTGATCAACGATCACTGGCCGCGAAACGACGTACACAGGCAACCCGTAAAATGACCGATGTCGCTTTAGAATTAGTAGATGATGCAATCAAATCCGGCATCAAGGCCAAGTACGTCTTATTCGATAGCTGGTATGCATCACCGCGTATGTTTGCGGCATTGCTAAAACGTCATTGTCATGGGATTGGTATGTTGAAAAAAACTAAAAAAGTCTATTTTCGTTATCGTGGCCGAGAAATGGATATTAAGACTTTATACACTAACTTACGGCGCAGTAAATGGCCAATTAAGGATAGCTATCTATACAGTCCAATCGTCACATTTGAAGTTGATGGCGAAAAAATCCCAATGAAGTTAGTCTTCGTAACCAAACGTGGCCAGGCTGATCAATATCTTGTGTTGGCGACCACAATGACTGACCTAAGACCAGAAGCAATCATTCAGATGTACGGTCGGCGTTGGCAGATCGAATGTTATTTTAAAGTCGCTAAACAATACCTGCAATTTGATCAGACTCAAGTCCAAAGCTATGATGGACTTTGCGGTCACCTAGCAATGGTCATGTTAAGCTATGACGTCCTTGCATTGGCGCAACGTGAAAATACGGACGACAGGACGCTGGGTGACTTATTCTTCGATTATGGACGACCGTTGCCTGATATTAAGTTAGTAAGTGCGTTGAATTGGCTGATACAAACAATTACTGGTCTAGGTGAAAAACTCGACATGGCGGTTGAAACATTAACTATTATTTTTGACGAATTTATAAAAGCATTACCGAATAGCCTGGCCAGGCTACTCGGTAATGCTCAATGAAGTGGAAACTAGTAATATATCGTGCCATAACCGTTTGACATCAATGGTTACGGTCTATTTGATACTTTCAACCTTTAGAAGAGAGTATAAAAAATGGAGTTGGACATAAATGACTTATGTTCAACTCCATTTTTATTATTTGTTTTGTGCAGCGTTCGTACTGATCACGTGCCAAGTTGCCGATAAATTAAATTGATAGTGACGATTAGCTAATTGGTGATTTTCGTTGGTAATACCAAAAAGTGCCGTCATCAGTTTATTCTGGTAAACCCAGCGCGTTGTACGTAGCTGGAGTTGCGCGCGTTGCGCATTCTGTTTTACAGTTACCTGACTGTTATGAGTCGCAGTTTTTAGTAACTTAGTACTATGCGTCGTTCGGTAAAGATAGATTCGCTCGTTGCCAGTACCTAGCTTGTGGTAAAGCAATAACTGAACACCAGGGGTCGCCACACTACTTTGCAACGTGTACGTTTGTGTATGGCTGACTTTCTCCATGCCAAAGTGGTGATTGTCGTTGGCAATGATCAGGCCGATGCTGGCGACGATCACGAGTAAACTAAAGACGTTGACTAGCTGGCGCCGCAAGCCACGATGCATAAAAATCATACTACCGCTGAAAACAAAAATAGCGAGCGTCAAAATGACAATGATCATTAGCGCGCCTCCTTTTGATGATTAGCATTGGGTAACATGAAGGTGAGCACTAAACCGACTGCACAGAAAAGCAAGGAGACGACAAAAGCTGCATGATAGCCGGACAAAGTTGCATTGATCATATGTTGCTGATAAGCTAACGGCGCTTGTTTTAACAAGGATTTAGCTGGTGATTGAGCGTTAGTGACGTTAGTCAAAACACTGATCAGAATCGCTGTCCCCATTGAAGCAGCGACTTGGCGAGTAGTGTTGTTAACGGCAGTCCCATGACCAATTAAATTTAACGGTAATGCATTCATCCCGGTAGTTGTTACCGGCATGGTAACCATGGTGATCCCGAACATCCGCATCGTATATAAAACGGTAATGTAGATAATTGGTGTTTTAGCGGTCATCGTCACAAAAAAGGCGGTACCGACTGTTAATAGGATCATACCGGTGATCGACAAGCGCTTGGCACCAATACGGTCAAAAATCCGCCCAGTGATCGGGCTCATGATCCCCATCATCACCGCTCCCGGCAGTAAAATCAAGCCAGAATGAAAAGCCGATTCGCCACGGATCGTCTGAATATATAAGGGTAAAACCATTTCAGCGCCCATCATTGCCATGTAAGCGACGGCGGTTAAAATTGCGGATAGCGAGAAAGCTTTGACACCGAAGACCCGTAATTCCAGTAATGGTTTGTCCATGTGTAGTTGTCGCTGAACAAATAAGGCGACGAACACCAAGCCGATAACTAGTGGAATCAAGACTTTCGGGTTACCCCAGCTGGAAGACCCAACTGAAGAAAAGGCATAAAGTAAACTACCAAAACCAATCGTTGAGACAATGACGGACAAAACATCAATGGCAGTTTTTGCAGTTGGTAAAACTTTGTGCATGGTGAATAAGGCCAGAATAAAAACGGCGCCGTTGACCGGCAAGATAACTAAAAATAACATCCGCCATGAATAATTAAGTAAGATCCACCCAGATAATGTCGGCCCGATAGCAGGGGCTAAACCAATAACAATACCGGCTAAACCCATGGCCGTGCCGCGTTTTTGCGGTGGAAAAATCGATAACATGATCGTTTGAAAAACTGGTGCCGAAATACCGACACCCATGGCTTCGATCAGACGGCCGGCAAGTAAGACGCCGAAGCTATTGGCCATGTAACAAACGAAAGTACCGATCCAAAACAAACCAATTGCGGTTAAATAAAGATATTTAGAATTGAAGCGGCTAAGTAACCACGCGGAGACAGGGATCATGATCCCCATGACCAACATGAAGCCAGTGGTCAGCCACTGTACGGTGTCGGCAGTGATATTGAAATGCCGCATCAAAGTTGGAAATGCAGTGGTGAGGATCGTTTGCATAATAAAAGTCGAAAAAGTACCAACGAGTAGGGTTGCCACTAACAATAACCGATTATACGGTTGACCGTTGGCATCCACCACTTGTTGGCTGGAGTTTTGCTGTGCCATATTTGATTTCCTTTCATCTTAATAATCGATCTAATAACTATTAATTATAGCACTTTAGGGCAAGCGCGCTGCCGGGAGTGAAGCTAAGCCTGGGGTAAATGATTCGGTTTTCAGCGTAAGAAGCGTATAATGAAGAACAGCGAAACACAACGACGAAGGGATGGATTAGATGAGTTGGGTACAAATCATTGTGGACGTCGTCGTCACTTTGAATGCGTTTTTGGCGATCGTAACGGTTTTTCGCCAACATCGTGATATTTCTTCAACTTGGGCATGGCTACTGGTTTTGGTGTTATTACCGATCGTCGGCTTCTTACTGTATATTTTCTTAGGTCGCGGAATGGGTCGTGAAAAATTATTCACGATCGAACATCAAGATCGAACTGGTTTGGAAGAAATGATCGCCATGCAGCAGCATGACGATGTTGAATTTAAAACACCATTGTCGGAAAAAGTGACTGCCAATGCCAGTAGTATGGTGCGCTTGTTTGAGAAAACTGATAATGCACCGCTGACTAAGCGTAATCAGGTCGAAATTTTTACTGATGGCGATAAAAAGTTTGCCGCATTATTTGAGGATATTCGCCGAGCTAAACACAGTGTACATATTGAATACTACACGATCTACAGCGATCAGATTGGCCAGCAACTGTTAGGTATATTGGAAGAAAAGGCTGCACAAGGTGTAGAAGTGCGCGTGTTGTATGATGCGTTCGGTTCCCACGGTACGACCAAGAAATGGTTCCGTCGTTTGGAACAATTAGGTGGTCAAGCAGCGACGTTTATCACTTCGCATAGTTCAATCACCAAAACGCGCTTGAATTATCACTGTCACCGTAAAATTGTGGTGATCGATGGTAAGATCGGCTATACCGGTGGCTTTAACGTCGGTGATCAATATCTTGGGCGGATGCCTAAATTTGGTTACTGGCGCGATACCCATTTACGGATCATCGGTAACGCAGTTTTAGCACTACAAACGCGCTTCATCATGGATTGGAATGTTTCGGTCCAAGCTGACCGACATGTGCGCTATCAATTGGATTATTTTCCTAAGCCGCTGCAACCGAAAAATGCCAGCACAGCCTTGCAGATCGTCACTTCGGGGCCAACTTCGGACCGTGAACAAATCAAGGCTGGTTACATTAAAATGATCTCAATGGCCAAGAAGAGTATTTGGCTACAGTCACCATACCTGGTACCAGATGAAAGTGTGCTGTCAGCACTGACAATCGCAGCGCAATCAGGAATCGATGTGCGCATCATGATTCCGCACATGCCAGATCATCCATTTATTTATCGGGCAACCCAGTACTATGCCCAGATCTTATTTGCTGCCGGTGTGAAGATTTACATTTACGAAAAAGGCTTTCTGCACGCCAAAACGGCAGTCATGGACGGTAAGATTTCCAGTGTTGGTTCAGCCAATCAAGATTTCCGCAGCTATAAATTGAATTTTGAAGTCAATGCTTTCATGTACGATATTAAAGTGGCTAAGCAACTTGCGCGGATCTTCACCACTGATATGGCTGATTGTCGGTTATTAACGCAAAAAGAAATTGAGCAACAATCTTATTGGCTGACGATCAAACAACGTTTTTCGCGGTTGTTGTCGCCGATATTGTAAAAGCCGTCGCTATGACGGCTTTTTTTGTATTTGCAGCCTAGCAGTCCCAATGATACTATTTAAGCAATGATAACTATTGTGGAGGTGGACTGAGTGACTGAATTTTATTTCATCCGCCATGGTGTAACGCCGTTAAATCAGCAGCACCGTTTTTGCGGCAGCGGTATTGATACACCATTGGCGACGGTCGGAATTGCTGGTGCGCGGCGAGCCGGGCGTTTTTTACAGAATATTAAGTTTACCCACGCTTATACGTCGCCGCTACAGCGGGCGCAGGCAACTCTAGAAAATGTCTTGGCGGTCAACCAAGCGCCACAGGTACCGACAACGATTTTAGCTGACTTACGCGAGATCAATTTAGGTGATTGGGATGGTGATGTTTTAGCGGATCATCAGCAGGAGCAGCAATGCCAGTACTATTTCAAACAGCCGGAGCTTTTTGATGCAACGGTTGTGCATGCGGAAAGTTATACCGACTTAGAGCAGCGCGGGCGGCGGGCGTTACTGCAAATTTTTCAGGAAAATCCTCAAGGTAATGTGCTGATCGCTAGTCATGGGGTTTTGCTGATGACGTTATTGCAACGTGTGTTGGGTGTGCCGCTAAGTGAGATTCGGCGCCACGGGGTGCTGGACAATACTAGTGTGACCCAGTTAAGTAGCAATGACGGTAGCCATTTTACCAAGGAAATGTGGAATGAGACCAGCTTTCTGTAGACCGTGAACACGTTTTAACTATATTGTTCGGAAGTGCAAAAAAAGAGTTGGGCATAAACGACTTATGTCACAACCTCGGCCTTAAATGCGGAATAGGAGCATAATCGTGATAAAAATTATTGCCATCGATATTGATAAAACTTTACTGACTTCACAAAACGAATTGGCACCGGCAACGATCAAAGCCATCAAGGCAGCAACTGCGCAAGGAATCAAAGTTGTCTTAAGCACTGGTCGACCGTTGATCGGCGTCACAGCTTATTTGCAACAGCTAGGTTTGGATAATCAAGCAACGGAGTATGTGCTCACCTTCAATGGCGCTTCGGTCGCGACAACGGCGGGCAATGTGTTGACCGAAGAGGCGTTGGACTACGCTGATTATATTGAATTAGAAGCCTTAGCACGACGTTTAGAACTACATTTTCAAATTGAAAATAATGAGCGGCTTTATACGGCTAATCGGGATATTGGCGAATATACGATTTATGAATCTAGTTTGGTTGGTATTCCTGTCTCTTACCGGACGCCAGAGGAAATGCGTGATGTGCCGATGCCGAAAGGGATGTTTATTGATCAGCCAGAGTTGATCACCGCAGCTTTAGCGCAAAAGACGTTGTTTGCGCCGTTTACGCAACGATTCAACTTTATGCGTAGCGCACCATTTTTCCTAGAAGTGACGCGCAAGAACGTGAATAAAGGGAATGCGCTGGCTAAGTTGGCTGAGCAATTGGGGTTAACGGCAGCTAATGTGATGGCGATCGGTGATCAGGGCAACGATCTAAGCATGATCGAATACGCTGGCACCGGTGTGGCTATGGGGAATGCGATTGACAGCATTAAGACGGCAGCTCAGCATATTACAACGGATAATGATCATGACGGTGTGGCACAGGCAATTGAAAAATTAGCGTTAAACTAAAATAAAGACTGCGGTTATCGCAGTCTTTATTTTTGTGTTCTGCTATTCATTTTAAATGGTGTTGGTTCACTAGTTTTAAGTTTTAATTGCTGGACCAATGGCTGATACGCGTTGAAAGCCGCCGCTGCCGGATGATGGTCAGTAGCATTCCAGGGTTTACGGTAACCCGAATAATGGAGCAATACTGGTGCTTGGCGAGCGGCTTCGTTGCGTTGTTCTTCAGCAGGTTCACGATGTTGCTGCTCACGCCAAAGTAAGCGTGATTGAGCATTATATTTCGGGTGCAATCGTAGCCAGTGATCGGCTAAAATAGCATTTAACGCATCTTGATCGTGGTAGCGTAATTGATCGGCGTGGGCAGCGATAAATGCTTTGACTCGTTGCGAAACTTTATGCCGGCGCCATTGTGCTACATCAATCAACATCAAACCAGAATTGAAGTAGCATTTTTCGTGATGGGGGATCTGCATTTTATCTAAGCGCGCTTCAACGTAACCGGCATCTTCTACGGCACCAAGAATGCGGCCGTGCAGGTTTTGGTGCCATAATGGCAATAATTTACCGCGACAGATCATATCACAATCAAGGTAAAGCAGTCGTTCATGATTACGTAAAGTTTCTGGTAAGTCAATACGATAATAGGCGGATTGAATGATGCGGTGACTGGTAGCGGCCCTGGCGTAACCAGCTGGATCAACACGTAAAAAGTTGATGCGTCGGCAATTAGGATAGTATTGGCACAGGGTATTTAAATAGCGATAATCGATTGGTTGTAGTGCATCATCGATGATGAAAAACTCGAAATCGACCGCTGGATTATGTTCTAAAATAGAGACGTATAAGGTCATCAGAGGTGTCACAAACGTATGATTGGCGGTGGAAGCAATTTTAATCAATTCCGGCATGGGTGTGACCTCCCTTCATGTAGGATGATTACTTTAATTATTCCAGCAGCTATATGTAAAAACAAATAATATGCATACGTTTCTAATTATGAAATGTATGCATATTTATTGCGGGTCAACTGTTGAACCCCGTATGCTGAAATTAGAATATTGGCCAGCTTTTACCATAAGCATGATCATCGCGGTAACGGCAAGACTAATTGAGGAGGTGTGTCTGTGTTTCATTTAATTTGGCTATTGATCGTTGGCGCAGTGATCGGTGCGTTAGCAGGTGCGATTACTAGCCGCGATCTACCGTTAGGCTGGCTCGGCAATATTATTGCGGGACTGATCGGTGCTTGGCTCGGTGAAACATTATTTGGCGATTGGGGTCCGCAGATCGCAGATTTAGCACTATTACCAGCCATTGCTGGTGCCATTATTTTTGTCCTGATCATTTCGTGGGCGTTGACTAAAATCAAGCACCAAAAATAAAACAGGTTGGACCCATTTTCTGGGTGCCAACCTGTTTTTTATAGTAGATAAACGATCTCGTAGAGTAGTGTTGCTAATTCTTGATCAGTCAGTGTATTCAGGAAACTGATGAACTGAATTTTAGTTTCAGCGGCGAGAAATTTTTCCCAAATTAATTCTTTGGTATCAAAATCAATCTGTGCGCGCCGTAATTTATCAAACAGTCGTTCGACGATTTGATCGCGTTGTGCGACTAATTCCATTTGGCTAAAAGTAGCACCAAATTCAGCGCAATTATTTTGTACGAAAATAATACGATTACTGTGAGTAGTGACGCATTTTTTGGCAGCGGCATCAACGTGGGTTTTAAACGGAGTGACACCGATGAAGTTTAATTGGAAAACTCGTTTACTTGGCAAAATATTACCGGGGTCATCGACTTTGATCGTGAAACGCCGGTGCTGCCAACTCCAGACGAAAGTAGTAACCGCAGTATGCTCATCTTGGTGCTCGTACATCCGATATTTGTTGTCCGCACCAGGATAAATTTTTACAGCTAATGTTTGCGGCAACCGCATCACGTCATCGAGTGGATGTGGATTCATGGGAACAATACCACCGGCACGAACGAATACTGGGTAACGGTGATTATCACGGAACACATTGAGCGTCACATTACCCTCATAGCGTAGTCCGGTGAAAAAGTCGAACCACTGTCCTTCAGGAAACCACATCGTGACTTTTGATTGATCGAGACGTTCAATTTTGGGTTTCACGATCGGTGCCACCAATAGTTCTGAGCCGAACATTGCTTGATTACGTAATTCATAGGCGGTCGGTTCATCATGGTGATAATACATTGGTCGGACTAACGGAATACCGAATGTGTGGGTCGCAAAGTTAGCTGAGTCCAGGTACGGGATCAGTTCATGGCGTAAACGTAGGAAACGCCGCATGATCTCGGCAATTTCTTGATTATAGTTCTGCGGTTCTTTACCGCCGAATAAGTTGCCGCTGGAATGTAGGCGCATGATCGGACTGAAGACACCGAATTGCAGCCAACGTAGCGCCAATTCATCGTCACGAATACCGTGCATATGGCCGCCGATATCGTGACTCCACCAAGTATAGCCGATGTTAGTTGCCGTAGCGGTAAAATGTGGCTGAAAGGCCAGCGAGTTCCACGTTACGATGGTATCACCGGAAAAGCCAACCGGATAACGATGACTACCTAGACCAGCGTAACGTGAAAGAATGAGGCCTTCACCATGACGTTCGCGACTATCTTTAAAGTGATAATGGTTTAGTAGCCACAGTGGATCGACTTGTTGTTCGGTAAAATTGGTACCTTGCTGCCAGTCGATCCACCAAAAATCAACGCCCATTTTTTCTAGCGGATGGTGGACATCTTCAAAGTAACTTTTACGGAAGGTTTCATCGCGTAAATTAAATAGTGCTGGTTCTTCGGCTGCGGTATCTAGCTGCAGCCGTTTAGCCACGGTGGGGTACCATTCTTCAAATGCACGAATCCCATCAGCGGGATGCAGGTTGAGCGTGACTTTTTTACCATGTTCGTGCAACCAGGTCAGTAGTTTTTCCGGTTGAGGGAAAAGTTTCCGATTCCACGTGTAACCAGTCCAGCCGCTACCAAAGCGGTGCGGAACGCGGGTTAAATGCCAGTCAATATCCAAGACGGCAATTGAAAATGGTACGCCAGCACGATTGAAGTTCTCGAATAATTCTTGATATTCGGCCTGAGTATAGGCGTGGTAGCGACTCCACCAGTTACCTAAGGCATAGCGGGGCAATAATGGCGGAAAGCCAGTTAGACGGTAATAGTCTTGCAGACAGGAGAAAAAATCATGGCCGTATGCGAGGTAGTACCAATCGTCACCCGCGGCGGTTCGCGGCCGGAGCAGGTCGTTTTCAATGATAAAGGAGTGACTGTCGTTGATTACTGAATAACCATTTCGACTCATTAAGCCTTCTTCTAATGGTACCGCACCATCGGCTTTATCTAATGTCCGTACAGTCCCTTTAAGGGTTTCAACAGGTTGACCAAAATTCCAACGATTATTATAGGAAGAGTAACCATATTTAGTATCGATATAAAGTGAATCTGGCGTTAGTGGGCCACCTTCATAGTAGAGGTGGAAATAGTCAGTGACGATTTCTAGTTCGTGTTGATTGCGATGACGGAAAACTTCAAATTCAGGTTCACCAAGATTGCGATTTTGTACGATCTGAGTTAAGTGATCCTCAAAATGTTCATTGACACTATATTCCAAGCGCACCATGCGTGATGTCAAAACGGTAAAGCGATAGTACTGCCCAGTGATAATGTTTTCTGGCTGGCCTAATTGCTGATCAGTCACGATAAAATCCCTCCAGTCAGGCGAGTTTAGGTTATCCTACTTAATCCCACCATAAAGCGCTGACGCGAGACATGCAAGAAATGTGCGTGGAATAGATGCACAGTTATTTTATCGCTAAATTTAAGTGGCTACGTTAAGGAAGCAGCGTGACCAAACGATAACGCTTAAAAGGCTTAATTACATATTTTTAAATGGAAGATGTTTTTTTTTGTAGTTTAAAGATAGTGAACTAAATATCTGTTTAGAATGATCTGTTAAATTCATCTATCTAAGTGGCAAATTTTGAAAAAATTCTAGTGCAATATTGATTTGAAGCCAAATGCGATGTAGCTTATAATGTAAGTGGATACAACTTACGCTCAATGGGCATTTTACAGAAAGGTGGTTAGGACAATGTTTGTACTCGGGGTCAGTCTACTGTCGTTGGCGCGGTTCCAATTTGCAATGACAACGATCTTTCATTTCTTCTTCGTTCCTTTTTCAATTGGAATGGCGTTACTTACTGCTATTATGGAAACAATTTATGTGTTCAAGCGCGACGAAGATTACAAAAAGATGGCGAAATTTTGGGGTAAGATTTTTCTGCTAAGTTTTGCGGTCGGGGTCGTTACTGGTATCATTCAAGAATTTCAATTTGGGATGAATTGGTCAGATTACTCGCGGTTCATGGGTGATATTTTTGGTGCGCCACTGGCAATCGAAGCGTTATTGGCCTTTTTTATGGAATCAGTTTTTATCGGTATGTGGATGTTTACTTGGGATCGGTTCAAGCCAGCAATTCATGCGTTGTTCATCTGGCTAGTTATGTTAGGTTCTAGCATCTCGGCATTATGGATTTTAACGGCGAATAGTTTTATGCAAAATCCTGTGGCTTACCGGATCGCTAATGGCCGGGCGGAAATGGCTAGTTTTACTGGCTTATTAAAGAATCCACAGTTGTGGGTCGAATTTCCCCACGTTATTTTCGGTGCATTTACTACGGCGGCATTTGCTTTGGCTGGCATGGCGGCTTGGCGTCTGCTTAAAAAAGAAAATAAAGACTTCTATCGCAAATCATTGCGTGTCGGGCTATGGGTCGGTTTAGTAGCAGCCATTTTAACGGTTGCTGTTGGTGATCTGCAGACTCAGCAAGTGGTCAAGGATCAACCAATGAAATTTGCCGCAACAGAAGGGATTTATAAGGACACTGGTGACCCGGCATCATGGTCGGTGGTCCAAGGCTTTGACACCAAGAATAAAAAAGTTACTTGGAGTATTGAGGTGCCGAAGATGTTGAGTTTATTGACATATCATAAGGCATCCGGGTCGGTTAAAGGGATGGACACCATCAATAAAGAACTACACGCTAAGTATGATGGTAAATTTGGTTCAGATATTAGCTACTATGTTCCACCGAAAACTTTATTCTGGAGTTTCCGAATCATGGCTGGTAGCGGGATGTTCTTCATCCTGATTGCAGTTTTAGGCTTATGGTTTAGTCGAGCTAAGCGGAATACTTTACAAAATAAACGTTGGCTGTTGTACGTGCTCGGCATTAGTCTTTGGTTGCCATTTATTGCTAATACTTGTGGGTGGTTGATCACTGAACTAGGACGGTTCCCGTGGATCGTTTATGGTTTGTACACGATCGCTGATGCGGTATCACCAAGTGTGACGGCAGGAGATCTTTGGTTCTCCAATACGATGTACTTCCTGATCTTCACGCTGCTCGGTGGAACAATGATCTACTTCTCTCACCGGACATTGGTCGCCGGGCCAGATGCGTTAGACGATGGCGCTGGTTATGATACGAATGTCGATCCAATGACAAAGGGGGCCTTCAGTCATGAGTAGCTTACAGTTATTGTGGTTCTTCTTGATCGGGTTATTGTTTTCCGTGTTCTTTTTCTTAGAAGGATTCGATTACGGTGTAGGTATGTCACTACGGGTGATCGCGCGTAATGAACGTGAACGTGGTGAACTGATGCAAGCCATCGGCCCACATTGGGATGGTAATGAAGTGTGGTTGATTACCGCTGGTGGGGCGATGTTTGCCTCATTTCCTTATTGGTATGCCAGCCTATTTTCCGGATTTTACATTATCTTGTTCTTAACGTTATTTGCATTGATCTTGCGGGGTGTTTCTTTTGAGTTTCGTGCCCATGCCCTTTCAGCTGTTGGTAAAAAGCTGTGGGGTTGGACGCTGACGATCGGTAGTTTATGCGCACCATTCTTATTAGGGATGATGTTCACCGATTTAGTCAAAGGGATGCCACTGGATGCTGCAGGAAATATTCGTGGCGGCTTTGGTGATTATGTTAATTTGTTCTCGATCGTTGGTGGCGTGGCGGTGACGTTACTTTGCCTCTTACACGGGTTAAATTTTATTCGCTTAAAACTAACCGGCGACTTACGTCAGCGTGCTCAAACAGTTACTAAAGTATTGTATCCAGTTCTGTTTGTCGGTTTAGTTGTTTTTGCTGGTTTGTTGATGTGGCAGACTGATTTCTTCACCGCACGGCCAGTGTCTAGCTGGATTCTTTTAGTGTTGATCGTGCTACTGAGCGTAATTGCAACCTTTGGAGCGTACCGAGATAAAGAAGTACTGTCGTTTATCGCTAGCGGAGCGACTTTGATCGGTGTGGTCGCATTGTTATTTAATGGTTTATTTCCCCGAGTCATGGTCGGCAATAATCCATTACACAGTATTTTGATCGAAAATGCGGCATCAACGGAATATACTTTAGGCGTGATGACGATCGTTGCAGCAATTTTAGTGCCGATCGTCCTAGCCTATACGATTTGGAGTTATTTTGTATTTAATCAACGTGTTCGTACAAAAAAAGTGGTGAGTGATAAATGATCGATAAGCGTTTATTACGCTTATCTGGAACTAAAAAAGTCTTATTAATGCTTGCGGGACTAACTGTTCTGCAAGCATTTATGATATTGTTCCAAGGTAAGTTTTTGGCCCAGGCAATCGTCAATTCATGGCGATTAAAAGCATTGGTTTGGCTTTATCAGCCGATGCTTTTCTTTTTTCTGGCGTTACTGGGGCGCCATTTATTGAATTGGCTTAAAAGCCATGTACTTGATCGTTATGCTAGTCAGGCTAGTGCTGATCTGCAACAGCGTTTGTTAACTAAACTATTTCATTTAGGACCAAGTTTAGTGGCAAAACAAGGTACTGGGAATATGGTGACCATGGCGTTAGAAGGCATTGATCAAGTCGAAAATTACATGACTTTGATTTTGAATAAAATGCTGAACATGATGCTGATTCCATGGATCTTATTAATTTATATTTTTACCCTAGATGCGCGTTCTGGTTGGATTTTATTAGTTGTCGTGCCGATCGTGATTTTATTTATGATCATTCTTGGATTTGCCGCTCGTGATAAAGCCGATAAACAATATGCGGGTTATCAACAGTTAGCTAACCATTTTGTGGATGCTTTGCGCGGGTTGGCAACGTTAAAACTGTTAGGTATTAGTGAGCAATATGCCGATAATGTTTATCAAGTCAGCGAATCGTATCGAAAAAGGACAATGAATGTGTTGCGAATCGCAGTACTTTCAACGTTTGCATTAGATTTTTTCACTACATTATCGATTGCAATCGTAGCGGTTTTCCTTGGCTTAGCACTGTTGAATGGGCAAATTCCACTGTTTCCAGCATTAGCGACCCTGATTTTGGCACCAGAGTTCTTTCTGCCTTTACGTGATTTTTCCAGCGATTACCACGCCACTTTAGACGGTAAAAATGCAATGCAGGCCGTTTTTGCGATCTTGGAATTACCCCAGCCGCAACAACGGCAATTATTAACGGCTGCACCAGCTTGGACGGCTGATAGTACTTTGGCTTTCAACAAGGTTGATGTCAGTTATCCAGGGAGCAACGAAGCAGATTTAGCTGCGGTTTCCTTTAGTGTGCACGGCTATCATAAAATTGGTGTGATCGGCGAATCTGGTTCCGGTAAATCAACTTTGATCAATACACTAGGAGGCTTTTTGCAGCCAGAAAAGGGTGAGATCAAAATTAATGGCCAAGTAGTACCACATTTAAGCCAAGAACAGTGGCAACAAAACTTTGTTTATTTACCACAGAAGCCGTATCTCTTTCACGCTACGATTGGTGAAAACATTGCTTTTTATCAACCAACAGCGTCAACAGCAGCAATCGAACAGGCAGCGGCTCGAGCTGGCTTAAGCGATTGGCTGACCACACTGCCCGCAGGCTTGGCGACGGTGATCGGTGAAGGTGCGCGTGGTGTCAGTGGTGGTCAAGGGCAACGGATTGCTTTAGCCCGCGCCTTTCTTGACCCACAGCGGCGAATTTTATTGTTGGATGAACCGACTGCACATTTGGACATTGAAACCGAGGCGGCACTGAAAGAAACGATGATGCCATTATTTGCTGATCATTTAGTCTTTTTTGCCACACATCGCTTACATTGGATGCAACAAATGGACTACGTTTTTGTGATCCAGCAAGGTCGTTTAGTTGAACAAGGAACGCCAACACAATTACAAGCCCAAAATGGCGCCTATGTCAGTTTAATGGCGCAGATGCGAGGTGAAGCACTATGAAACAATTGAAGCATGATACTTGGGTAAAACCCTACATGACTAAATATAAGGGCCTGCTGACGCTGATTTTAGTGCTTGGTTTAGCAACATTTATTTGCGGCGGGGCGTTAATGTTTACTTCAGGATATTTGATCAGTAAAGCAGCGACGAAGCCAGAAAATATTTTACTGATCTATGTTCCCGTTGTTTTGGTACGTGCGTTTGGTATTGGCCGACCAGCTTTTCGCTATCTTGAACGTTTGACTAGCCATAATTGGGTATTTAAGGTTACTTCAGATCTGCGTAAGCGACTGTATCAGACGTTAGCTAAGGACGCTGCCTTTTTTCAGCAACATTTTAAAACTGGTGATATTTTAGGTATCTTAGCCGATGATCTCGGTCATTTACAAAATCTTTATTTACGGACAATTTTTCCAACGTTGATCAGTTGGCTGTTATATGTCCTGATCGTGATCGCGCTAGGTTTTTTTAATTGGTTCTTTGCCTTGGCGATCGCACTGCTACTGGCAGTGATTATTTTTCTGCTGCCGCTAGTTTCTGTTGCGGTTTTGGGTGCGCGGGTTGAACGCCACAAGCAGCTGCAACATGAACTTTACACTGACATGACCGACGATGTGCTTGGCTTATCAGATTGGGTGATTTCTGGACGCCAAAATGATTTTCTAAAACGCCCGCACCCAACTTTGAAAGCCGCACGGCAAAATACACTGCAGACGCGCCGATTTGAATGGCGGCGCGATTTTCTGATCCAATTAATTTTTGGCGTAGTGATCGTAGTACTGATGGTATGGACGAATCAGCAATTTACTGCTAATCAAAGCCTCGCCAACTGGATCGCGGCCTTCGTGCTGTGTTTATTTCCATTAGTAGATGCGTTCGCACCAGTGAGTCAGGGGGTCGAAGAATGGCCACTGTATATGTCGTCAGTAGCGCGATTGAATCATTTGCAGCCAACTGTGCGTGAGTTACCGCAGCAACAAACCTTGACTGCACCCATCAAAACAATTGCTTTTCAGCAAATCGATTTTAAATATACAATGGCACAAACGCCGATTTTACAGCAATTTAATTTGCAGATTGCAGCTGGTGAAAAAATTGCCATTCTTGGTCCTAGTGGTACCGGGAAAACCACATTATTGAATTTATTGCTTGGTGAATTAACCCCGCAAGTTGGACAAGTGACGTTGAACCAAGTACCTGTAGCGGCACTACAAACGCAACGAGCGCAATTGATTGGGATGTTAGATCAGAAACCATTTTTATTTAACACAACGGTGCTGAATAATATTCGTTTAGGTAATTTACAAGCTAGTGATGAGGCGATTATGGCGGCGTTGCAAGCAGTAGAGTTAGGACCGCTGATGCAACGACTACCAGCAGGTGCTGATACTGTTGTGGAAGAGGCTGGTGCACGTTTTTCTGGTGGCGAGCAGCAACGCTTGGCCCTAGCACGGGTATTGATTCAAGATGCACCCATTATTTTACTGGACGAACCTACAGTGGGACTAGATCCAATCACCGAAAAAGCGCTACTGAACACGATTTTTAAAGTATTAGCAGATAAAACGGTGATCTGGGTGACTCATCATTTGCAAGGTATCGAGCACGCTGATCGCGTTATTTTCTTGGAGCACGGGCAGATTGCGATGCAAGGAACGCCGCATGAGCTGTATCAAAATAATCAACGCTTCCGCAACCTTTATCAATTAGATCAAGGTACAGAGTAGTATAGCTAGTTTCAGCGTTGGCCTAGCTGTGGTAACATAGAAGTGATTTAGAGAGTATAAACGCACTAAAAGCGGTGACTTTACTAGTCTAATCTCCTCTACCTATAGAGTTGGGTTGGACCGTGTTTGGAAAATATCACTAATTTAGCCTAAGTGTGGTTGTAAAAGCAGATTAATTGCGTATAACCTGAACGCTTTTCCCAACACACGCTAGATTGAAATACTTTTAGTGCGCTTTTATAAGGGTAGGTGCAATGGTGTGTCTTTGTCAGTCTTTTTAGAATTAGTGGAGATCAAAGCCAAAACGGCTAGTGTTTTTCCATTTTTATTAGGTACTTTTTTTGCTTGGTATCATTATCATCAGTTACATCCAGTTTATTTACTTTTATTTTTCGTGGCGATGTTGATGTTTAACATGGCGGTGGATGCTAATGATAATTATCAGGATTACCATCGCGCAACACATAATCAGGCGCTGGCTTTTCGTGAGAAAACCAATATTATCGGTGTGCACAAATTAAATCCTAGTCATATTGGCTGGTTGATTTTCTGGCTGATCGCTGTTTCAGCAGCTTTAGGTTTGTTTATCGTTAGTCGGACTGGTTGGCCATTATTTTGGTTAGGCTTATTCAGTTACGCGGTGGGTTATTTTTATGCTGGGGGACCGCGGCCAATTTCCAGTACACCGTTTGGTGAATTTTTTTCGGGAATTACCATGGGCTTCGTTATTTTTTTGATCAGTGTGTACATTAATACGTATGATGTGATCACGTTTAATTGGGCTTTTGTTTGGCCAGTATTGTTGTCATCTGGTCTAGCCGTATGCAGTATTGCCAATTTATTGTTGGCGAATAATATTGCTGATGAACAAGAAGACCGTGAACTTGGCCGCACTACGATCGTTTACTATCTAGGTAAACCAGCAGCACTTAAAATGTTTGTCATATTATATGTTGTCGGTTTTGTCTGTTTATTAGCGTCAGTTTGGTTAGGTTATTTACCAAAATTAACCCTGCTGACCTTTTTGACAGTGCCAATCGTTTGGCGTAACACCCGCGGCTTCTTGGCTAAGCAAATCAAAAAGGAAACCTTCCCGTTAGCAATTAAAAATTTATTTTTGATCACGTTGGCCCAAGTTATTTTCTTTGGACTAGGGTTATTAATTCAATGGTAACAAAAAATTGACGTCAAAATTGGCGTCAATTTTTTTATTGACCTATTTTTTCATGACTGAACATGCTACAATGAGAATTACATTATTTTATTAAGATCAAATGAGAAACTGTTCTCTGCTTCAATTTGGCGGTCTTTCTCCTAGTTGAATAGCCGTCACTACGAATAGCAGAAGTTTCTCAGTAGATTTTATTAAGAAAAAATCATTAGAAGTAAGATAGAGGAGGAACCATAAACATGCAGCAAGTGTATAATTTTGCGGCTGGGCCAGCAGTATTGCCACAGCCGGTATTGAAACAAGTTCAGGCCGAGTTTTTGTCCTATCACGGTAGTGGAATGAGCGTTACTGAGATCAGTCATCGTTCCTCCTTGTTTCAAGACATTTATCACGATGCTGAGCAGACCTTGCGCCAATTAATGGGGTTACCAGACAATTACCGGATCCTATTTTTGCAAGGTGGAGCTAGTTTACAGTTCTATATGCTGCCATTAAATATTGCGACGAAACGCCGTGCAGCATACGTTGACACTGGCCATTGGTCACAAAAAGCAGTTATTGAAGCAGAAAAAATTAATGGTATGCAAGTCGATATCGTGGCTAGCTCAAAGGCTAGCAGTTACACCACGATCCCTGTTGTGCCGACTTTGACTAAAGATTATGATTATGTGCACATCACGACGAATAATACGATCGAAGGCACTGCGTTTACGCAGCTGCCGGATGTTGCTGCGCCATTGGTCGCCGATATGTCGTCTAATATTTTAGCGCAGAATTATCCGTTCGAAAAATTTGGCGTTATTTACGCTGGTGCCCAAAAGAATATTGCTCCTGCTGGCTTGACGGTAGTGATCGTTCGTGATGATCTACTCGGTCAAGTGACTGGTTTACCAACGATGTTGGATTATACGTTGCAGGCACAAAAAGAATCAGCTTATAATACACCGCCTGTTTTTGATATTTACACCGCTGGTTTAGTTTTCCATTGGTTACAGGATCGTGGTGGTATTGCCGGCATTGAAAAAATCAATCGGGCTAAAGCTGGTATTTTATACGACTATTTAGCGCAGTCTAAATTATTCAGTTCACCGGTCGCAGTGGCTGCACGTTCACTGACTAACGTACCATTTATGACGGGTGATCCTGAATTAGATGCTGAATTTGTGGCCGCTGCTGATGCCGCTGGCTTTAAAAACTTAAAAGGTCATCGCTTAGTCGGAGGGATGCGGGCAAGTTTGTATAACGCTTTACCGATCGATGCAGTAGCAGCGCTAGTTGACTCTATGGAAAAATTTGAAAAAGGAGCGGGTAAATAATGTTTCAGATCACAGCTTCGACTACGGTAGCGCCAGCTGGGGTGGCGTTATTTGATCAAGAAAATTACAAAGTGGATTATGGCGAAAGTCCAACAACTGATGCGGCTGGCTTACTGATCCGCAGTGTGGATTTACATCAAACTGCGCTACCGGAACGACTTTTAACTATTGGTCGTGCCGGTGTTGGTGTCAATAATATTCCGTTGGATAAGGCTGTACAGCAGGGGATAGTTGTTTTTAATGCGCCTGGTGCTAATGCAAATGGGGTCAAAGAGTTAGTTCTTGCTGCTTTGGCTATTGGTGCGCGCCCGATGTTACCCGCTTCTGATTGGGTACATGGCTTGAAAGGCAACGATATTGATGTTCAAGTTGAAAAAGGAAAAAAAGCTTACGTTGGGACTGAATTGCTAGGCAAACAGCTTGGTGTGATCGGTTTAGGTCATGTCGGTGGTTTGGTTGCCAACAGCGCGTCGTCCACTGCGTTTGGAATGCATGTTGTTGGCTACGATCCCTATATTCAAGTCGATACCGCTTGGAATTTATCACATCATATTCATCACGCCAAAAACGTGAGTCAAGTGTTGCACGACAGCGATTATGTTACGATTCACGTACCACTGACCGACGAAACGGCAGAAATGTTGAACGCAGAAGCAATTGCTCAAATGAAGCCTGGTAGTGTGCTTCTGAACTTTGCACGTGACGATGTGGTGGATGAGGCAGCAATCATTGCTGCCTTAGACCGCGGTCATTTACGGCAATATATTACCGACTTTGCGACACCAAAATTGATCCATCATCCGAAGGTATTGTGCTTCCCACATATCGGTGGTTCGACTGATGCTGCAGAAACGAATAGTGCTAAAATGGTTGTACAAACAATGAAGAACTATTTGGAAACTGGGAATATTCGGAATTCGGTCACTTTTCCGGATACGGTAATGGATTTTCAAGCACCACTACGGTTGACGCTGATTCATCGGAATGTGCCTAATATGGTCGGCCGTATGACTGAGGTGCTGGCTAACTATGATTTGAATATTGTCAACATGGTTAACCGTAGCAACGGCGACTATGCTTATACGATGATTGATTTGGATGCTCTGGAAGCTAAGCGGCTACAGCGAATTGCCAATAAAATGGCGCAAATCGAAAACGTAGTTCGTGTTCGCGTGATCGAACAACCAAAATAGTTGCGCGTGCACAAAAATTATCTAGTAGAACAGGTTTAATCAATTATAATTTAGCGGGACGGAAGCGCACCAGTTGCCTTTCGTCCCGTTTTTCAGTTATGATTTGGCCAGTGGGGTGAGATAAGATGAAAATCGGTTTACGAACCGTTAAAACTGCCTTAGGGGCGGTGATCGCAATGGTGCTAGCGTATGAATTACGACTTGATTATTGGTCGACTGCAGGCATTATTACGATCTTAAGTGTACAAAATACGACTCGTTATTCATTTAATGTTGCTGGTTTACGGATCGGTGCCACAATTTTAGCGTTTATGCTGGCTATTTTTAGTTTTTGGCTACTAGGTTTTAATCCGTGGGCATTTGGCTTGTTTTTATTGTTATTTATTCCGTTAGCAATGCAATTGCGCCTACAAGAAGGCATTGTGGTCAGTGCCGTGTTGGTCAGCCATTTTTTGATTGAGAAAAGCTATAGCTGGTATTGGTTAGGCAATGAATTTGCGCTGATGTTGATCGGGGTGGGTGTCGCCTTGCTGTTTAACCTATTTATGCCGTCACTGATGGCCCAGATCAAAGGCTTCCAGCAAGAAGTCGAAGATCAATTGCGGCAAATTTTACTACAAATGGCGCAACAATTGAGTGGCATCGAAAAAGTACCTACGTGGCAGCATTTAGGTGCACTTTTAACCGTGATCCGCAAAGGACGTGAGTGGGCCAGCCGCCAGCAAGATAATCAATTGTTGGTTGAAAATGATTTTTATCGCTCCTATTTTGAGATGCGCCGCAATCAATATGAGATGTTGCGCCAAATGCAAGCTAACTTAGATCAGATCACGTTGTCTTTAAAGGAAAGTACGGCGATTCGTGAATTACTGGCTGAAACGGCGGCTAGTTTGGCGCAACCGCAGAAAGTTCAACATTTACAGCGTCGTGTGGCCCGGCTGCAAGACAAATTCGATCAAGCGCCGCTACCTACTAATCGCGCTGAGTTTGAAAGCCGTGCACACCTATACTTATTCTTACTCGACTTTGAGACCGTGCTCACGTTGGCTGGTGATTTCTACGATAAAGTGATTTTAAATGAAAAATAACAGTCAGTACGGGTAAATTTGTGTACAATGGAACCAAAACAAGTCATATAGTAGGAAAACTTCCGTTGATGCAAAAAGCAGCCACAAAAAAAGGTAGGTGTTTGCGTGGCCAAAAAACGTAAAAAAGGTAATTTATTTAAACAGCTAGGTCTGCCGCAATTAATTTTAGCTGGGATCATCATTGCGTTTGTCGGGTTATTACTAGTACGGCTCTTGGGCGAGCAGCCGCGAGTCGCCGTTGATGATAGTGCGGCGGTGACGCAAGAGAGTATTCAGCGTGAACATCGCGCATTTATCACTAAGTTAGCGCCAGTTGCACAACGACTGCAGTTAACGTACCATGTTTTGCCCAGTGTTACGATTGCCCAGGCAATTCTAGAGTCGAATTGGGGAACTAGTCAACTGGCAACGCGCTACCATAATTTGTTCGGCGTTAAGGGGACAGACCCGAATACATCGCAAATTTTAACGACCAAGGAATACCAAAACGGCAAGTGGATCGAGATCCATGCGCGTTTTCAAGTTTATAGCAGTGACACGGCAGCCTTAGAAGCACACGCCAAGTTATTAGCACAGGGAACCACGTGGAATCCCCAGCAATATCAGCATGTGGTTGCGGCAACTAACTATAAAACCGCTGCTGCTGCACTACAGCAAGATGGCTACGCAACTGATCCAACGTACGCGCAAAAACTGATCAATGTGATCGAAACCTATAAATTAAACCAATATGACCAGTGAACGTTCGTATTTTGTGTCACTCACGCCTTAATGACTCGGCATGATCAATCCAGCTGATCTAAGTTGATTATTGATAGTTTACCGCTGGTTTTTCAATTTAAGCCACAATTAGCGTACTGGCTTAAAACCAAATGAAATCTTCCTAACTTGTATTGTCATTCGGAATTAACTGTGCTAAAGTTATAATAATTTCATGTGTATTTAACTGATGTTTAGTGGCATTGTGCCAACTGAATGAGTTTAAACGTGGTTGAAAAAGTAGATTACTGCTTTTTCTATCACTCTGCTTATATAATGCCATAATCTGGTTGGCGAGTTTCTACCCTGAACCGTAAATTCGGGACTATAAGCAAAAAAGTGGTCGTACCGCTTCTTTTGCCGAACCGTGTAAAAGAAGTTTTTTTGTAGGCAGCGTGTCTTCAGCGCAATAATATTTTAATTTTGGAGGTTATATTTATGAAGTTGCTCGAGGAGCGAATTCGACGTGATGGTCAAGTATTAGATGGTAATGTGTTGAAGGTGGATAACTTCCTGAACCATCAGGTGGATCCGGACTTGATGTTCGCAATGGGTGAAGAATTTGCGCAGTTATTCCGTGGTGAAGGGATCACCAAAGTCTTAACGGTGGAGTCCTCTGGCATCGCGCCTGCTTTATTAACTGGGTTACAGTTACATGTACCAGTCATTTTTGCCCGCAAACATAAAAGTTTAACGTTGGTCAATGATTTGTACACGGCAACGGTCTATTCTTATACGAAAAAAGTCAGCAATGAAATTTCAATCTCCAAAAAGTTTCTCGGCGCGGACGATAAAGTATTGATCATCGATGATTTCTTGGCTAACGGTCAAGCCGTTGCTGGCCTGATCGAGGTGTGTGAACAAGCTCACGCTGAGATCAAAGGGGTCGGCATCGCAATCGAAAAAACTTTCCAACGTGGTCACGAATTGATCAAGGAAAAGAATATTCGCCTAGAATCATTGGCACAAATTGCTGCCTTTGAAAATGGTCATGTTGTTTTTGTTGGTGATAAGGAGTCAGAACATGCAGAATAAGCAAGTCGTCAGCGTTTCACATCCAAAAGCGGCTGCGCTGGGCTTGCAACACCTCTTGGCAATGTATTCCGGTTCTGTTTTAGTACCGCTATTAATTGGCGGAGCACTGCATTTTTCGGCCAGTCAAATGACATATCTAGTTTCCATTGACATCTTCATGTGTGGCTTGGCAACGTTGCTGCAGATCTGGACGAATCGTTTCGTCGGTATCGGTTTACCCGTTGTACTTGGTTGTGCAGTACAGGCGGTTGAACCATTGAAGATGATTGGTGAGCGTTTTACAATTGGAACAATGTATGGGGCAATTATTGCTGCCGGGGCCTTTGTTTTCCTGATCGCCGGTGCATTTTCTAAAATCAAACGGTTATTTCCGCCGTTGGTTACAGGGACGTTGATCACTGTCATTGGTTTGACGTTGATTCCAGTTGCCTTTACCAACTTAGGTGGTGGTGATGCCTCAGCAAAAAACTTTGGCTCACCAGATTCCCTGGCCGTTGGTTTTTTGACTGTGCTAGTGATTTTGGCGGTTAACGTATGGGGCGTTGGCTTCATTCGGCAAATCGCTGTCTTGATCGGCTTATTGGTCGGAACGATTGTGGCGGCCTTTATGGGCATGGTCTCTTTGCAGCCGGTAGCAGAAGCTAGCTGGCTACATTTTCCCCAACCATTTTATTTTGGCGCACCACATTTTGAGTGGTCGTCGATCTTAACGATGATTTTAGTTTCCTTAGTTTCAATGGTAGAATCCACCGGCGTTTTCTTTGCGTTAGGTGATATTACCAACCGTAAAATTGAAAGCAGCGATCTGAAAAAGGGTTACCGCGCTGAGGCTTTAGCCGTAATGCTTGGCGGTATTTTTAATACTTTCCCCTACACGACATTTTCGCAAAATGTTGGTTTAGTGCAATTATCTGGTATCAAAACGCGGAAACCGATTTTCTATTCTGCTGGTTTTCTGATTTTGCTCGGTTTATTGCCTAAAGTTGGTGCGGTGGCAACGATCATTCCAACGCCTGTTTTAGGTGGCGCCATGCTTGTGATGTTTGGCATGGTGGCGATCCAAGGAATTCGGATGTTACGGCATGTTGATTTTCATAATGATAAAAACGTTTTGATCGCCGCCTTGTCGATTGGACTTGGACTTGGGGTCAGTGTTGAACCAACTATTTTTCAGTCCCTACCAACGACTTTACAACTATTGCTAGGCAATGGGATCGTGATGGCTAGTTTATCAGCCGTTCTGCTGAATTTAATTTTACGGCCACGGCAACCAGAAGCTGAATTAGAAGAAGACGATGGTTTGAACGAGGAAGAATAACCGGTTTTTAGAAATGTGCTAAAAGGCAGATTATGACGATAGCTACGCAATGATCTGGCCATTTTTCAACACACGTTACAGATTTTGACGGGTAAAGACTGCTATGCTACGATTAAAGCAACTTTAAACGTTAGCAAATGAAGGTTGTGAGAAATGTGACTGCAGTTATTTATCCAGACAGTATGATCGGTATCATTGGTGGTGATGCAAACAGTAAATTACTGGCCTTAGCGGCTAAACGTTTAGGCTTTCGCGTCGGTATTTTAACCGATACTTTAGATAGCCCTGCGGCTGGTGTAGCCGATGTGACTGAAATGGGCGCTTTGAATTCAGTAACTAATTTACAGAAATTAGCACAGTTTTGCGATGCAATGACCTATCAGTATGAAAATATCGATACCAGCGTGTTGGACCAATTAAACGCGGTCAATTTGCCTCAAGGAACCGATATTTTGGCGATCACTCAAGATCGGCAATTGGAGAAAGTTTTCTTTGAAAGTCATAATTTGAATATTGCACCTTACGCAACGATCGTTGATATCAATGATGTATATGATGCGGTAGCGTCGATTGGTTACCCTTGTGTTTTAAAGCCGATCCAAAAGGGCTACGGCAAGCAATTTCAACACATTATTTACGGTGAGGCAGATATTGCGGGTAGCGAGAAATACTTAACTTCAGGCACCTATATTTTGGAATCGTGGGTTCCCTATGAAAGTGAGCTCACGATCATGGTTGCGAAAGATGCTGATAAGAACTTAGCTTATATGCCAGTGGTGGAGAATGTTTTTGTTGATCAAGAATTATTTGAAACCATCGTACCGGCGCGGATCAAACCGGCTGTGATGGCTGAGGTCCAACGCATTGCCGAATTAGTTGGTAACGCGTTGGATTATGTCGGTGTGTTCGGAATTGAGTTTTTCTTAACTGCTTCTGATACACTTTACGTGAAGCGGCTAGTACCAGGACCGCATACTTCGGGCAACATTTTTAATGAAGCAACTAATGTTTCGCAATATGAATTACACTTGCGGACACTTTGTCATTGGCCACTACCAAAAATTAAATTGATCAGCCCTGCAGTATCGGTGACGATTCCTAAGCGCTTGATCACTGACACCTTTACTCAGGTGTTGATCAAACCAGATTGGCATTTTTATTACTATTTAGATAATGCACAGGATGATAATGACCGCGCTGGCCACGTTACGATCTTGACCGCGGACACGCGGCATACTTTGGAACAAATTTACGACACAGAGATTTGGAATCAACCACCTGAAAAGGGTTAAACTTGATTTGTGAAAATGTACCAAGAAAATATCAATGATGTTTTCTTGGTATTCTAAATTCTATGGAAAAGCGAGGCTTACTATGTTAGAACGCTATACGCGCCCAGAGATGGGACAGATTTGGACTGATCAGAATCGCTATCAGGCATGGTTAGAAGTTGAAACTTTAGCGGATGAAGCTTGGGCTGAAATTGGCGAAGTACCTAAGGAAGATGCGGTTAAAATTCGCCAGAAAGCGACTTTTGATGTTGCGCGGATCGCTGAATTAGAGAAGCAAACGAAACATGACGTTGTGGCATTTACTCGTGATGTTTCAGAAAGCCTTGGCCCTGAGAAAAAATGGGTTCATTACGGGCTGACGTCAACCGATGTGGTTGATACTGCCTTTGGTTACTTGATGAAGCAAGCCAATGATTTGATCCGCCAAGATATTCAAAACTTGATCGACGTTCTTGCAAAGCAAGCTAAAACTTATAAGTACACTGTTATGATGGGCCGTACCCATGGTGTTCATGCTGAACCAACGACTTTTGGTTTGCGGATGGCACAATGGTACGCGGAAATGAAACGCAATCAAGAACGTTTCGAACATGCAGCTAAGGGTGTTGAAGCCGGTAAAATTAGTGGTGCTGTAGGAACATTTGCTAATATCCCGCCATTTGTTGAGCAGTACGTGACTGAGCATTTAGGCATTCGTGCCCAAGATATTTCAACGCAAATTTTGCCACGTGATCTTCACGCTGAGTACGTGGCAACGATGGCATTGATTGCCACTTCGATCGAACGTTTTGCGACGGAAGTACGTTCATTACAACGGACTGAAATTCATGAAGTTGAAGAATTTTTCGCTGCGGGTCAAAAGGGTTCCTCGGCAATGCCACATAAACGCAATCCGATCGGTTCGGAAAATGTTACCGGCTTGGCCCGTGTGATCCGCGGTCATATGATCACGGCTTACGAAGATGTGCCATTGTGGCATGATCGCGATATTTCACATAGTTCAGCAGAACGGATCATTATTCCTGATACCACTGGGTTATTGGATTATATCTTGCATCGTTTCACGAAGATTCTAGATACGTTGACGATTTTCCCAGAAAAGATGCGCAGCAACATGGATGTCACTTACGGCTTGATCTATAGCCAACGAGTGATGTTGAAATTAATTGAAAGCGGCATGAGTCGTGAGGCTGCTTATGATTTAGTGCAACCGAAAACGGCAGTGGCTTGGGATGAAAAGAAGCCTTTCCGACCATTATTGGAAGCTGATCCTAAGGTGACCAATGCACTTAGCAGTAAAGATTTAGACGATGCATTCGATTATCACTGGCATTTACGGCACGTGGATGAAATTTTTGAACGTGTTGGTTTAGCTGAATAAAAATATTTAAAGAAGCTGGGGCATAATTATTGTCGCAGCTTTTTTGTAAGTAGTGTGCGAACTTATATTCGTATTTTTAGAATTCTTTAGAGAAGTTTAAGTGAATTTTTGTTATAATGTTGAGTTGAACGATGTGACGCCGAGTTAGATTAACTTGGCGTTTTCCAGTTAGGCCGCGTTACAAAATTATTTTTGCCGCTGGCTAACCAATTTAGTGCGAATAAAAAGATAGCAATTACAAGTACGCACCAGTAAATAATTAAAAACGGGGGACTGACTAAGTTATGGCCACAACGGATTTGTTAACGGGCATGAACGACAAGCAGCAAGAGGCGGTAAAGCAGACAGAGGGACCATTATTGATCATGGCCGGTGCCGGTTCCGGGAAAACACGGGTCGTGACGCACCGCATCGCCTACTTGATTGAAGAATTAGACGTTGCGCCATGGCGGATCTTGGCAATTACATTTACTAACAAAGCCGCGCGCGAAATGCGTGAACGTGTGGCTAGTTTATTGAATGAACGAGCTGAATCCGTTTGGGTCTCAACTTTCCATGCGTTGTGCGTGCGTATTTTGCGTCGCGATATTGATAAAATGACCGGTTACAGTCGGTCATTTACAATTGCTGATCCAGGTGAGCAAAATACCTTAATGCGCCGGATCCTGACCCAACAGAATATCGATCCCAAAAAATATACGCCACGTTCAATTTTAGGTGAGATCTCTAACGCCAAAAACCAATTACAAACGCCAAAAGATTATGCGGCTGCAGCAAGTACGCCATTTGAAGAGATCGTCGCTAAATGTTATGAACCTTATCAAAATGAATTAGAAGCCAATCAAGCTCTTGATTTTGATGATTTGATCATGCTGACGATCGAGCTCTTCCGTAAATCACCGGAAACACTAGATTACTATCAAGAAAAGTTTCGCTATATTCATGTCGATGAATATCAGGATACTAACCAAGCGCAGTATACTTTAGTTAATATGTTGGCACAGCGTTATCATAATTTGTGTGTCGTGGGTGATGCCGATCAGAGTATTTATGGTTGGCGGGGTGCTGATATGAGTAATATCATGAACTTCGAGAAGGATTATCCAGAAGCTAAAACCGTTATGTTGGAGCAAAACTATCGCTCAACGCAGACGATTTTACAGGCGGCTAATGATGTGATCAACAACAACGTTTACCGTAAGCCGAAGAAGTTATGGACGGAAAATGATGCTGGTGCTAAGATTTCTTACTATCGTGGTCAAAACGAACATGATGAAGCTCGCTTTGTCGTTGCTAAAATTCAAGAAGAGATGGCTGATAATGATTTCCGTTATGGCGACTTTGCCGTCTTGTACCGAACCAACGCACAATCACGGACGATTGAAGAAAATTTAGTCAAGGCTAATATTCCTTACAAAATGGTTGGTGGGCATAAGTTCTATGATCGTAAAGAAATTAAGGACGTACTGGCCTATTTGCGGGTGATCGTTAACCCTGATGATTCGATCGACTTTGAACGAATCGTCAACAGCCCGAAGCGCGGTATCGGTAACGGGACGATCGATAAATTACGTGACTTTGCTAACTACAATAATTGGTCCTTGCTAGAAGCTGCCCGCAATGTGGATCTAGCTAACGGTATTGCCACTCGAGCACGCCATACATTAGGCAGTTTTGCAACGACTATGACGGCTTTACGTGACAAGCGAGCTGAGTGGGACGTTACGGAATTGACGACCCAAATGCTAGAACAGACCGGTTACTTAGACGCTTTAAAACAGGAAAAAACACTAGAAGCGCAGACGCGAATCGAAAATATTCAAGAATTTTTGTCGGTAACTAAAGAATTTGATGATGGTTACGACGATGAAGCAGATGCTGATAGCGATCGTTTCGTTGACTTTTTAACTGATTTGGCTTTGGTTTCTGACCAAGACGATATCGAGGAAGAAAGCAGTGAAGTGACTTTAATGACACTACATGCTGCGAAAGGGTTAGAGTTCCCAGTTGTTTTCATGATGGGGATGGAAGAAGGAATCTTCCCATTATCACGGGCAATGATGGAAAACGATGAACTAGAAGAAGAGCGACGCTTAGCTTACGTCGGTATTACGCGAGCAAAAAAGAAGCTGTACCTGACTAACGCCTACTCGCGAATGTTATACGGCCGAACACAGAGTAATCCCGCTTCACGCTTTGTCGGTGAAATTGATGAAGATTTGATTTTATTTGAAAATAAAACGGCCGCTAGTTTATCGGAACGGAATATTCCATTCAGTGACTCCCGGCAGCAAAACGCTTATACACGAGCAACGGCGACGACCTACCACACACGGCGCGGAACGGCGGCTAAGTCGGTTTCCAATACACATAGTACCGGTGCCGAAAGCAAGTCATGGCAGGCCGGTGATAAGGTGCAGCATAAAAAGTGGGGCGAAGGCACTGTGGTCAAGGTCAGCGGTAGTGGCACTGACGCTGAATTGGATATTGCGTTCAAATCACAAGGTATCAAGCGCTTATTGGCGGCCTTTGCGCCAATCACTAAGGTAACAGAATAGACAAAAAGCGTTTTTGACACTTAATCATAGAAAGAAGGTGACACCTGCTGGAAGTTTCCGGTAGGCAATCAATGGCTTTAGAAAAACCAATCGAACAGTATTCAGAACAGGAAGCTAGTGCGGCTGCATTAGCGTTACGCAATCTTTTAGACCAGTGGAGTCAGGCTTATTATACAGCAGATCAACCGTTAGTCGAAGATAATGTTTATGACGAAAATTATCGTGATCTGGAAACGTTGGAAAAGGCTTTTCCGGCCATCGTTACCAGCGATTCACCGACACAACAAGTTGGCGGTCAGGTGCTACCTGGTTTTACAAAGGTTACGCATGAGCAGCCGATGCTCTCCATGGGGGATGTATTCTCATTGGCTGAGTTGGCTAATTTTGATCAACGCCTGCGTAAAAATGTCACGACTGATTTTGATTATAGTGTTGAATTGAAAATTGATGGTTTAGCGATCTCATTAGTTTACGAAGATGGTGTATTTGTGCGTGGTGCCACTCGTGGTAATGGGACGATCGGTGAAGATATTACGCAAAATTTAAAAACGATCAAATCGATTCCCCGCAAGCTGACTGAACCGCTGTCGATCGAAGTTCGCGGTGAATGTTATATGCCGCGGGTGTCATTTGCTAAATTAAATGAACGCCGTGAAGCAGACGGTTTAGCGACTTTTGCTAACCCGCGTAATGCAGCAGCTGGTAGTTTGCGCCAACTTGATTCACGAGTAACGGCGGCACGTAATTTGTCAACGTGGATCTATACATTGACCGATTATGCTGCATTGAATGTGACCACACAAGCCGAAGCACTTGCTCGTTTAAGTGAATTAGGCTTTGCCGTTAATCCGACCACAAAAACTTGCCAAACGTTGCCCGAAATTGAGGCTTTTATTGCTGAATATCAGGCACAACGCAATCAACTCGACTATGATATCGATGGTGTGGTTTTAAAAGTTAATTCCTTAGCGCTGCAGGCTGAACTAGGTAATACAGTTAAGGTACCACGTTGGGAAATTGCTTATAAATTTCCACCAGAAGAAGCACAAACCGTGATCAATGAGATTGAATGGACAGTTGGTCGTACGGGTGTAGTTACACCAACTGCGGTAATGGATCCCGTTCAATTAGCGGGTACGACCGTAGCACGGGCAACGCTGCATAATGGTGATATGATCCAAGAAAAGGATATTCGACTGCACGATACGGTTTTGATTCACAAAGCTGGCGATATTATTCCCGAAGTTTCCGCCGTCTTAACTGACAAACGGGGAGCCGATAGTCAGCCCTATGTGATTCCGACCCATTGTCCTTCCTGTGATTCGCCGTTGGTTCATTTAGAAGATGAAGTCGCGTTACGCTGTATCAATCCGAAGTGTCCGGCTCAGATCAAGGAACAGCTGACCCATTTTGCGTCACGTAATGCGATGAATATCGATGGACTTGGTCCGCAGATCGTGCAACAATTATTTGAGCGTGAACTGGTTGCTGATGTTGCTGATCTGTATCAGTTGACCCTGGAGCAGCTGCTAACGTTAGATAAATTTAAAGAAAAATCAGCCAATAATTTATTACAGGCAATTGAACGTAGTAAAGCTAATTCTTTAGAGCGTTTGTTAACCGGCTTAGGTATTCGCCATGTCGGCGCTAAAATGGCTCGCTCATTGGCTGAGCATTTTGGTGACATGGCTAGTTTACAAGCTAGCAGTGCTGAAGCAATTGAAGCAATTGCGACTTCCGGGACGATCATTGCTAACAGTGTACGGACTTATTTTGATGCACCGGAAGTTCCTAAGTTGATCGAACAATTAGCGGCTGCCGGTGTAAATATGCGTTATTTAGGACCAGCGCCAGCTAGTGTAAATGAGACGCCATTTACTGGTAAAACAATCGTGTTAACTGGAACACTAGAACGGCATAAGCGGGCAGATCTCACCAATACACTAACTGATCTGGGCGCTAAGGTGACTGGCAGCGTATCGAAGAAAACCGATATTGTGGTTGCTGGTACTGATCCTGGCAGTAAATATACTAAGGCACAAAAATTAGGTATTACGATCTGGGACGAAGCCACCTTGGAGCAAAACTTGCAAGATCTGGCTGACTAGCGGTATCATGATTTCTATGATGGAGCCATGTTTCTTGCGGCACGAATTTTGCCACAAGAATGGTCATCGCCACGAACATCAGGAATTTATTGGCGAACTGTGCTAATAAATTATCATTAATAGTGAGATAGAGCCATGTTTCTTGCGGCGTGAATTTTGCCACAAGAATGGTCATCGCCACGAACATCAGGAATTTATTGGCGAACTGTGCTAATAAATTATCATTAATAGTGAGATAGAGCCATGTTTCTTGCGGCGTGAATTTTGCCACAAGAATGGTCATCGCCACGAACATCAGGAATTTATTGGCGAACTGCGCTAATAAATTATCATTAATAGTGAGATAGAGGAGAAAAATCGTGAAACGAATTAGCGCAATATTAGCTTTAGCAGTTAGTGTCGTACTGTTGACCGCGTGTGGCCGCTTAGGTTCGTCCGGTGTCGGCACGACTAGTAGTACCAAAACTAAAACCTCGATTCAGACAACCGGCCAAACTTCTGACGATGAGTATCAAGGCGTGATCCAGAATGGTCGTTATAAAACCAGTAAGGCACGGGGACTCACGAAAGATCAGAATACTAATGGGGCTAATCTGAAAAGCTTTGAAAATGGATTACAGACGATTTCACAGAAGCAGTTTGCCACTGATGATTATATCTTCCAAGAAGGCCAATACTTAAAGAAAGCAACGGCACAGAATTGGTTGGATCGTAAGTCTAAAAGTAATGCCAGTGGATTGAATCCAGAAGACAATGGTCAAACGGATGCTGATAAGCGGAATCCAGACTATTTACAGGCAATTGAAGAACAAGATTATATGACCCAAGATGGTAATAATCTCAAGCTTGGTGGTATGACGATCGGTTTGGCAATGAATCAAGTCGATTACTATCAAAAAGAAGAATACGGTGCAACTTACGAGACCAAAATTTCTCACGATAAAATGGTCAGTGAAGGTAAGTCGATGGCTGATCAAGTCGTTTCACGAATGCGTAAAACCGAAGGCGTTGGTAATGTGCCAATCGTGATTGCGTTGTACGAACAGGCCACTAATGATAGCTTAGTTGGCGGGACTTTCTTTGCTTATGGGATCAGTAAAGACGGCGGTAAAACAATTAGTGAGTGGCATGATGTTAACGAAGCTAATTACGTTTTACCGGTAGTTGGTAGTGCTAAGTCAGGTAATTCCAGCGATGCTGATTCGTTTACTAACTTCAAAAATAATGTGCAATCGTTCTTCCCTAATTTGTCTGGTGTCACAGCGCAAACCCATTACAAAGATGGTAATTTATCTGGGATGAACATTACGATCAATACGCAATTTTATAGTGAAACTGAAATCAAGAGTTTCACGCAATACTTGGTGACTGCAGCTAATAAATATCTACCAAGTGAAGCCGCAATTGAGATCACCGTGCAGTCAACTGACGGTACACAAGCTTTTGTTGCGCGCAAAGCAGGTGAAAAGAGTTTCTACAGCCATGTCTTTGGTAGTTACTAATAATCGCATTAAACGTCCTCAATTATGAGGACGTTTTTTTATGATTATATTAGAGAGATTATTAATATTCACATTGTTTGCTCATGGAAAAGTAAATGAAAACTCGTTATCAACAGCTAATTGTGCTAAACTGAAAAATGGTTGATTTTTCAACCTGAGAATATGAGATTTAATTAAGAAAAATTTTGGAGGGATATAACGTGCAACAGAAACGCTTTTTACGCCTGAGTTTAGGCTGGCGCATTGTGCTTGGCCTGATCTTAGGGTTAGTTGTTGGTGCGCTTTTTTATCAAAATAAAATGGCGATCGCCATCCTGAATCCAATCGGGACGATCTTCATTAATTTAATTAAAATGATCGTTTTACCGATCGTGGTTTCCTGTCTAGTCGTTGGTATTGCCAAAATGGGCGATATCAAAAAGTTAGGGCGTGTCGGTGGCAAAACGTTGATCTACTTTGAACTGATGACAACGATTGCGATTGCGTTGGGGTTGCTGGTCGGGAATCTGACTAAACCGGGTGATTCGATCAATATTCAAACGCTGAGCAAAGTTTCAATTAGTCAATACACGGCAACCGCTAAAACTGCCGGCAATAACGGATTAGGCGATATCATCATGAATATCGTACCGACTAACTTTTTTGAAGCGTTAGGTAAAGGCGATATGATTCCAGTTATTTTCTTTACCGTTATGTTTGGTCTAGGAATTGCGGCCATTGGTAAACGTGGTCATGTTTTGATTGATTTCTTTGATGCAACCTCTGAAGTGATGTTCAAAATGACTAACTGGATCATGCAGCTAGCGCCAATTGGGGTGTTTGCTTTGATTGGTGTGACTATTGCACAGTTCGGCTTAAGTGCGCTGAAACCGTTGGCGTTGTTCCTATTGATCGCCTATATGACGATGATCATTTTTGTGGTTGTTGTGATGGGCTTAGTTGCACGATTCTTCCACCTGAATATTTTTGATCTATTGTTGGTGATCAAGGATGAGCTTGTGTTGGCTTTTTCTACGGCCAGTTCCGAAGCAGCCTTGCCACGAATTATGGAAAAAATGCCGCGTTATGGCGTTAGTCAGGGAATTGCCTCTTTTGTTATTCCTACTGGCTATACGTTCAACCTGGATGGTTCGGCGATTTATCAGTCGTTGGCCGCGTTATTTTTAGCGCAGGCTTACCATATTCATTTAAGCTTAGGTCAGCAGATCACGTTATTGGTTGTGTTGATGATCACGTCTAAAGGGATGGCAGGTGTGCCTGGTGCGTCCTTCGTCGTGTTGTTAGCGACGATCACCACGATTGGTGTGCCGGCATCTGGTTTAGCTTTTATTGCCGGTATCGATCGTTTAGTTGATATGGGCCGCACGGCTGTCAATGTGGTCGGTAATTCGTTGGCCGCTTTGATCATTGCCAAAACCGAGCATGAATTTGATGAAGAGAAGCAGCAAAATTATTTAGCGGACGTTAAAAAAGTTACCGCAGAGAAAGTTAATTAATTTTTTCAGAAATTTGCAGCCTATGTGCTGCTTTTTTCATATCACAAATCGCTATCTATCACGGTACGTGCTATAATAATGTCATTGTGGCCGCGTGCGCGGTCAAACTTAGACTTTTCACACTAAGTCGTTAACGTTAAAATAATAATGTAATAAAAAATGAAAGAGAGGCCAGAGAATTGGCAATTAGTAAAGAGCAAGTCAACCATGTTGCAAACCTCGCCCGGTTATCTTTTAATGATGAAGAATTAAGCCAATTTACTGATCAAATGAGCAAAATCACCGACATGTTTAACCAGTTACAGGAAGTTGATACCACTGGTGTTGAACCAATGACACACGTGGTTGATCTGGTTAACGTTGTGCGCGATGATGTGCCAGCAGCCGCTGATCCAGGAGAACGGACGGCGTTATTAAATAACGCACCTGATACTGAGGACGGCTATATCAAAGTTCCAGCAATTTTTAACCGTGGGGAGGATTCGGCTGAATGAACTTCTTTGACAATGATTTGACCACGATCCATAACCAGTTAGTGAACAAAGAATTAACCAGTTATGAATTAACTAAACAAACAATTGATGCTTTAAAAGCAACCGATCAAAAAATCGATGCTTTTTTGGCGTTAGATGAAGAAAATGCCTTAGCAACAGCTAAAGCAATCGATGAAAAAGGCATTGATGCCGCTAACCTGTTAGCCGGTATTCCAATCGCTATCAAGGATAACATCATGACGAAAGGCTTGCGGACAACTGCTGCCAGCAAGATTCTTGAAAACTTTACGCCGATTTATGACGCAACAGTCATGGAAAAAATCCACGCTAATGACATGGTCGTGATCGGGAAAACTAACCTTGACGAATTCGCCATGGGTGGCTCAACTGAAAATTCTGCCTTTAAGATCACTAAAAACCCATGGGACACAACTAAAGTTCCTGGTGGCTCATCTGGTGGCTCTGCAGCTGCTGTTTCCGCTGGTATGGTACCCTTTGCCTTAGGTTCTGATACGGGTGGCTCAATTCGCCAACCAGCTTCATTTACTGGGGTCGTGGGGATGAAACCAACTTACGGTCGTATTTCCCGCTGGGGCTTGATTGCTTTTGGTTCTAGTTTGGATCAAATTGGCCCATTCTCTCGTGGCGTTAAAGATAATGCTGCCTTGCTGAATATTTTAGTTGGTGAAGACAAACGGGATGCCACTTCCGTTAGCGGCCACGAAGCTGATTTCACGGCTAAAATCGATGCTGGCGTCAAAGGCTTGCGTATTGGCTTACCAAAGGAATATTTAGGTGAAGGCGTTCAGGCGGAAGTTAAGGAAGCAATTTTGGCTGCAGCTGATAAGTACCGTGAATTGGGTGCTACGGTGGACGAAGTTTCTTTGCCACATTCTAAATATGGCGTAGCTGCTTACTACATTATTTCTAGTTCTGAAGCTTCATCTAATTTACAACGTTTTGACGGTATCCGCTATGGTGTCCGTGCGCAAGACGCTAAGGATTTGAATGAGGTTTACGTGAACTCACGGACGCAAGGCTTCGGTCCTGAAGTTAAGCGGCGGATCATGTTAGGCATGTACTCACTATCTGCTGGTTATTACGATGCTTACTTCAAAAAAGCTGCCCAAGTACGGACATTGATGCGGCAAGATTTCGCTGATATTTTCAAGGATCATGATTTGATCTTAGGGCCAGTTGCACCAACGACTGCTTATGGTATCGGCGAAGATGTCACTGATCCATTGACCATGTATGCTGGCGACGTTTTGAGTGTGCCAGTGAACCTTGCTGGTCTTCCAGGCTTATCACTGCCTGCTGGTTTTGCTAACGGTTTACCGATTGGCATGCAGTTGATCGGCCCATCATTTGCTGAAGCTACCTTGTATCAAGCTGGATATGCATTTGAACAGGCAACTGATTTCCACAAACAAGTTCCAACGTTAGGGGGTAACGACTAGTGAACTTTGAAACGACTATCGGGCTTGAAGTCCATGTTGAATTAAAAACAAAATCAAAAATGTTTAGTCCATCGGCTAACGAATTTGGTGATACCCCTAACATGAACACTAATGTGATCGACTGGGGTTATCCAGGTGTATTGCCAAGCGTTAATAAAGGTGCTTTGGAGTATGGTATGCGTGCGGCTTTGGCATTAAATGCGACGATTGCTACAGAAAATCACTTTGATCGGAAAAACTATTTCTATCCTGATAATCCAAAAGCTTATCAGATCACACAGTTTGAACAACCAATCGGCCATGATGGCTGGGTTGAAGTTGAATTAAACAATGGCGATACCAAGAAAATTGGGATCGAAGAATTACATTTGGAAGAAGATGCTGGTAAAAATACCCACCGTGGCCAAAATTCTTACGTCGATCTAAACCGGCAAGGGACGCCATTGATTGAAATTGTCTCAAAGCCAGATATGGCTTCACCTGAAGAAGCTTACAAGTATTTGGAAACTTTGCGCCAAGTGATCCAGTTTAGCGGTGTATCTGACGTTAAAATGGAAGAAGGTTCTTTGCGGGTTGACGCCAATATTTCAATTCGGCCAGTTGGGCAAAAGGAATACGGCGTTAAAACCGAATTGAAGAACATCAACTCATTTAACTACTTACGTAAAGGTCTTGAATACGAAGAAAAACGCCAAGCACAGATTCTATTATCTGGTGGCACGATTCGTCAGGAAACACGTGGTTACAATGAAAATACAGGCGAAACTGTTTTGCAACGGGTCAAGGAAGGCTCCGATGATTATCGTTACTTCCCAGAACCAGATATTCCACCGATCCATATCAGCGATGAGTGGATCGCAGAAGTACGGCGTTCAATTCCAGAAATGCCAGCAGCACGGCGCCAACGTTATATCAATGACTTAGGTTTGAGTGCAGCTGATGCTACTGTTTTGACGCAGAGCTTGGAAATGGCTGATTTCTTTGAAGCAACGGTTGCGGCCGGCGCTGACGCTAAATTAGCCGCTAACTGGTTACAAGGTGAAGTTAGTGCTTATTTGAATGCTGAAAAGCTTGAATTAACGGCGACTAAATTAACTGCCGTCAATTTAGCGACGATGATCAACTTGATCACTGATGGCACGATCTCCTCGAAGATCGCCAAGAAAGTCTTCAAAGAAATTATCACTAATGGCACTGAACCTAAACAATGGGTCGAAGCGAAAGGATTAGTTCAATTATCTGATCCAGCTAAATTATTGCCGATCATCACTGAGATTTTGGACAATAATCAACAATCGATCGATGACTTCAAAAATGGTAAGGACCGTGCGATTGGTTTCTTAGTTGGGCAGATCATGAAGCAAACCCGCGGCCAGGCTAATCCAAAAGTCGTTAACCAATTATTGATCCAGGAATTAAAGCAACGGTAAAGGAGGGTTCCCATGCAGCAGCGGGCACGTATTATTTATAATCCTAAGGCTGGTCATGAGGGCCTGAAACAAAGCCTCGTCGATATTTTAGCAATTTTTGAACAGGCTGGTTATGAGACTAGCGCCTATGCCACCACGCCAGAACCACTTTCAGCACAGAATGAGGCTACGCGGGCAGCACAGGCTGGCTTTAATTTAGTCGTTGCCGCCGGTGGTGATGGCACGATCAACCAGGTCGTCAACGGTTTGGCTGGTTTAAAGCATCGGCCGAAAATGGCGATCATTCCTGCTGGTACCACTAACGACTATGCACGCGCACTAAAAATTCCTCGTGAAGATCCAGTTGAAGCAGCTAAAATTGTTTTGAAACGGAAAACGATCAAGATGGATATTGGCCGTGCCGATAAGGAATACTTCATGAATATCGCCGGCGGTGGTTTTTTGACTGAACTCACTTACGGAGTACCGTCGGAAACGAAGTCAATTTTTGGCTACCTTGCATATTTACTTGAAGGCGCCAAAATGTTACCGCAAATCAAGCCGGTGCCAATGCACCTGGTTTATGATGACGGTGAATTCCGCGGCGATGCCTCCATGTTCTTACTCGGTTTGACTAACTCGATCGGTGGCTTTGAAAAAGTAGCCCCAGACATTACCCTCGGCGATGGTCGTTTCTCATTGATCATTGTCAAAACGGCTAATTTGGCTGAGTTGGTACGCTTGATCGCATTGGCTATCAATGGCAAACATTTAAATGATCCACGAGTTATTTATGTTAAAACACACAAGCTAGTGGCTAAAACCACTAACGGCACAGAAATGAAAATTAATTTAGATGGCGAGTTTGGTGGTACGGCGCCAATGACGTTCACCAATCTCAAGCAACATTTAGAAATTTTTGCTGATGTTGATGCGATGCCGCAAACGGCATTGGCGGCAGAAGATGCTGCTGGCTTGCCGGAAACACCGGTAAAGCCAAAAACTGAGGCGGAGCATTAAATGTGTAGACTTGCTAAAAATACTGTTCTCCGTTAGAATAGAGAGCAGTATTTTTTTATGTTCGGTAACTGTGTTCCCAAGATACAGTTGGAACACTAAAGCACCTAATTGAGGAGACCAAAATGAAATTTATCGCACCAGTAACAAAAAATGAAGAGATCACTGCAACAATTATTGACCTGACTTATGAGGGCATGGGTGTTGCTAAAGTATCCGACTATCCATTGTTTATCGAAGATGCCTTACCTGGTGAAGAAGTAGAATTGGTTGTCACTAAGGTTGGCAAAAATTATGGCTACGCGCGCGTATTGAAACGGCATAATGACAGTCCTGACCGTGTGGAATTACCTAACAAGACTTATATGCAGTCCGGTATCGCACCGTTGGGTCATTTAAGTTATGCTGCACAATTGAAGTTTAAACAACAACAATTACGCAACGTCTATCAAAAAAATCATCTCGATATCGAAGTTTTACCAACCATTGGTATGGCTGATCCAAAAGGTTACCGTAATAAGGCGCAGATCCCAGTGCGCCAAGTCAACGGTCAACTAGAAACTGGATTTTACCGTAAACGTAGCCACCAATTGATTCCGCTGGAAGATTTCTATATCCAAGATCCTGAAATCGATCGTGCCATCGTGGTCGTTCGTGATCTTTTGCGGCAATATCACGTGCCCGCTTACGATGAAGCGCGCAATCGCGGTATCATGCGGAATATCATGGTGCGCCGTGGTCATTTTACTCACGAAATGATGATCGTCTTGATCACGCGGACCAAAGATATTCCCCAATTACAGAACATTATTAGCGGCATCGTTACTAAATTACCTAAAGTTGTCAGTATCATGCAAAGTGTGGTGCCTAAGCCAACTAACGTCGTGCTGGGCCGCACCGTTAAAAAGTTATACGGTAAAACATATATTCACGACCAAATTTTAGGTCACACGTTTGATGTTTCGGCGTTATCTTTTTATCAAGTGAACCCTTTGCAGACGGAAAGACTTTATCAAACTGCCATTGATGCTGCTCATTTAACCGGTAAAGAAACCGTGATCGATGCTTATTCTGGTATTGGTACGATTTCGTTGTCGTTAGCTAAACATGCCAAGTACGTCTATGGCGTTGAAGTTACCGAAGCTGCCGTCGCTGATGCTAAGCGTAATGCTAAGCACAATGGCATTCACAATGTGAAATTCCAATTAGGCCTAGCCGAAAAAGTGATGCAAGAATGGCGTGAAGAAGGTCTCGAAGCCGATGTATTGGTGGTTGATCCACCACGCAAAGGCTTAGCTAGTACCTTTGTTGAAGCCGTTGGCGTGATGAAACCCAAGCGGATCGTCTACGTTAGCTGCAATCCAGCAACGCTTGGCCGCGATATCGCCTTATTGCAAGAATTTGGTTATCATGCTGAAAAAACGCAGCCAGTTGATATGTTCCCATTAACGCAGCACATTGAATCAGTGACGGTATTAACATTGGACTAATTTAGGTAGATAAAATATCTAACTTTGTTGCGATTTAAATAGCTTGGTAAAAGTAAAGATTATGGCTAAATCAGTGTCACAAAGCACCTGACTTAGCTTTGCTGTGCGTTTATTTACTCCAATTGATAAGTATGGTTCGTAATAAAAAGTTTTTTAAAAACAAGTGGCAACAAGTTAATTCTATTTCATTAATATAGCACCAGTAAAATAGCGAAAGCTAATTTTACTGGTGCTATTTGTTTTGGCAATCATAAAGTTGAATTGTAAAGCATGTAACTAAATTTCCCCAAATTGCAAGAACAAATTAGCCACGCAATAAATCCCGGTAAGACAGTATTTTCATTGATATTCATATTTTAAAGATTCAATCTTTAGCCAGCGGCAGCGGAGAAAAGCTCTTTTGGGGTTTGGTAACCTGACTGCCGGCGTGGTAAGTTGTTTAGCTTGGCTTCCACTGCTTGGATATCACTAGGGCCTAAAGTATCCATGGACAGGCCCTTAGGCACATCACGACGGATCATTCGATTATGCGCCTCATTTGTGCCTCGTTCTGAAGAGCGGTAAGGGTGGGCATAATAAAGGTCGGCAACCCCGTCAAGCACCGTCCCCGCCGCTGCGAATTCTGCCCCGTTGTCAGCGGTAACGGACTTCATGATGTGTCCATATTCTTGGCAGATCTTAGCCAGTTCGTAGTTGACTGAATCGGCGTCACGGCCATCAATCAAACGCAGGATCTGACAGCGAGATTGGCGCTCGATCAGCGTTAGAATGACACTTTCTTGGCCGTTACGTTTACCGACTACGGTATCCAACTCAAAGTGACCGAACTCTTGGCGCTGATCAATACTTTTAGGTCGCTCTTCGATACTTCGTCCGGCCAGACGCTTATGCTTGGGTGAATGGTGGTGTTTGGTGCGGCGCCGGTTTTTTTCGAGCAGATCAAGATTACGGACTTCAAGTAGTTGCGCATCGATATAGTGGTATAACGTCTTGGTCGAAACCATCTCCTCAGGTTGATATAAGCCTTCAAGTTTAGCACGGCCCACCGCGGCATCAGGCGACCAACCGTCTTGGTGCAAATGGGCCGTAAAGTAGTGGATAAAGTCAGCGACACCAGCGAGTTTCAAAGGTCGATGACAGGACATTCGGTTAGCTTCGTATTTGGCCTGTGCCGCTTCTGGCGAGTACTCGCGGTGATATTGCCGTTGACCGTTCACTTTTTTAACTTGGTCGATCTCACCACGGCGTAGTTCATTACTGATTGTTTGATGACAAACGCCGATAACTCTAGCAATTGCGCGGTTAGAGTATCCTTGGCTGTGTAGCGTGGCGATTCTGCCGCGCTCAAATGAAGTTAGGTGGTGACCTTTTTCTCGGACTGTGGTATTCTGTTCTTGCATCAAGACAATAACCTCTTTCATTTTTGTGTTGGAACATCAATGATAACAGAGATTTGTCCAATGTCATTAAGTTAAGCTATTGACAAAAAAGAATAGGGCTTCAGCTACATCATTTATGTAGCTGAAGCCTTATTTTTTACTTTAAACTTGGTAAACTAAAAGGGGAAGGCACTAAACCTTCTCCTCCACAGGTCTAATTGTAACAATCCAATACCGATAAGGAGTGTGTCACTAATGTTAAACCCAACTAATAGTTTAAGCGTTCTGGACCAAATTATCAATGAAACAGTTAGCCATATTCATGATTACACTCATTCACCACAGGATTTTACGCGTAAACGGAAATTAACTGCTGGTACGATGATTAAAACGATGCTTAATATGCAGGGTAACAGCCTTAACATTGAGTTATTCAATGCTTTTCCTGGTATTGATGAACAAGTTTCAGCTTCTGCCTTTGAACAACAAAAAGGTAAGCTAAAACCCGACTGCTTCAAACATATTTTTCATCAATTCAGCCAGCAAATAGCTAACGCGCAACTGTTGGATCACCATTACCATGTATTAGCGATCGATGGCTCGGACTTTGATCTGCCTTGGAATCCTACTTCAAAGTACGTTTGTGATTTTTCAAAAAATAAGCCTTATTGTCAAATGCATGTTAATACTTTATACGACTTGTTAAATAAAAGCTATCAAGACTGTATTAGCCAACCCAAAACGGCAATGGACGAACGCGGCAGTGTTTTAGCCATGCTTGATCACCTACCAGACGATTCGATCGTGATGATGGACCGTGGCTACCCAAGCTTTAATCTAATTGAAAATCTAAACCGGCACCAGGGGTTGCATTATCTTATTCGAGCCAAGTTAGGCGGCAGTATCAAAGAAATTCAAAATTTGCCAGATGGTGAGTGTGATCAAGCAATCGCGTGCCGCGTGACCACTTCTAATCATTATTACGTTACGCATAAAAGTAGTGAAAACATTCATTGTATTCAACATTATTGGCACCAGTACCAACCATTTCGTTCCAAAAATACCAAAGATCGGCGGTGGGATTTTGGCGTCTTTTGTACCGTTAAATTCCGGGCTTGTAAATTTCAAATTGGGACAACAGCTGACGGTAAGCCAGCGTGGGAAGTCTTGATCACTAATCTTCCGGCAAAGCAGTTTCCATTACCACGAATGAAACGGTTATATCATTTGCGCTGGGGCATCGAAACCGCTTTTTCTAAGCTAAAATATGATCTTGGCGCCATTCAATTTCATTCCAAAAAAGACCAGTTTATTGAAATGGAACTTTACGCCAACTTAATCATGTACAATGTGGTTAGTGCAGCCGTTAATCAAGCTTACGTCGCGCAGACCGATCACCATCATTGGGACACCATTAATTTTAAACTGGCCACTAGGATCGTGCGGTATTATTACCGCAATAACCAGCAGGCAAAGTTTCAAGCGTTATTGATTCAGCTTGGCACCTACTTAGTCCCGATTCGCCCCGGGCGTAAAAATAAGCGGCGACTAAAACCTAAGCGTGCGGTTAGTTTTATTTATCGAGTCGCGTAAACTGACAACCTAATCTTGCGTCGCCCTTATTTTAGTGCGCTTTAAATTAGCTTTAAATTATAAAAACCACCCAATTAGCAATCATGAAATGACTAATCAGGTGGTTTTAAAATTAGCCGAGCGATTTCCTCAGGGACTAATAATTGTCAAGTCACTAACTTAATGACATTGCTAAAAATAGGTGCAGCGCTTATTTTATTGCTTGCTGTAAGGTAGTTAAAAATAGCTGGCTGACATTAGGCAATTGCCGATTTTTAGACCAAATTAGAATATTAGGGTCAATTAATTGTGGTGTTAATGGTCGGAAAACTAAGCCGCTATCAGGAGAAACATTGACTATATTTTCATAAGTTAAGGCAATGCAAGCACCAGTTTTAACTAACAAACTGGCATTGAAAATCAGGTTATAAGTACCGATGAAATTAAGTTGATCAAACAGACCTGCTGCCCATTCTTGAAAAATACCGCGTTGGATCGCTTGTTTAGAACTGAGTAAGGGGCGACCAATTAAATCACTAGGTTGAATCGTTTCCTTAAGCGCTAACTGTTCATCGGCGCGCATGATCACGCCCCATCGATTATCAACGGGTAAACGTAGTGTATTGTAATTATCTAGTTGACGGCGGCCCATGATGACGCCAAATTCTAAAATGCCACTATCTAATTTGTTTTGAATCGTATCAGCATCACCACTATGCAAATTAACATGAATTTCAGGGTATTGATGAATGATCTGTTGAGTGGTTTGCATGACCGTTTTGATGGCAATACTTTCGCCAGCACCAATATCTAATGTCCCACTGACTACCGCTTGTTTTTGTAAGTTATAAGTTGTTTTATCGACTAGACCGATAATCTCTTGTGCGCGTTCAAGCAAGTAGTGCCCTTCCTGAGTTAGACTAACTTGGCGGTGGCGTCGGTTGAATAAATGTACGCCCAATTCAGTTTCTAGATCGGTAATTTGGCGTGATAATGCGGGTTGTGAGACGTGGACTATTTGTGCTGCCCGAGAAAAATTCTGTTCTTGTGCAACAGCAACAAAATAATGTAAAACGCGAATATCCATAGCAAACCTCCAATAATATTTAACTATAATTAAAAGTTATCGATAATGGTGTTTAATAAGTATTTAACATTATAATAGTGAGTCTTTATACTAGAGTCAATTGTTAAGTGCGACTTAATTACTAATTTTTATGGTAACGTCTAAAGTTCCATGAAACCCAAGTTCAAAACCGGATGTTCAAGGGGGATGACGATTAATATATGGAATCACCGTTCACGGATGAATCGAACTTAATTCAGGTGTTGCTTCTCACTGGATCTTGCCTATTTTATGTGTTCTAGGGTACACAAATTAAGCCTTAGTTAGTCTGATTTTTCAGAATATCTAGGCTGCTGTTGGTAATTGAGACTGCGCTAGTTCAATTAGCGCCAGCCATTTGTCCGGCATTCGTTCAAACGGTTTGAGTTGTGGTAACTCAACAGGAATGCGGTAATGCAGTGCTTCATGAGGCCGCAAGAAGTTATAGGCCGCTGAATAAAGTGCCGTGTAACTCGCTGAACCTGTGGCAGAGCCAAAGCCGGTACTGGAACGATAATTTTCTTTGTAGGAACGATTCAAGCGCTCAATGGTTTGCTTTAAGAAGCGGTACTCACGACTGATCTCATCTTTGTTTTCAAGACCAACAACCTGGTGAATGCCAAACTTGATGCCCTGTTGTGCAAAATAGATCTGGGCAACTTGGTAGATCGGATTCGCGTCAACGACGAAGTTAAGCTTCTCAGGGATCTGAGGCATCTTTTGGAGGACTTGGTTGATCGCAATGACCGCTGATTCGGTTGTGCGATTAGGGGTCACGTAGTCGGCGAGAATGAGCTTACACTTGGCGTCGTAGAAGTAGAAGATATAGTGCCACTTGTCTTTCACGCGCACGTAAGTCTCGTCACCAACAATCTGATCGGACAGTGCGTAAGGATAATTCGCCCAGAAAGGCCGGACAACAGCGGCTACCGCCATTTCGTAGTTATGGATTGTCTGGTGTGAGATTTTAACGCCATGGATATCGTACATGATCGCCGCGGTTCGCCGCGCTGACAGACCATAGTTGATGTGATAGGTCAGCACCAAGCCCAGCACTTCAGGGCTGGCTTGAATCCGATCGAGGTCTACCGGTGCTTGGATCGGCGATTCTGGCGCAATGCCTTTAAGTTCAAAGTTGTAGGTTCGCCAAGTGTAGCGCACCTTGTGGGCAGTTGGATGGACGTTGAAGTCAGCGACTTCAGCCGGTGACATTGCGGCGATCGCACCAAGGCGAAAAGCGCACTTATCGTTGTAACAACACCAGACGTCGAACTTGGTCCGACGGTTGTGAATACTCAGGCGATTCTGGCAATAAGGACAACGTAAAGCGACCGTCTTATTCTTCTCGGCGTGACCATCTTGAAACTTGAACTGACAGACCTTGCACCGTAGCTGACCGCCAGCACCGTTATTGGCGTAAAGATAGTCCTGTGGTGCCGAGCACCGCGGACAGTCTTGCGCCGCAAAGCTGATTGGTTTACGCCGCCTGACTGGCAGTATCGGCTTACCGTTCTTTTCAAGCGACTCAGCGATCAACTGCTGGTAGTCGAGGGCTTCAGAACCGATATCAGCTTGAAGTAGTGGGACTTTCTCATCGACCTGAAATTGGTTAAAACGCTTGAATACCGGTTTATCAGCGCTTGGCAGCCGTGAATGATCAAAGATCTCAGCCAACTGAGCTAAAAGGATCAAAATAATTTGTCTTTGGAGCTTGATTATTAGAACTAAATAGGCTATTAATGGTGTATGCACTCGAATCCTTCTTTCTGGATTTTCTTGTTGTTCGCACACCAAGAATACCAGAAAAAGACGTTCGGGTGTTTTTTAATATTCGGAAATTAATAACAAAAACGAGGTACGTTTGACAGTACCATTTTTATAGAGGTGATGATGAAATGAAAATGGATCTGGGCACAGCTGCTTATGATTAAGTTGAAGCTGTTAATGCACGAAATCAACAGCTAGTACAAGCATTAAATACTGGGGCACATAGTCAAAGTGAAATTAACGCTTTAGTCAGTCAAATCACCAATGAACGGATCGATCCCACAACGGAGATTCGTTTGCCATTTTGGACTGATTTTGGACGCAACTTACACATTGGTAAACAAGTGTTTATCAATAGTGGTTCAATGTTTACCGATCTCGGTGGTATTTATATTGGTGATCACGTGCTGATTGGCCCTAACGTCACAATTGCATCGGTCAATCATCGTATAGAACCAGCCGAGCGGCGTAATCTAGAGTTACAACCAGTTTATATTCACGACAATGCTTGGTTAGGTGCCAACGTCACGGTGACGCCAGGAGTGACGATCGGTGTCAATGCGATCGTTGCTGCCGGTGCTGTCGTTACACGTAATGTTGCGGCTAATAGGGTTGTTGCAGGTGTGCCGGCTAGAATGATTAAAATAATTAAAGATAAGGAGCAAGATTAATATGAGTATGAAAGGTAAAGTGGTTGTGATCATGGGTGCTTCTAGTGGCATTGGTGCAGCCACTGCCAATTTATTAGCTAGTCAAGGCGCCAAACTTAGCCTAGCTGCTCGTCGTTTAGATCGTTTGACGGCAATTCAAGCACAAAATCCGACGGCTACGATCAAAGTATTTACAGCTGATGTAACTAAGGCAGCGGACGTTCAAGCAGTAATCACTGGTACATTGGCAGAATATGGGCGTATCGATGTTCTTTTCAATAACGCTGGCATCATGCCGGTCAACAATCTGAATCAAGGTGCCCAGCAAGAATGGCAACAGATGCTAGATATCAATGTTAATGGCGTTTTAAACGGCATTAATGCGGTATTACCAATAATGCGCAAACAAAAAAGTGGGCACATTATCACCACATCCTCTGTATTAGGCTATGAAGTTTTACCTGGTTATGCGGCTTATTCTGGCACCAAATACGCTGTGCGGGCGATCATGGAAGGATTGCGGCAAGAGGAGCGGCAAAATAATATTAAAACGACGGTTATTGCTCCGGGTTCTGTCAAAACAGAGTTGTTCAATTCAATCAATAATGCTGAAGTACGCACTGGTTTAGAAGCGGCAATGCAACAGCCTGGTGCGAATATGCTGGTCTTAGAGGCTGATGAGATTGCCCGGGCAGTCGCGTTTGTGATCAATACACCAGCTAATATGGCAGTCAATGAAATGGTTATTCGGCCAACTGGTCAAGAGGTTTAAAGCAACCGAATTGAGAAATGGGGAAAAAGTAATGAATCTATTTGCTGAAACCTACGAGTTAAGTAACGGGGTAAAAATACCGCGCTTGGCGCTTGGAACTTGGGAAATTGCGGATGATCAAGTTGGTACTGCAGTTCGCCAGGCGCTTGAAATCGGTTATCGACATATTGATACCGCACAAGCTTATGGTAATGAACGTGGTGTTGGTGAAGGTATCCGGACATCTGGTATTAAACGTGAACAAATTTTCGTTAATTCGAAGATTGCCGCTGAAATTAAAGATTATGCCACGGCCAAAAAGTCGATCGATGTGACTTTAAGCAAAATGGGCTTGGATTATTTAGATATGATGATCATTCACAATCCGCAACCTTGGGCAGAAGTTAACCAATCAGACGAGCGCCATTTTACCGGTAATTTAGAAACTTGGCGTGCGTTGGAAGCGGCTATGCAGGCTGGTAAATTACGGGCAATCGGCGTTTCTAGTTTTCAAAAGCCTGACCTCGATAATTTGATTGTCAATGGTACCACTAAACCAATGGTCAATCAGATTTTGGTTCACATCGGTGCGACACCGCAAACATTGATCGATTATTCTCGTGATAATGGCATCATCGTTGAAGCTTTTTCACCAATCGCCCATGGGTTAGCTTTGCAAAATGAGACGATCAAGCAGATGGCGGCCAAATATCAGGTCAGTATGGCGCAGCTTTCGATTCGCTATGCTTGGCAATTAGGAACGGTTGTTTTGCCGAAGACAACGAATCCGGCACATATGCAGGCTAATGCTGAGCTGAACTTTACGATCACTGAAGCTGATATGGCAGTTTTACATCAAGTTAAGCCATTAGACTACGGCGCTGCCAGCAGTTTCCCAGTTTTTGGTGGTAAATTGTAGTTAGTCGGTATAAAAAATACTCTACGATCATTAGGCTGGTTGGTCTAACGATTATAGGGTATTTTTTAGTTGTATTTTTTTAGGTCAAGCTTCCCGATGGCCGCTACCGGGAGTGTCTTGGCCTTTTTTGACTGTATAGGCCTTTGCACCGGTGCCAGCCAAATGACCGCCTTCCGCAATCAAATATTCTGGGCGAATGGGTTTATTCGCTAGAAAGTCTTCCAGAATTTCACGTGTTCCAGCGGCATAACGCGCCTGAGCTGAAAGTGTGGTGCCTGACATATGGGGTGTCATTGCCTCATATGGCATTGTGCGCCAAGGATGATCTGCTGGCGCCGGTTGTGGGTACCAGACATCGCCCGCATAACCAGCTAATTGACCAGATTTCAATGCTGCGACAATTGCGTCACGATCGACTAATTCACCGCGACTATCATTGACAATATAAGCGCCACGCTTCATTGAGCTGATCATATCAGTGTCGAACATATGATAGGTTTCACTATGCAATGGTGGACATAGGACCACGACGTCCATCTTTTGAGCTAATTCGTGCACATCTTTAATGTAAGTTGCACCTAATTCTTGTTCTAGTTCAGCAGATAATTGATGGCGCTTAGTGTAGAACAGTTTAACATCAAACGGTTTGAGCCGCTTAAGCACTGCTTGGCCAATTCGACCAGCACCAACGACACCAACGGTCATTCCTTCTAGGTCATAAGCATGTTCAACAATATCAGCGATGTTCCAGCCGCCAGAACGAATTACATCATGAGCAGGTACAAAGTTGCGGACTAACGCTAGAACCTGCATTACGTCGTGTTCAGCTACACTGATGCTATTGCTATAGGTGACTTCAGCAACCGTAATATTGTGTTCGTTAGCAGCGTTAAGATCTACATGATCAGAACCAATGCCGGCAGTGATCGCTAACTTTAATTTCTTAGCTTTAGCGATTCGTTCGGCAGTTAGATAAGCTGGCCAGAACGGTTGGGAAATCACAACATCGGCATCAGGTAGTTCACGTTCGAAAACAGAATCGGGACCTTCCTTATCCGAAGTTACGATCAATTCATGACCTTGCGCTTCAAGAAATTTGCGTAATCCCAGTTCGCCAGAAACACTACCTAATAGCTGTCCTGGTGTAAAGTCGATTGCACTTGGAGTAGGAACGGTGCTGCCATCGGGATAGTGCGTGATTTTAGGTACTGAATCGCGTGCATACTCGGTTGGGTAGCCATCAACTGGATCTGGATATAAAACACATAAAATTTTGGCCATTTGCCATCCTTCTTCCCTTAAAACTAAACTCATTATACTGCAGTTTTTAGAAAGCGCTTTATATTTTGATGTAAGAATGTCTGATTCGTTAGTTGGCCTAATATTGGTTGTGCAGTTGCCTTAATTGATTTTAAGTCTTGCAAATTTAGCGGTTCATACTGGTAATGATGCGGAGAAAATCATTTTTCAGGCAGCTAGCTATTTACTTTCAGAAAATGCTATTATATGATTTAGCTTGTTGTGATTATAATAAGAGAGATGGGATGGCTTAGTGACAGCGATTAAAAAGTATTTTCAGTTAGATGAGTTAAATACAACAGTCCGGCGGGAAATTTTAGCCGGTTTTACCACATTCATTTCAATGGCCTATATATTATTTGTTAATCCTAGCGTGCTTGGCGCTTCAGGGATGAATAAAGGGGCAGTATTTACGGCGACGGCTTTAGCCAGTGCACTAGGCTGCTTGCTGATGGGCATATTAGCTAAATACCCAATTGCCACGGCACCAGCGTTAGGGATCAATGCCTTTTTCGCTTATTCAGTGGTTATTGGAATGAAAGTACCGTGGCAAACGGCTTTAGCCGGTGTGTTCGTGGCTTCGTTGATTTTCATGGTGATCACGATCTTCAAACTGCGTGAGTTGATCATTGATGCGATTCCTAGTGATTTGAAATATGCGATTTCTAGTGGGATCGGCCTATTTATCGCGTTTCTGGGCCTAACCAACGGCGGCTTGATCGTCGCTAACAAATCGACGCTGATTGGCTTAGGCTCATTTACCGGCACCACTTGGTTGACCGTTTTTGGCTTGCTAGTAACTGCGATCTTAATGGTCAAAAAGGTACCCGGCGGTATCTTTATTGGGATGGTTTTATCAGTGATCTTAGGCTTGCTCACTGGTTTGATTCCAATGCCTAGTCACTGGATCGCCAGTGCACCTAGCTTGGCACCAACTTTTGGTGTTGGTGTCATGCATATTGGTGATATCAATACTATTCAGTTATGGGTCGTTGTCCTAACCTTCCTGTTGGTGACTTTCTTTGATACTGCGGGCACGTTAGTTGGGTTAGCCCAACAAGCTGGCTTTATGAAGGATAACAAAATGCCGCGGGTCGGCAAGGCTTTGATGTCTGATTCAACTGCTATGTTAGCTGGTTCAATCTTTGGGACTTCCCCAGTTGGCGCTTATGTCGAATCTTCAGCTGGGATCGCCGTTGGCGGTCGCTCAGGTTTGACGGCAGTCGTTACCGGTGTATTCTTCATTTTAGGCATGTTCTTCTCGCCATTGTTGGCGGTCGTCACTAACCAAGTTACCGCTCCAGCTTTGATTATTGTAGGTGTGCTGATGGCGCAATCGTTGAAGTACATTTCCTGGGATAAAATGGAAATTGCCATTCCGTCGTTTTTGATCGTGATCGGCATGCCGTTGACTTATAGCATCTCTGACGGGATTGCGCTTGGCTTCATCACGTATCCGATCACAATGATCGCTGCTAAGCACGGTAAAGAAGTGCATCCGCTGATGTACGTGCTGTTTTTTGTTTTCTTAGGGTTCATGTGGATCTTGAATATGGAATAGTGGCTTAATTTGATTAGTTCCAACTAAGTAGGTGTGACCATGAAGTGAACCCTTAAAGTTGGACATTTTTTAAACTGCTTGTTGAACGGCTAGTTTTCGGTATTTTACTGGAGACTGGCCGTTTAATTTTATCTTAATGCGACGATGATTGTAAAAATTAATCCACTCTGTCATTGCTTGAATCAAAGATTCTTTAGTATCAAAATCTTCGTCCATAACTTCAGCTTTCATGATATGGAAGAATGATTCCATGGCTGCACTATCAAGGTAAGTTGCCTTACGAGACATACTTTGATCCACTCTGTGTTTCTTTAGCACCTTTTGCCATACTCGGTTCTGATATTGAAACCTTGATCTGTGTGAATCGTCGTTCGGTAACCGAGCGTAGGTATTCGTGCCAGCGCCTCTTTTAGCGGTTTAACCGCAAAATCAAGGAGATGAACGGGATGAAAAAAATAACTGATGAACGGCTGATCGTGCGTAGTTTAAAAAATCTCCGGGTTGCTTTTCTGGTGGAAAATAGCTTTATCTTACTTGTATTAATGGTGCAACTTTTCAAAGGCACACCGTTTTTGCGTGTGTTTGCCTACAATAATATGCTGTTTTTGGCGTTGGTGGTTGGTTGTTGGACAACGCTTATTTTGTCAGTCCAGTCAGTGCGCCGATGGCAGATAAGGCTAAGGTCAAACCAAGTAAATTACTGGTAATTGGTTTACTGATCTTCGTATTTGCAGCGCTGTTTTTTATTTTCGTACTAGGGAGACGGTATTGGTTGATTGCGCTAGGTAGCGGATTAGTCGTTGCTGCGATTGTGACGGGGATCAATTTGCTCGCCAATCATTTTCGTGATAACGGCGAAGTATGAATTACTAATAAATGTTACCGCTTTCCAAAGCTGCTTGATTCATGCTAAACTGGGGCTACGTAAAAAGTCCTTTAAGGGGGTAATTGGATGAAAGTAATTGTGATCGGTGGCGTAGCAGGTGGGCCTTCATTTGCGACCCGCTTGCGCCGGCTGAATGAACAGACTGAAATTCTTTTGATCGAACGTGGCGACTATATTTCTTATGCGAGCTGTGCATTACCCTATTATTTAGGCGATGTGATCACGGATATGGATTCGTTGATCGAGCGAACGCCGGAGATCTTGAAGCAAAAAAACAACATTGATGTATTGGTACGACATGAAGTCACTAAAATTACTCCCGCTAGCAAAACCGTTACGGTCAAAAATTTGACGACCGGCGTAACTTTTCAGGAAAGTTATGATGTATTGGTACTTGCAATCGGCAGTCGGGCAAGTTTACCGCCGATCAAAGGCATCGAAACGGTGGCTAATGGTTGCGTTTTGCGCAATGTGACTGATGCGCTCACAATCAAGTCATTTATTGAACAGCAACAGCCACAAACGGCTACCGTTGTCGGTGCTGGTCCAGCAGGCTTGGAAATTGCGGAAAACCTGTGCCAGCGGGGGATAACGGTCACGGTGATCGATCAACTGCCGCAGGTAGCCTTTCCCTATGATCCTGAATTAGCTGAATTGATCGCAACACAGCTTACACAAAAGGGAATCAAATTAATTTTGCAGCAAACGATTGCTGAAATAAGTGCTGGTGGTAAAACACTGCATTTAGCGGACGGGACAAAGTTGGCAACCGACATGCTGATCTTTGCCACCGGGGTGCAGCCTAATAGTGAACTAGCAGCCGCTGCTGGTATTGACCTGGCGGCGGATCAGCATATCGTGGTGGATGAACGCTTAGCAACCAATCTCCCCGATATTTACGCAATCGGTGATGTGATCGAAACAACTAGTTATATTACCGGACTGTCAACACCAAGCATGTTATCCAGTGCAGCCAATCGCCAAGGCCATTTGCTTGCCGATATCATCAATGGGGCAGATTGGACTTATCGTGGCTTTATTGGGACTGGGATCGCTAAAATCTTTGATCTGACGGCTAGTTTTGTCGGTTACACCGAGCATATGCTTAAAGCGGCTGGTATCACGGATTATAAAACGATTTTGATCACGCCGTTTGATCATGCTCACTTTTATCCAGGTGCTAAACGACTGAATTTAAAGTTGATATTTGCAGCTAAAACAGGCAAAATTTTAGGCGCACAAGCCGTCGGTGAACGCGGCGTCGCTCAGCGGATCGGCGAGCTATCAACGGCGATCACCGGTAAATTATCAGTGTACGATCTGCCGGATCTCGAGTTACCGTACTCACCGCCATATTCAACGACCCGCGATCCCATCAATACAGCGGGTTATGTGGCGATCAATCAATTGGAACGTAAAGCTCTGACCATCAAAGCTGCAGCAATATCGGCTACTGAATTGGCGACAGCATTTTTCTTAGATATTCGTGAGGCTGACAAGCCGTCGGTCGGCACGATCAGCGCCACTAAAAATATTCCGTTAAGCCAATTGCGTGATCGGCTAGATGAAATTCCGACTGATCGACCAGTTTATATCACCTTCCGCAAAGGCCTCAACCCGTATAATGCGGCACGGATTTTGGCGGGAAATGGGATTAAGGCAATTTTGATTGAGGAATAAATCGGCACGGTGGTTTATTTTGCCACTGCTTTAGAATCAAGATCAATTTAATGGTCTTGATTCTTTTAATATAACTGGAAAAGCAGCCATTAACGTTTGATCACGCTAATGGCTGCTTTTTAATTTAAACATTGGTTGTTTAATGATAACGTTCAGCTAAAAATTCATAAAGTGGTGTTTCAAATGGGGTGTAAGCCATTGCGTCAGCAAAATTTCCACTGAACATGGCGTCGTCGTTATTTGAAGCTAACTTCAATGGCCACGTTGGATCAAACAATAATTGTTGCCCCACAGCGACTAATTCAGCGTCATTTAACACACTAGCAACATCAGCGCGGGTGCGGACACCACCGACGCCAACTAATGGGATTTTACCTTGAATTGCTTCATGAACGTAAGCTAATAGCGATTTGTCTTGATAATCGTTACCACGCGCTACGCGGTCGTAGCTATTCAATGACAAATGTAGGTAATCTAATTTAGTTTCCCGTAATTTCGTCAATAGCCACAATATGTCAGCAAAACGAATCCCTGGCGTTTCGAATTCTTCAGGTGAGAAACGATAACCAACAATAAATGGTTTGGTTGCATACTTCTTGACTGCATTAAAAACAGAATCTAAAAGTTCGGCGATAAATGTATAGCGCTGTTCACGATCACCACCATATTTGTCAGTCCGACGGTTAGAATGTGGAGAGAAGAACTGTTGAATCAAATAAGTATTCGCACCGTGTAATTCAACGCCATTGAAACCCGCTTGAATCGCCCGCCGCGTGGCCTCACCGAAAACAGTGATCGTCGCGTGAATCTCAGCTGTTGTCATTGCCCGTGGTGTTTCTGCATCTGGCCGTTCTGCAGCAATTGCACTTGCCGAAACTGGTTGAACACCAGATAAAGTCGCTGCGTTCGTCATCCGGCCACCATGAAAAATTTGTATGATAGCTTTAGCACCTTTGGCTTGAATCGCGCTAGCCAATTGCGCTAATTCAGGCAATTTTTTATCGTCAGCAATACTTAACTCACCAGGCCAACCCTTGCCGCCAGCTTCAATGTTAGCCGCACCGGTGATTACAGCACCTAAGCCGGCAGCACGTTCAGCATAATAGTTGATCTCATTTTGCGTAATCGTTCCATTAAAGAAACTCTGGCGCGTCGTCATCGGTGACATCATTAACCGATTTTTTAGCGTGACCCCAGAAGGTAAAGTTAAAGCTTGATCAAAAGAACTCATAAAACGGCCTCCATACAAATTAAATTAGCTTACGAAAAGTAAGCCGATAAGCTTAAGATACGCCGATCAAAAATTAATGTCAAACCGAGTGTGTACATTGATTTTAATTCGTACATAACGGGAATTCATCGATTGCGGTATCAATTTATTATTTAAGTTAGAGTTAAGCTATTACTGTTAAACTAACTAGACTGATCATATTAAACCGTGTTTTTTACCAGGTGTGGTAGAATAAAAGTCCCGAATTGTCAAATCAAGTGCAACACTTGCTAAACTTCACTTATAAGTGGTCTAGGTGGTGGTCATGCGAGTAGCTGCTCAGCCATGAATTCATTGGCTGATTTATAACCAAATAGTTTACGTGGCCGTTGGTTAAGTGCCGCGGTCGCTTGCTTAATATGATCATCACTGAAATGGGTAATTGATTGACCTTTAGGGATAAATTCTCTTAGTAGCCCATTAAGCTGTTCGTTACTGCCCCGTTCTGACGGCGTATAAGGATGAGCAAAATATAGGTTGGTCCCAGTGACCTCACTCAGCGCAGAAAATTCTGCACCATTATCAAAAGTGAGTGACTTAACCACCTCAGCATCAAGTTTATTCACAAACTGTTGAACTGCAGCCTTACAGGTTTCAGCCTGATAGTTGGGGATTCTGATCACGACTTCGTAGCGCGTCATTCGTTCAGTTAGGGTGAGCAGTGCCGGTTGATCGCTGGTTCGCTTGCCTTTGACTAAATCACCTTCCCAATGACCAAATTCAGAACGATCATTAGCCGCTACTGGTCGCTGTTCAATTGAAGTCCCCAAGATCTTTTTATTTTGGCGTACACGACCCGTACGGTGCTTTTGGTGACGTTTGACCTGTTGTGGTAAATCGATATTGGCGACAGCTAGTAACCCACGATCAATGTAACGATAAACAGTGGGTGTTGCGGGGCAATATTCAGCTGGATGGTGACGTTTATAAGCACCGACAAAGCTATCTACACTGTGCACCCGGAACTTAGCTTTAAGCGCAGTGGTCAATTGGTTAAAGAATTCCGGATTATGTTCGAGTAGACTTTTGCGATGGCAATTTAAACGGCGTTGTTCGTATTGAATTTGACCGCTATCGGCAAAATAACGCTGGGTATAAACGCCATAACTGGACATTTGCGTCACGGTGCCGCGCTTGATTTCACGGCTGATCGTGCTGGGATCGCGGGCTAATCTTTTAGCAATCGCCCTGATCGAATAATGATCTTCATAAAGACTCTGGATTTGGCCACGCTCCTCACTTGATAGTTGCTTATAAGATTTTTTGATGGTATCTTTAGATTGGGTCATGAAGTCCGTCCTAACTTATTGGTTTTGTCACTTATAAGTTTAAGGCTTCATGGCCTTTTTGGTCTAGTTATTTTGGTGTTGCACTTACATTGTAAATCCGGCGTAGAATAAAAGTTTAAAAAATTTTGCGAAACCTATTGTAATAAGTGATAATAATTGGTATACTTTACTTACAAATAATAAGTTATAAAGTTATTTGTATCGTCGTACAAAATTTTTGACAAAGGGGCGTTTTTAAATGACCGTACAACTTTATACGTCATCAAGTAATGCATCCAGCCGTAAGGCCCGCGCTTGGTTCCGTGACCATGAGATTCCATTTATGGAACGTAACATCATGGCACAACCACTAAGTCAGGATGAAGTTAAACGCCTGTTGCGTCTGACTGAGAATGGTACCGAGGATATTGTTTCTACACGGGCAAAGATTTTCGGCAAATTGCATATCAATTTGGACACCATCTCAACTAGTGAATTAATCAAATTAATTGCGCAACACCCAGACTTACTCAAGCGGCCGATCATGTTTGATGATAAACGACTACAGATTGGTTACAATGAAGAAGAAATTCGGCGTTTCTTACCACGCAAGACACGTCAATTAGAAATGGAAAAAGTTCGTGCACGTTTAGCTATCTAAACGTGGAGGCTACTGACCGTGATCGTTACGGTTGGTAGCTTTTTTTAATGATTATTAAAAGGCCGTTAACGCAATTTTTACGTTAACGGCCCTTCCTGTATTTGGCTATTCAATTTCAATATGGCTAGCTGCACTGTCTGCCCGTTTTGGTAAGGTAATAGTTAAAATCCCGTTATCGTTTTTAGCAGTGATACCGCTGGAATCAACGTTTGGTAGCCGATAACTTCTGTTCATGCGGCCATAGTGGCGCTCTGACATCAGTAGGTTACCATCTTTGTCTTCGTGATCGCCAAAACTATCTTTACGAACGCTAATACTCAAAGTATCATTGTCATAATTCAAATGGATGTCTTTTTTTTCAATACCGGGAACATCAATGGCAACCACATAATCATGCTCACGCTCTTTGATATCAGTCCGTAAGACTTTGTCACTAAAAGTTGATGGGTAATTGCCAAAAACTTGCCGTGCCAAACGATCAAATGGATCCAAACGACGGTCATTTGTTTCATTCGTGATTTCATTAGCCATAAAAGAAGACTCCCTTTCATAATTGAATTAGTACGCTTTCCTACGTCCACTTTTATTATAACGCGGTGTTTTTTGTGTGTTAAATCATATGCACAACTTAAAAAAGGAGATTTATTTACGGCCACGATCGATTATTATTTTCAAAATAGTCGCGGTATAATGTTAGTGAAGATGAGAGCTTTTGCGGTGATTGTTGTTCATTCGGGTAAGGATTCGGATATAGCGCTTGCCGCTGTCGCTTGGACTAGTACCAAAATGCAAGCAAGTCCTGGTCGCACGTCTATAACAGCAGTAATCATTAGCAAACCTTAATTGTGAAATAGAAATGAGGATATTTAAATGACAGATCGAATTGAATTATCAGCCTGTACCTCGATCTTGGTTGGTAAAAAAGCTTCATTGGATGGTGCAACTTATATTTCCCGTAACGAAGATCGCTTGGTGGCAATCCATCCGAAACGTTTCCTCGTGCAACCAGCCGTAACTGGGCGCAAAGAAGTCTACACGTCACCGTATAACGGCTTAACCGTACCATTACCCGAAAAAGGATATCGCTACACCTCAACGCCAAATGGGGATGAAAGTGATGGTCCAAACGAAGAGGATGGCTTCAATGAAAAGAATGTAGGCGAAAGTGCGACTGAAAGTGTCTACGCCAATGAACGTGTACTGGCTTACGATCCTTTTATCAAAAGTGGCTTAGCCGAAGATTCAATGACGACTCTAGTTTTACCATTTATCGATTCGGCTCGCGACGGGGTGCGCTATCTGGGTGAACTAGTTAAAAAGTACGGTTCCGCTGAAGGCAACGGCGTCCAGTTTAACGATGCCGATGAAGTTTGGTATATGGAGATCGTTACCGGACATCAATGGGTCGCAGTACGGATACCAGATGATTGCTACGCCGTAGCGGCCAACCAAATTGCGATCGAAGAGATTGATTTTAATGACCCGGATAATTATATGTGGGCTGATGGCATTCAAGAGTTTGTCGCTAACAATCAATTAAATCCAGATGCTGACCGGTGGAATTTTCGTCATATTTTCGGTACTGATACGGAAAAGGATCATCACTACAACACACCGCGGGTTTGGTTTGCGCAGCGTTATCTGAATCCAGAAATTGAACAAGATCCTGAATCACCAGAGTTACCGTTTATCCGCAAAGCTAGTCGTAAAATTTCAGTGGAAGATATTCAGTATATTTTGAAGTCACACTACAACGAGACCAAGTATGATCCTTTAGGCCATGGTAGTGAACACGACAAAAAAACTTATCGCGCAATCTCACTTTCACGAACTGCTAATTCGCACATTCTCCAAATGCGGAACAGCCGGGCTAATGGTGCCGCTGGCGTGCAGTGGATCGGCTTTGGTGTACCTAGCTTTTGCCCGCACGTCCCATTCTTTACCAACGCAACTGATACTGATGCTTCTTATCGGGAATTACCAGCGACGATGTCATTAGATAGTGCTTACTGGCTATATGAAGCCTTGGCAATGGTAGTTGAAGCACATTATGCTGAATTCATCCAAGCTGATTTGGATTATCAAAAAGAGTTATCACAATGGGCGCGAACCAAAATTCGTGAAGTCGATCAACAAGCTCAAAATCTAGCTGGCGCTGACTTAACAAACTACTTGACCAAGCAGAACCATGAGATCGCAACCCATTATAATCAAGCGACGAAGAAGTTATTGGCCGAGTTAACGATACAAGGGGCGGAGTTGTCGAAGCTGACATTTAAGATGGATCCTAATTTGTGATATATTAGTTAGTCGAATGCACTGATTAAAAACAGAGTAACTGGATTTATTGTAGCTTAGTCGGATAAAAGAAATTGAATGAGCAAATGAAACATCCCGCACTGTGAAAAATCAGTACGGGATGTTTTACGTTTGGTAATTAAAATAAATAAAATTTATTTGTCATGATCACGTACGGATTTGGCTTAATTAATGCGGTGCAGCATAAAACTGTATTATTCAATCTGGGCTTGACAATTTTTAGCAAAAGGCTTAAAGTTGGCACAATTATTAAAAATGAATAATATTACGATGAAGAGAAGAGTAAGCATGATGATCTATTAAGCGAGTACCGGTTGGTGAAAGGGTACTAGAATTGACTGCTGAAGATGAACTTGGAGTAAACCTATTGAGCTAAAAATAGATCGGTAGCCACCTGTTGGCGTGGCACGGTTTACTGGCTGACATTGAGTTGTTGGCGGTGAACTGATTGAGGTCGTTACTGTGAAGTAGCGGTAAATGATGGTGGTAACACGGGTAAATACTCGTCCTGACGCGTATACGTTTGGAATGAGTATTTACTTTTTTTATGGACAAATTTTTCGCGTATACATAATTTTTAAGTGCAGAACGTCATGCAAATGGCTAATAGACTATTATTTTTTGGGGGGATTTTATATGCATTATCGGCGGGGATTCATTATTGGCGCATTGACTATTTTGTTGACTGCTGCCGCACCAATTAGTTCAGTATCGGCAAAAAGTCAGGTGTTCCATAGTACAAGCAACGCAACGATTGAAAGTTTGGATAGTACCAAATATTCATTAGCGGTTAGTACCGAGGCAATAAAAGCCTATGCAGAAGGGCTTTATACTTATGATCAAAACAACAAAGTTACTGCAGGGATAGCAGAAGGAGCACCTACCGTTGATAAAACTAAAACGGTTTACACATTCACATTACGTGATGCGAAATGGTCTAACGGTACGGCCGTGACTGCTGATGATTTTGTTTATGCTTGGCAGCGTCTGGCTGATCCGAAAACAGCTTCTAGTAACGCTTATCAAATTGATATTATTAAAAATGGCGCCGAGGTGCGTTCAGGGAAGAAGCCAATTAGTGATTTAGGTGTTAAAGCCTTGAGTTCACATAAATTACAAGTGACATTGACACAACCAATTCCGTTTTTGAAACAGTATTTGACGGGAGCTTCCTTTGTACCAATCAATCGGAAATATGCTGAAGCGCAGGGAAGTAAGTATGGTACTTCTGCCAAACACGTTTTGGCTAATGGTCCATTTATCGTCAAGGGTTGGACGGGCACTAATGATAAATGGAAATATGTTCGTAATCCACAATACTGGGATGCCAAAGACGTGAAATTGGATAAAGCCACGGTACAAGTGGTTAAAGAATCAGCTACTGCGGCTAATTTATTTGATAGCAAGCAGATCGATTATGCCGTATTAGGTGATAATAATTTACAACGTTATACCGGTAAAAAAGTGTTGCACCAAGAAACCACGCCAACGATTAGTTATGTCAGTATCAATAATAAACGTACACTGACTAAAAATCGGCATTTACGTTTAGCTTTAGCACAGGCCTTTAATAAAAAATCATTGACTAAAAACGTTTTAAAAGACGGCTCGGTGCCATTAAATGGTCTGATCCCAACTAATTTTGCAGACTCACCGACTGGCAAAGATTACCGGCAATCCACGGGACAATTATTAGCGTATTCACCTAAAAAAGCTCAGGTTAACTGGAAATTAGCTCAAAAAGAATTAAATAAAAAGAAAGTCACACTAGAATTATTAGTTGCCGATACACCACAGGCCAAAAATGTTGGTGAATTTTTGCAGGGCCAAGTGGAAAAGAATTTACCTGGTGTGACGATCACAATCAAATCAATTCCAGTAGCACAACGAATTCAAGCGGAAAAAGATGGCAAATATGATCTAGCCTTTGGTACTTGGGCACCAGATTATGCAGATCCGATTGATTTCTTAGCCCTATATCAATCAAATAGTGATTTGAACTTTTCAAAATATACGAGTACCAGCTATGATCAAAAATTAACTGCGATCACAGATGACTTAGCGACTAAACCAACTGCTCGGTGGCAGAAAATGCAAGCTGCTGAAACGCAATTGATCAAGCAAGATGCTGCCTTGGCGCCAGTTTATCAAGCTGGTGTTAGTTATTTACAACGCTCAGATGTCAAAGGCTTGCAGCTATCACCATTCGGTTCGATCGTTAACTATAAATACGTGACTGTCAAGTAGAACGGCTATCGTGGAGTAGAGGTGAAACATTTTGAAACCATTAATTGCAATTGTAGCTAATCAATATGAATATGCCGAAGAAGTATTTCATCACCATCCGGCGAGCTATGTTCCACAATTTTTCTTGACAGCGATCAATGCAGCTGGAGGTGTACCAGTGATTTTACCGCTGGTCGATCGTAGTGCTATTTCACGTTATGTTTCCTTATATGACGGTTTTTTACTGACTGGTGGTCAAGGCGTTTCATCGTTTTTATATGGTGAGGAACCATTACCTAAGTTAGGCACTACCTTTTTACAACGTGATCTGTTTGAAATTGCGTTGGTCAAGGCAGTTGCACAGACACATAAGCCATTACTAGGCGTGTGTCGTGGCCTACAAGTGCTTAATGTTGCCTTAGGTGGAACATTATATCAGGATTTAGCTTATCGAGAAAAGCCGAGTTTAAAACATATGCAAATACCAACAGCAGATACGCAGCCGACGCACCATATTGCTTTAACGCCGGACACGGTTCTGGCGCAAACTTTTGGCGACTCAGCCTTAGTCAATTCTTTGCATAAACAAGCAATCAAGCAGGTGGCACCAGAATTGGAAGTGATCGCGCGTAGCTCTGATCAGGTGATTGAAGCAGTACAAAGTTCGGCCGCCAATCATCAGTTTACCGGCGTACAATGGCACCCAGAAATGTTGCTAGAATACGATGCACGGCAGTTGATCGTCTTTCAAGATTTGGTGAAGAAGGCGGAACGAGTTTAAAATTTCAGGTTATTAATTCAAGGAGCGACAAAATGAAACGTTCGATTATTATTTTAAGTGGCTTGACCATTTTATTAGGCGGTTTATTGGCCGGTTGTGGTCAGCAAAAACAAACTGCACAAAAGCAAAAAATCACATTGATGCAGACCACCGAATTGACTTCGTTGGATAGTACTAATCAGGCAACCTTGCCGGAATTTAATACCTTAACCAATACCACCGAAGGCCTTTATCGTTTAAACAAAAATGATCAACCCATTCCAGCCATGGCGACCAAAATAGTTAAGCCAACTGCCAATGGGACACAATATCTATTTAAAATCCGGCGCAATGCTAAATGGAGTAATGGAGATCCAGTAACTGCCAGTGACTTTGAGTACGCGTGGAAACGGGCCATGAATCCAGCTAATAACCCAGTTTATACGTATATTTTCAGCGGTATAAAGAACGCCGATGCCATTAATGCTGGCAAAAAATCATATCAAACCCTAGGAATCAAAGCCTTGAACAAACGAACGTTGCAAATTACTTTGGATCATCCAATGCCATATTTTAATAAATTGGTGACTGTACCGGTATTTTTACCGCAAAATGAAAGTTTTGTTAAACAAGTCGGCGTTAAAAAATATGGTAGTAGTGCCAAGACAACTGTTTCTAATGGTGCCTTTAAGGTCAGTCATTGGAACGGGACTAATGATTCTTATCGTCTAGTGCGCAACAACTATTATTGGGATAAAAAAACAATTCACTTAAAGCAGATCAACTATCTGACCGTTAAGGATTCTAATACTGCGCATAACTTGTTTGCTTCCAATAAACTGGACGATGCCACGATTACTGGTGTCACTGCTAAGGAATTACAAAATAATGCAGATCTTAAACACGTTGCTAAAGCGTGGACCTATTATTTACAAGTTAATCAGAAAAATGGCGCACCGTTAGCTAATCAAAAATTACGCCAAGCCATTTCACTAGTGATCGATCGTAAAACTTTGACTAAAAATGTGCTAGCAGACGGTTCGCAACCAGCTACTAGCTTTGTTAGTCCAGGGACAGCAACTGATCCAACTACCGGTAAGGATTTTAGTCGGGAAACCAGCACAACGCTAGGCACAAATACAAAAAAGGCCAAGCAACTTTGGCAAGCTGGCTTAGCCGAATCAAATCAAAGTAATCAAACCGTGCAATTAAGTATTATTGGTGACGATCAAGATGTGACCAAAAATGTTAGTCAATATCTGCAGCAACAAATCGAACAAAAGCTGCCAAACGTTAAGGTATCAATTAAGAATGTTCCTGACGAAGCGTTGCATTCTTTAAAAGCGGATAACAAATTTGCTTTAAGTCAATGGTATTGGTTAGCCGATTTTTCTGACCCAATCAATTATTTAGGGGTGTTGGCGACCAATAATTCATTAAATAGCGGTCATTATTCAGATACCCAATTTGACCAATTAATGGATAAAGCCAATAGTGCCGCTGCTAATAATCAGCAAGTTTATTGGCAGACTTTACGTCAAGCAGAAGCAAGAATTCAACAGACTAGCGCAATTATTCCGCTTTATTATGTTCGTGAAAGTCACTTGGTCAACCCTAAATTACATGGTGTATTATATCATCAGGCCGGTGAACACGATTATACCCGTGCATATTTGAAGTGATGGAGGAGTGAAATTTTGGAAAGATTACCTAAAATGACCTTAAACGAGTTGCAAAACAAAATTCAATCAGGCCGATTCATACTTTATTTTGGCGCTGACTGGTGCCCTGAATGCCAAGCAATTAAGCCGCATATGCCAGCTATCGAAAAGAACTTTGATGATTATCAATTTCTAAAAATCGATCGTGATGAGAATACCGATTTATGTATAGTCTTGAACGTTCGCGGTTTACCTAGTTTTCTCGGCTACCACGATGGCCAAGAAGTCGGTCGCTTCGTTAATGGCGATCTCAAAACGCAAACCGAAGTCGAGACGTGGATCCACGGATTAGCGTAATAAAAATCATCGTCAGCTTTTAATTAAAAACTGACGACGATTTTTTTATGCTTCGGGAACGGCTTGAGTGTCTAATGCTTTTACAACTGCGTCCTCGAAAGATTCCGGTGTCGTGGTTGGTGCATAACGATGGATCAATTGACCATCACGACCAACTAAAAACTTAGTATAGTTCCACTTGATCCGGCCATGACCAGATTCTTCTTTAAGATAACTAAATAGCGGTTCAGTAGCGTCACCATTGACGGCCACACGCTTTGTCATCAAAAAGGTGACCCCGTAGTGGACCTGACAATATTCACTGGCTTCTTCGTCGGAGGCCAATTCTTGACGAAATTGATTTGACGGTAGGCCAATCACAACTAAGCCCTTATCCTGATACTTTTTGTGTAATTCTTCCAAGCCTTTTAATTGTGGTGCCAAGCCACATTTACTAGCGGTGTTCACGATCAAAAGCACTTTACCACGATAACGATCAAGCGTAAAGTTTTCGCCTTCCATGCTTGTAAGTGAAAAATCATAAATTGACGTCAAATTATTACCTCCCTTAGTGTTGGGATAAGTATAGCAGAGATTCGGGGTAATTGTAGATAATTAGGCGTGTGCGATTGGAAAAAGAGTGGATAGGGAAATAGAATTTCCATGATTATAGAAGAATACTTCAGAATATACGCGTGGTGCTAGTTCGTCATAAAATCAAAAAAGCCTAAATTATATACCAATATCGTCAATTCAATCTTTAATTGAAAACCAAACAGACTACGGGTGAGATTAGTTTCAATGCCAAATTGCTGGGCTAAAATTGAAAAGCGTGACTCTATTGTCCGCCGTAACGCCTTGAGCTGACGCTTATTATGCTGCCTAGCACCTTTCATGTTAGCACGATAAGGCGTCCACAAGTTATAACCAAGAGCTTTAAACTTAGCTTTGCGTTTTTTCCCAACATAACTAACAGCGGCCAAAATATTGGGACAAGGACAACCGCTAATTAGCTCAGGCGCTACCTTAGCATCATGAACTGAGGCTGCCGTGATCACATAATTCAGAATATAACCATTTAGCCGTGACGACTAGGTGGATTTTAAATCCGTAGAATGGCATTTTCTTGGTGGCATTGTAGCCAATATTAGCCTTACCAGCAAAAATTCTAGCCCTAAAATTACGAACTTTGGCGTAGTGGGTTGGGTAAACTATCGATGATCGCTAGATCGCCTGAATGGGCATAATTCTTAGTGATACCTAAGCGAATGGCATTCACCACTGGCAATAATTGCTGCGCGCGGCGGTTGAAACGTGAACGGGATACCACCATTTGCCGCGGCATAAACGCCGCCATTAAATAATAGAAACGGCGTTGCGATTGAATTCTCAGCGTGACTTGTAGGCACAGTAAGGCTAAAAGCTGAATATCAGTCACTTTGGTATGTTCCACGCTGTGCCGCTCAATGATGCTACGTGGACAATAACGTTGATAAAGCAATGAACATAACTGGTAAAAGTAATGAAAACTAACTTGTAATTCGTGACGATTTTGCTTAAACTTGAGGTGGTTCAACACAGTTATTACTCCTTTTAAGTTTTGTCACTTATGAGTCTAACTGGGTTGGACTTTTTTGTTAAGTTTTTAGATGTTACGAACTAGCACCACGCGTACTGCTAAAAAGTTCCTTATCAGATCAGACAATAAATACACCCATTGCTAGAAAAAGTATCGCTGACCTAGTTTATAAACGTAGTGGTAAGTGTGCCTACACAACGATGTTAAAAACTGTATTCCAGCAATTTCCACTTATAAAAAACTCTCAGGGGGCGCCGCTACGCTTTGCCCTCGTATTCACGATGTGAAACCGCCTTCATACCTGATATAATCGAGGCGAAGGCGGCTTTATTTGTTCATCGTGGCTTTATTGGCGGTTCTTCAGACCCCGTATAAAAAACCGATGGTCTTCAGCTCTGAGATTATTCAATTGTTGCCTTGAGCACGTATATAAAATTTCAACCCCTCGGTAGCTGAAGCTGCCGCCTATCAATATTAGGAGGTACTACCTGATGGAAGTTGTCGCAGAAAGCGTTGCTGGGATCGATGTTCATCAAAAACAGATCACGGTAACCGTGTTAATCGGTTCGGCAAAATCGGCTAAGCCGAAGAAAGTTCATACCCGTTTTGAGACAGTCACCTATCGGCTTAGAGAATGTGCTGAGTGGCTATAGAATCAAGATGTAGAATTGGTACTCATGGAAAGTACCGGTCAATATTGGCGACCAATCTGGCAAATCCTCGAACCTTACGGATTTAAGATGGTGCTGTGTAATCCCAGAATTATCAAGAATATACCCGGAAAGAAAACCGATCAGAAAGACTCGGAGTGGTTATCAGAACTCGCACGGTATGGTCTCGTTAGTGCCAGCTATGTACCACCACGTAAGATTCAGGAATTACGTGAATCTACTCGCCTTCGTAAGCGCATTAATCAGCAGATGACGCGACTAAAGAATCAGGTTCACAACATTCTTCAGCGTTCCAATATAAAGCTGACCACTTACGTCTCCGATATCTTCTCCGGCTCTGGTTGGACCGAAGTCAATAAGTGAGACACATTTTATGAGACTTCTTAAGTTAGTCAATTTTTTATGCTGCTGACTATAAAGCTTGACTCTCCATTTCAAATGGCGTGAGGTAATTTATTGATGAATGGATCCTTTGGCGATTATAAAACCTAAAAACATAATCAAATAAACTATGCTTTGCGCGTTTAAAAGTTTGATAGACCGGACATTGATAAACTAATTCTTTTTTTATGTGGCGTGAAAAGATTCAATTTCTGCGTTGTCGTAAGGACAGCCTTTTCGGCTGTACGAATGGCTGATGTCTAATTTGTTTAGCTGGGCCTGAAAAACACTGCTGGTGTACTGAGCGCCTTGATCAGTATGCAAAATTAGGCCTGTTGCTGGTTGGTGATTTGCGACGGCTTCGGCTAGGGTTCTGGTAACTAAACTTGTATCCATTGTTTTGCCAAAGGAGAAGCCAATAATCATTTTTGAATGCATATCTAAAATGGTGGATAGATAGCACCACCCATTTTCGATAGTTTCAATATAGGTGATATCGGCACACCACTTTTGATTGATGTGGTCGAAAAATCCTGTTCTAACAGGTTGGGGCGTACTACATTAGCCTCCCGTTTAGTTGATGTTGGTTGCCATTTTTTACGAATATTTGAGCAAATAGCTATTTTTTCATCAATCGTTGTACGCGTTTAACGCTGCACTGTCGGCCTAACAATACCAGTTCTTTATTTAGCTCCTGGTGATTTTTATTGCACCGTAGCGGTGTTCGCTTTTTAACCAGATCTGTTTAATTCGCTGCTTCAAATCATTATTTTCTGTTTCTCTTGCGGTAGGACAACGATGTAACCAACGATAGTACGAGGGGCGATTGACTTTCAATACGATACACATCAATGAAATCGTATGATTTTTTTCTGACTTTCACGTTTGATCAAAGCATAGATCAGTTTCTTGCCAACAGCCCCAGCGCTTTTTTTAAGATTAAGTTTTCCTCCTCCAATTGCTTGATACGTTTATCCTGAAGTCGACTTTCCTCGCTGGTTCTAGCGGTAGTTGCAGGACTTTTTGTAGTGGCGATTCATTTTAAAATAGTGGAGCGACCCACACCATACTCTTGCGCCAACTCTGGGGCAGTTTTAACTTTTGCTTGGTAAAGTTCAATAATATTTTGTTTGAATTCTTCGGGGTAACGTTTAGTCATAATTTTTGACGACCTTTTTTTTCTGAGTAATTTTACACGCTCGTAAAGGTTGTCTCAACTTCTATACTACATCCATTATGCAATCATCAGCTTTTTGTCTGTTGCCAACCAAAAAGACCAAAGTTTCATAGCAAGAGACATTACATACTTCATGTTTTAAAGAGGTTTGTCCGAAGCAACAGACATTTTTATAGAAAGCGTTTACTTAATTATCAGTTATATTGTTATTGAGGGAGGAAAAATCAATGAAACTCAGCAAGCGTGCAACTGATGTTATTAACTTGCTAAGAGGGACGGATCATTATCTGACCAGCACGGAAATTGCCAGTCAACTACTAATATCGACAAAAACGATTGGCCGCTTGATTCATAAAATCAATGCGGGAACGTCCTCGGGAAAGCTTATTGCTGGCGTAAAAGGTCAGGGATATAAGCTAAATTATTCAAATTATTTAAGTGAGGTGATTGGTGGTCAAATCAGAATTTCAGAGACTCAGATTTCGGCAGTTGAACGTCAACGAAACAGCCTCGAGCAATTACTCAAGGCATCACCGAGAGCGTTAAAAAACCAGGACCTATTCGGCGACTATTACGTCAGTGAGTCAGTGATTAATCAAGATATCAAAGCCATTCGTGATGTTCTTCGTGCATATGATATCAAGCTTCAGAATAAGGCACATCGTTTGAATGTTGTTGGGACTGAACATGATGTGAGACGGGCATTACAGGATATATTTTTTGATCGCAACATTATTGATATTGACTTATCCCTTGATAAACATGGCGAAATCAATACTTATAGTATGGACCTTTGCCGAACACAACTCCAATTGATTGAGCGAGAGTTAGAAACAAACATTTCTTATCCATACAACATCAACATCTTATCGCATTTGTATATTCTCGTCACACGATATCAAAGCGGCGGAACAGAACCGCGCCGTAGTGTTCATCTAGGACCTGAAGCACTTCAAGTGATTGTGGATAATCAAACGTTATATCAAGTTGCACAAGATGTGATCGTCAACGTTGAAGGTTTCTTGAATACAGCGATACCCGAAAGTGAAATTTATAATCTTTTACAGTACTTACTTTCATCGCGTTTGTCCCTACATGATCAGGTTTCGATGGTTGTCTCGCAAGATAAAAAAGTCCGTGATGTTACCAGTTTCTATATTCAAGAGGTTGGTGCACTGCTGGACCTTCAAACTGATGCTGGTATTTTACTTGGGGACCTTGCCAAGCATATTCGACCGATGATCAATCGGCTTGAACATCATATTGGCATCCGTAATGTGTTGCTTGAAGATATTCAACAAGAGTATCCCGGGATTTTAAAGGCTGTTAGCAAGGTGTCCTCAAGAGTAGCTACAGAATTTGACTTACCAGAGATTTCGATTGATGAGAATGGGTTTATCTCGTTGTACTTTGCTAAGTACTTTGAGCAAAGCAGGCAGAATCTTCAAGCGCTGGTGGTATGTACGACAGGATTAGCAACATCAAAGTTAATTGAGACAAAAGTTGGGATGGCTTTTCCTGAGGTAGTCGTCATCGGGACGGGTGCTAGTAAGGATGTAACCGATAAAACTGTTGAAAGTATTCATGCTAACTTGGTGATTTCAACGGTGCTTCTAAATAAAGTCAAAACAATACCCGTAGTCATTGTCAGTGCTATGTTGACAAGACTGGATAAGGAACGAATCCGTTCTGTGATTTCCCGGATGAGAGGAAGTGAAAAGATGCTAAGCGATATCACCAATCCCCAGTTGATTCAAGTTGGACTTCAAGTTACAGATTGGCGTGATGCTGTTCGTAAAAGTGCAACGCCGTTTATTAACGAAGGTGTTGCGACATCTAGTTATGTTGAAGGCATGATTACCACTGCCGAAGAATCTGGACCGTATATTGTAATCAGCAAAGGAATTGCGTTGCCTCATGCCCGTCCAGAGTTGGGCGTAAAAAAAATTGGTGTTGCAATTGCCACCTTGGCTGATCCGGTTAATTTTGGTAATAAGGACAATGATCCGGTTCGCTTTGTCTTTGCCTTATGTGCAATCGATAACAAGTCGCATTTAAAGGCACTTTCAGAGCTGGTAGATTTTGTTGGGGATCAGGCATTTCTCGATAGTTTGTCAAAAGCCAAACGGCCTGAAGACGTGTATGCCTTGATTAAGGATTACGAAGAAAGGATCTATTAATATGAGCAAAATTTATTCTGCATTAGTTGCTTGTCGCACGGGGATGGGTTCCTCGATGATGTTGAAGATCAAAGTTGGCCAAGTCGTTCGGGAAAACAAACTGCCATTCGACGTTTCCCATGATGTGATCGATGCGGCTAAGGGACTGGACCCAGATCTGTTAATCACGATGGAGGACTTGGTTCCGGATGTTAAAGATGATGTGCGTGATATCATTGGGATCCGTGACTTGACAGACAAGAAAGAGATTAAAGAGAAACTCCAATCGTTTTTAAGCAAGCAAGACAGTAATTAACGCAGGTGCGGTGTAAACATCGGGATGGTTAGTGAATGCTTGAACACCATCTTGGATAGTTCCGCCGAACATAGCAATTTGATGAGGTGATAAGAATGAACGGCATTCTTGATTTAGTTGTTGATTTATTAAGCTCCGCCGCCATCATGGTCGGCTTGATCTCATTCATTGGCTTAGTTGTTCAAAAAGAAACCCCCACAAAAGTTATTAACGGCACTATTAAGACGATTGTTGGATTTTTGGTTTTTGGTGTTGGTAGTGCTGCCGCAACCACTGCGTTGAACAGCTTTCAAGAGTTATTTGCCAAAGGATTACACTTACAAGGAGTGTTGCCATTAGCCGAAGCCGTTACTGCTTTGGCTCAACAGCGTTTTGGAACTGTGGTTGCGCTGGTCATGAGTCTCGGATTTGTTTTCAACTTATTGTTTGCTCGCTTTACCCCAATGAAATATATTTTCTTAACTGGTCAACATAATTTATATTTGGCCGCTTTATGTACAATCATGCTGAAATCAGTTGGTCTGAGCAATACTTGGATTATTGGACTAGGTGGTGTCATTGTTGGCTTTATGTCCGCTGCGATGCCTGCTATTGCGCAACCAGGTATGCGTAAAATTACTGGCGGTGATGATATTGCGCTAGGTCACTACGTTTCAATAGGTTATGCATTATCAAGTTGGCTTGGTGGTAAGGTCGGCGATCCCGACGATAGTACCGAAAAATTGAAATTGCCAGGCTGGCTTAGCATTTTCAAAGACTATGTGATTGGTGTTTCAATCACAATGGTTATCTTCTACTACATTGCAGCGTTTGCGGCTGGGCCTGCCCAGGTTGAAAAACTATCTGGTGGCGTGAGTTGGTTGGTATATCCATTGTTGCAAGGGTTACAATTCTCTGCCGCGTTGTATGTCATTATCACAGGTGTGCGTTTACTTCTGGGTGAAATTGTAAACGCATTTGTCGGTATTTCTGAAAAGCTAATCCCAAATGCAAAACCTGCGTTGGATGTTCCAGTCGTATTCCCATATGCACCAACTGCAACTGTAATTGGGTTCATTTCAGCATATGTCGCGGGTTTGTTGATGATGTTTGTTTTTGCGGCATTACACATGCCCGTTATTATTCCAGTCGCGGTACCATACTTCTTTATTGGTGCGACTGCTGGGGTGTTCGGCAATGCGACCGGTGGTTGGAAAGGTTGTGTGATTGGCTCTTTCGTTATTGGAATCTTAATCGCCGTTGGTCCGTCGATTGTTTACCCTGTACTGGCTAGTGTTGGGTTGAAGGGTACTGCTTTCCCAGAAATCGACTTTAACGTTGTGGCATTGGTGATCAAGTATATTGGACAGTTCGTTCAATCCATTTTCTAAATTAAGTTTGTTTGAGGAGGATTACAGCACTTTACAGCTTTTCACTGACCCCCGACCAACAAGAAGCCAACCACTGAATCACCACTTTGGCCGGTGTTGTTTTTAACCGCCTTTGCACTTGCCGCGCTAAACTAGCCAAAAACAGCGCCGCTTGAATTTGCCGACTTAACCAGAGTTTGCGTTCACGCAAACTTTTGGTTACCAAAAAAGCTAAACTAGGTTGGGTCAATGGCAATACGATCATCAAGGTATACGCCGTATTCAATAAATGATGATCGGCTTCAATCTTGGCTACTGAACGCACGGCGTAATCACCGAAGTGCCAGAATGTTTTCATTTCATAAAAATAGGTCTCGATCGCCCAACGTTTTTGATAGTAGGCCAACGCTCGTAGCGCTGGCGCAGGGGCGCTGGTCTCCGGCGTCCGATAGGTGAGCTGGGTCGGATCAACGGCTAGGGTTTCGGTTGTGATCGCCGCTAATTCTTCGGGCGCGCACGTCGCCATGAACAGACGACAAGTCGTCTTGCGTTGTACGCGGATCATGTAAACTGGCTGGGGCATCAAGCGTGTCAGACACCGCACTATACCGATCTGATCTCCGGCCGAACAAAGATTTAATGCAATATTTCCCAAATGGATCTGGTCACCATATTTCCGCGGCCGACCGCGCTTACCGGTGCGTTTGGGTAAGCCAAACATGGCGGTATCTTTACGCACATTGGCGATCATAGCTAGATTAGGTTGCGTCATGACCAGTTGGTTGATCTCAGCTTTGGGATACCAACTGTCACACAGTAGGAACACTTGTTGGTCGCTGGCGATCGATTTCAAAGTCGTCTTGATCATTTGCGCCGCTTGCTGGTATTTGGTCGCCTGTTCCGCCTGATAAAGGTGCGTGGCTAACGGCAAGAACGTATAAACTGGCTGGTCATCTTGGTCCCGCTGTGTTGGGATCATCAGACCTAAAGTAACGAAATCATGGGCATTGACGAGCCGCTTACCCGTATGTGCGGCGTGATCGAATAGATATTTGACGCCGGTAAATTTGTGGCCGAACTTGGGTTGGACCGTGTCATCCAGAACCAATAATAAGGGCAAGTCCTGACAAGTAGTGGGAATCAAGGTCAGTAAATACGTCAAGTTGCGCACTTCTAACTGTGGCAAGTGGTTACCGATCACTGCCAAAGCCCGATAAAACGTGTTCAAAGAATGCTTCGTCACCCGGCCCAGAAATTGTTCAAATAAGTGGCGGATCGAGTGGCGGTCACCGATCACTAACAACGCTAGACACAACCAAAAATAGTTAAGGCCCATTGGCTTAGACAAGCCAGCCGCTTTTAAATCAGAAAAATAGGCGTGGAGGGTGGTTAAAAGTGATGATTTTTGATAAAATGAGTTCAACACGAATCCTTCTTTCTAAATGGTTTTTTGTCGAACTCATTTTAGCAAAGAATAGGCATTCGTGCCTTTTTATATCCAAATTTTTTTAAAAAGCTGTAAAGTGCTGGAGGATTATCATGAGTAAAAAAATCGATCAATTAACAATTGATACCATCAGAAGCTTGACTGTGGATGCCGTTCAAACCGCGCATCATGGACATTTGGGAATGCCATTAGGGACAGCGCCAATGGGCTATGCACTCTGGCGTTATTACTTAAAAGTCAATCCCAAAGACACTAAGTGGTTTAATCGCGATCGGTTCGTACTTAGTGCGGGACATGGATCAATGCTGTTATATTCATTGATGCATCTTTCAGGATTTACGCTGGGTATTGATGATATCAAGCAATTTCGTCAGTTGCATAGTCTCACCCCTGGTCATCCTGAATTGCATAAAACAGTTGGAGTTGATGTGGCTACAGGGCCATTGGGCCAAGGCTTTGCGATGGGTGTTGGTTTAGCAATCGCCGAAGCACACTTGGCAGATCGGTTTAATGAACCGGATTACCCAGTTGTCGATCACTATACTTATGTAATCTCAGGCGATGGCGATTTTGAAGAAGGTATTTGTCAGGAAACTGCCTCGATTGCGGGTAACTTGGGACTGCATAAGTTAATCGTATTGTGGGATGCCAATCATGTTACTTCAGATGCATTGCTTACCGCTTCAAATACTGAAGATGAATTGCTGAAATTTAAGGCAATGAACTGGAATATATTAGAAGTTAAAGACGGTAATAATGTTGATGAAATTCGTTTAGCAATTGAAGCTGCTCAACGTAGCTCTGACAAGCCAACCTTGATCAAGGTAAATACAAATATTGGTTTTGGTTCAACTTTGCAAGGAACTAGTGCAATTCACAGTGATCCCGTTTCTGATGAAGAAGCAACTCATATGAAGCATGTTTACGGCTTTGACGATCAAGAACTGTTTTATGTGCCGCAAGCAGCTAAAGACGGCTTTGCTGACTGGATTCAAAATGCCCAATTAACCGAGGATAACTGGAAGTCATTGATGAAACAATATGCAAGGGCTTATCCAGAAAAAGCGACTTTATTAGATCAATTGATTGAAGGCACTTTGCCACTTCCGGATATTGAACAGGTAAAGATTGCTGGTGATATGGCAACTCGTGCGGCTTCTGGGAAAGTGCTCAATGCGATTTATCCTAAATATCCTGTTTTAGTCGGCGGTAGTGGGGATCTCGGCACCTCTAACAAGACGACGATTCAGGGACAGTGGTTTATGTCTAAGCATCGCTATGCTGGCCCCAATATTTACTTTGGCATTCGAGAATTCGCTATGGCGACCATTGCTAATGGGGTCACCTTGCATGTTGGATTACGAGGCTACACTGGAACCTTCTTAGTTTTCTCTGATTATATGCGTAGTGCCATTCGCCATGCGGCAATCATGGAAACCCCGACAATTTTCGTCTTCACACATGATAGTCTGTATGTTGGTCAAGATGGGCCAACTCACCAACCGGTTGAACACTTGATGTCCTTGCGCGCGATGCCAAATATCATAACCTTCCGTGCTGCCGATGAAACTGAAGTTAAAGCTGCTTGGGACGTTGCCATTAAATCAACGAAGACACCGATTGCAATCATTTTGAATCGCCAGTCCGTCCCAGAACTTGTTGGAACCGATATGCACAAAGCTGAACGTGGTGCCTACGTCGTTTCAAAAGAAGCTGATGGTACTTTGGATGGATTACTCATTGCTAGCGGGTCAGAAGTTCAAGTTGCGATCGAAACTCAAAACCGTTTAGCACAGCAAGGAATCAATGTGCGTGTTGTGTCCATGCCGTCATGGGAATTATTTGAAGTACAATCCGCAGAATATCAACAAGCAGTGTTGCCAGATGCGGTCACAACTCGCATGTCGATTGAACTTGGTGCAACGATGGGTTGGCAACAATATGTTGGACGTTCGGGTGTACGCATGGGTTATGACAAGTTTGGCGAGTCTGCACCAGCCACTGATATTTTGAAGCTGATTGACTTTACTGCAAAGCGCGCAACCAAAATGTATCTTGATGCATTTTCCAAATAATCTTTTGTATCGGTACAAAGCATACTGACAATGCCAGTGTCGACTATATTGCAGAAATGGACGTAGTAAAGTCGACATCAATATTAGGGAATGTCTTGAAACGCGTATACTCCTACCAAGGTAGACAAGCAAATAATTAAAGCTTGTCTACTGAGGAAGGAGTATTTTATATGAAACCTAACTTGATTTAGCGCACACTAATCCCCTTGGTGCGCAAATGCCAAAAAAAACTGTTATACTGTGTGTATACTAGCGCTAGTAATTTATGCAGTGGGAGTCAACGTATCTTCAGTACGTTGACTTTTTTGATATTCCCGGTAAGTTGCGCCAGTTTGAATCATCACATATATAATGCGTAACATCGTAAGCACCCAATAACAGACCGACTATAAATAGCGTATCAGCCGCGGTATGATAGCCTCATCATAAGAAATGGTGAGGTGTTTTCTATGCTCAATAAACCAGAAATCGTTCAAGTTAAGCTGGATGACGGCCAGCGACAGCCAAATCCAATGTCAAAGGCCTTTCAAATCAAACGTAATGAACACGAAACAATTATTGTTTACAATCATATCAATGGGTATATTTTAGACGCCTTAGTCAAGGCGGTGTTCACTGATGCTCATTGATTTACGCCAACTCAAGGGTATTTATTTGATTTGTGGCAAAACTGACTTGCGGCGTGGAATCGATGGTTTAGCCGCTACGATCACTGATCAATATGAACTTGACCCCTACAGCCGGGCGTTATTTCTTTTTTGCGGTACCCGTAAAGATCGTTTTAAGGCCCTATATTGGGCCGGTGATGGCTTTCTCTTACTTTATAAACGAATCGAAAATGGCCGCCTGCAGTGGCCAACCAATCAAAATGAGGTGAAACGACTACACGCCAAACAATTACACCGTTTATTATCTGGCTGGGGGCTTGAAGCAACCGTGCATCAGACCAACCCACCAAAAAAAGCTAGGCCTAGCTGACTAATCATGGTACACTCAGGACAATCCTAGTGAATGAAGGCGATTCCATGGCAACGACCGTCGAACAACTCAAGCAAGCCCAAGCGCAGAATCGTGAGTTACTCAAAGAAATAAAGACCTTGACGACAACCGTTCAAACTGCGATAATCCCTTTATGGTTGTCAGATGAAATACAATAATTCATCTAACAACTATGGAGGGATTTTTGTATGCCCAGATCTAAACATACGGTACTCGAAAAATTAGCAATCTTAAAGGAACTTACCCAATCAAAAACTGGACTACGGCCGGTGGCCAATCGTCATGGCATTGATCACAAGACGCTAGAACGTTGGCGAGATCGATACTCCCGTGATGGAATTAATGGTCTAAAGGAGGCTAAGAAAAACAAACACTATTCGAAAGAACTCAAACTTAAAGTAGTCCATGCATATCTTATAGGTGAAGGCACCTTTGATGAACTTGCAAATAAGTTTGGACTTCGTGGATCGCAGCAAGTCGTAGACTGGGTGAACAAGTATAATGGGGATAAACCTTTGACGGCGTCGCCGTCCAGAAAGCAGGTTCCCACTATGAGTCGTAAAACAACCTTGGAAGAACGCATTGAAATTGTCGAGTATGTCACCAAGCTGAAGCATTCATACACAGAGGCCGCTGAACACTTCCAAGTCTCTTATCAACAAGCACGTTCATGGGTGATCAAGGCCGAACACGGCGGCTATGAGGCACTCGTGGACAACCGTGGCCATCACAAAGAACAAGCTGAACTGACTGAACTCGATAAAGCCAATCTTGAAATCAGGCAGCTCAAAGCACAGCTCGCAGACAAAGAGCTTGTGGAGGCATTCGCAAAAAAATTGCTGGAACTCCAGCGCAGGGGGTGAGTAAACAACATCGACTGTCTTACTTCGCAATTAATGAGGTCAGTCAAGGCAAGCGCGGTGCAGTATCTACGCTGTTGGCCGTTGTCGGTGTAAGCCGGCAGGCTTACTACAAAGGGTTAAATCGAGAAGAAACTGCTTGGGAAACCCGTAATCGTCAGCTCAAGGAACGGACACAATACTGGTTTGATTTTCATCATCAAGGTATCGGTGCTGGGAATCTTTTAGTGAATCTTCAACATGATGAACTAATTGACTTCCCCGTTACTTTCAAGATGGTACGTCGTGTGATGCGGGAGCTTGGCTTGACATGTCAAATTCGGGTCAAGAAGCACAGTCGACATAAGGAGAACGAACAGCACATTCAAGACAATGTGCTCAATCAGAACTTCGACGTCGACAGTCCTAATCAGGTCTGGTTATCCGATTCGACGGAACTGACTTACGGCGTAAATAATAAGTATAAGGTGCGCTTGAGTGGCGTCCTTGATCTCTACGGCCGACGTTTGTTGTCCTACAATTTGAGCGCTACTGAAACATCAGCAGCAGAAATCGAGGTTTTCCAACGAGCCTTTGAGGCTTCTGGTGACGTCCACCCATTGGTTCACACTGATCGAGGATCAGCCTACACCTCTGGTGCCTTCAACAACTTTCTTGGTCGTTACAACGTCACACGTAGCATGTCTCGACCAGGAACACCATACGACAATGCACCAATGGAGCGCTGGTGGAACGAATTCAAGTTACGGTGGATGGCTCGCCATCCACTAGCAAAGACTTGCGAAGAGCTTGTGAGACTGGTTGAGGAAGGAATCGAATATTTCAATCACCACAATCGCTCAGCACAAAGAAACGGCCTCACCCCAGATGAATACTGGAGTGAAGCCGCTTAGAAACAGATTCAACTTTATATTATTTCATTTGTCAACTTGACAGGGCCTAGTGCAAACTTTGACGGAAGAACTCGCTTTTTTTCAGCGTCAACTTTTTGGCAAGCGTTCGGAAAAAATAACTGATCCTAACCAGTTATCCCTGTTGGCAGATGACAGTGGGGTTTTTACCGACCCAGAGCAAACTGGGAACCAAAGCGAAACGACAGTAACGACCGTTGTCCGTAAGCCAAAGCGTAGGCGTTGCGAATCAGTTGATCCCAATCTACCAATTGAGACTACCGTGATTCGCCGGGAAAATTTGAATTGCGATCATGGTCATCAACTGATACCAATGGGCAAGCACTTTGTGCGTGAAGTCGTGCATCAAATTCCTGGTCGCCTCTATTGCGAACAGATCTTTGAACAAACGTATAAATGTGCCGTTTGTGAAACCGATGATGGTGTATCACATTTATATCAGGGGATTGCGCCGCAGGCGCTGATCCCCCATAGTTTAGCGACCTCATCGTTAGTCGCTGAGTTGTTGTACCAAAAATATGCCTTAGGGACACCGCTTTATCGTCAAATGAAAGCCTGGCGGCGGGCTGGTTTGATTTTAAGTGAAACGACCATGACGAATTGGGTGATCAAAGCAGCGACGATTGTTCAACCGCTGTATACGTTACTGCACGAACAATTATTAACGCAACCTTACCTGCAAGGTGATGAGACGCCATTTCAAGTCTTGCGTGAAGTGGGTAAAACTGCACAAAGTAAGTCTTATATCTGGGTGGCTCGTAGTATTCGCTTAGCTGCGCATCAAGTTGTCTATTATACCTATAGCGACAATCGTGCCGGCAAAACTGCCCAACAACTTTATGGTGATTTTACGGGTGTCCTACAATATGACGGTTATTCTGGTTACAATCTACTGGGCGCGACGGTGACGCGGGTCGGTTGTTGGGCGCATGTGCGGCGAAAATTCTTCGATGATGCCTGCAAGATCAAGGGACAACCGACGATAACGGCACCCTTAAAATTGCTTGATCAAATGTTTCACCTAGAACGGGGCTGGCGTGATCTAACGCCGACCAAGCGCAAAGAACTGCGCCAGGAACAATTAAAGCCAGTGATCAAGCAATTTTGGCAGTGGTGTGATCAAGCGGTGGCTACCTCGAAATCACGTTTAGGTCGTGCTTTGACCTATGCCCAAAACCAACGGTCTGCACTTGATCGTGTGCTCGATTACGGTGAAATTGATCTAAGCAATAACGCCACTGAACGAAATGTGAAGTCTTTCGTGATTGGGCGCAAGAATTGGCTTTTCGCCACCAGTCCTGCAGGGGCACAGGCTAACGCGATTTGGATGACCTTGATTGAAACCGCGAAAGCTAATGGTTTGGATCCCCGGCAGTATCTCGAATACCTGCTTGATCAATTAGGGCAACTACCAGTTTTTCCAACTGAGGAAGAACTGGTAGCTTGTTTGCCATGGCGACAAGTGCCGGACAAAAAGGTTTGGCGTGATCAACAAGCGTAGCCCATTGGCTAATTTAAAACTAAACAGCGCTACTGATTCGAACCAAAAAGTTTCGGATCAGTAGCGCTGCTTTTGATTACGGTCGTTTATTGGGTGCTTACGTAGTAGTGGTGTGATAAAGGGGGCAATATCCGTACTGGTATAAACATTACCTGGGCGCAATTGAGCCTTTAAACAGTGGCCCGTTTGCCCGTCAAAAGCGACCAGCGGATGGTAACCCGTGGTACCGTAATGCGCATTAAAGGCCGTTTTTTCCTGATGACCATGAGTATCGGCGTGAGTCGAGTCAATATCGAGGATCAGCTGTTGTTGCTTGGCGCCAGTCCACGCTTGGTCAAGCAATGCTTGATTCAACGTTTGTAATGAGGTGATGGTCTGCTCGTCACAGCGTTGCCAAAAACGGGATAACGGCGGTTGTGAGGCCAATTGCGGTTGTGCCAATAGTAATTTAAATGTGGGGTCATTGCGCAAACTGGTGGCAGCTAGATCGGCCGGGTAACCGGCGATCAACTGCAGCACGACCTGCTCTAGTAGACTAACGTTGCTGTAACGAGCGTAATGGCGCTGGTCATCAAAATGGACTAATTGATACGCTAAGGTCGTGAAATTGAGTTGCGCCATTAATTCTTTGACCAACACTAGCCCAGCATCAGTGGAAAGTTCACCACCAGTGTGCGAAATATGTAATTTAGGATTGAAATTAACTCGTTTTTCCGGTAAAGTTGCCATGAGAAGGACCTCTTTCTTTGGGTGGATAGCTGACTTGTGGTGAATCAACTATACCAAATCGGAGGTTCTTTTTCTGCACTAAAAAGGTGAAAAATAAAAAACACAGTACCGCCCATGATACCGGGGTGACACTGTACTTGGAGAACTTATGGTGAATAATTCAGGCTAATATTATGTAAATTTGGGTTTATATTGAATGGACCCTTTAATTGTATTAATAAAATGGTTTTTAGTGAATAAGTGTCAAGGGCGGTGTAAAAATAACCGCCGTTTACAAATAAGTAATATATTATAATTCATGCGTAATGCTAATAAGGTTCAAAAAACTAATTATGATTGGATTTATGGTATTTATATAAGTCCGCGCGTTTTATAATCAAGTTAGCCAAATACTTTTAGCTAATTGATAAAATAAAAAACACCAAGACAAATCTCTGTTATCATTGATGTTCCTACACAAACAATGAAAGAGGTTATTGTCTTGATGCAAGAACAGAATACCACAGTCAGAAAAAAAGGTCAGCACCTAACTTCGTTTGAACGAGGCAGAATTGCTACGCTGCACAGCCAAGGCTATTCCAATCGTGCAATTGCCAGAGCGCTTAATGTTTGTCATCAAACAATTAATAATGAATTGTGCCGCGGCGAGATCGACCAAGTAAAAAAAGTGAATGGTCAACGCCAATATTACGCTGTATACTCACCAGAAACAGCACAAGCTAAGTACGAAGCTAATCGAGCCCACTGTCATCGACCTTTGAAACTCGTCGGTGTCGCTGATTTTATCGACTATTTTACGACTCATTTGCGTCAAGATGGTTGGTCGCCTGATGCAGCAGTAGGACGGGCCAAACTTGAAGGCTTATATCAACCTGAGGAGATGGTCTCGACCAAGACGCTATACCACTATATTGATGCCCAGTTACTTGAAGTCCGTAATCTTGATCTACTCGAAAAAACGCGCCACCGTGCTAAACATCATCACTCGATCAAGCACAAGCGTCTGGCCGGACGGAGTATTGATGAACGGCCTAAAAGTATCGACCAGCGCCAAGAGTTCGGCCATTTCGAATTGGACACCGTGGTGGGCAAGCGCAACGGTCAAGAGAGTGTGATCTTAACGCTGATCGAGCGTCAATCCCGCTGCCAAATTCTACGTTTGATCGATGGTCGTGATGCCGATTCAGTCAACTATGAGCTGGCCAAGATCTGTCAAGAATACGGATCAATCATGAAGTCAGTTACTGCCGATAATGGCGCTGAGTTCTCGGAAGTTGGCGCTGTACTTACCGGTGTCGCTGACCTTTATTATGCCCATCCATATCGTTCCTCTGAGCGTGGGACTAACGAAGCGCATAATCGAATGATCCGCCGCGACGTACCCAAGGGTCTATCCATGGATATTTTGGGTCCTCATGATATCCAAGCAGTTGAGTCAAAGCTAAACAATTTACCGCGCCAGCAAACTGGCTATCAAACACCCAAAGAGCTTTTCTCCGCTGCTTCCGCCGGTTAAGTTAAGTCCATAAAATATGAATATTAATGAAAATACTGATTTAATAGGATTTATCGTGTGGCTAATTTGTTCTTGCAATTTGGGATTTATATAAGTCCCCTTAATGGTGTATTTATTGATACTGAAATATTTTATACTAAGAATGTGGTCAAGGGAGGACGATTACAATGCCCAAGAAGGATAAGTTTAGTAAGGATGTTCAGCGCACAATAGCTTATATTTATGTCCATGGACTTGTTCATTATCCAGAGTTAATGTCCTTCTTAAATGTATCTAGAAAACGTATTGTTGCTGATTTAGATACAGTATCTGAACTTCTTCCAAAAGGACGTGTTAAATTAATCCGTAAACGTAATGTTGGTATTTATTTTGAAGGAGATCTTTCCGCGCTTAATACATTATTGTCAGGTGATACACAGTATCTGAGCCTTGATACGGAAGGACGGAGAAATCTCATCATGTTATCTCTTTTGATGAATGAAAAAGAGATAACTTTAGATAACTTATGTATGCAATTTTATGTTAGTCGAAGCACTATGGATCGTGATATTAAAAATATAAAAGCTAGTTTAAATAAAATTGATTTAATCATGCAAAACGGTAGAAATGGTGTTGCAATCAGGGGGAACGAACGAAAAAAGCGGGATGCTGCTAGTAAAATCATTTCGCATTATTGGATGGAATCAGTTAAGGCAGATTCTCGTATTGTAACGCTTCCTTCTGGATTTAATGATTTTATTGATATGAACACGTTGAAACAGGTTCAGAAGATTTTGAATCGATTACAGGCTGAGACTCAAATTACATTTACTGAGTATCAGTATCAGTCATTGCTAATTCATATTTGTATTTCAACTATTCGTATTAAAAATAATGAGTTTTTAAAAATTGGTGATAGTAATAGGCGAAATATTTATCATGAAACTTTAATTCTTACTAGAATGTTGGAAAAGGAATTCAAAATACGCATTCCTCAGACTGAGTGTGAATATTTAAATATTCACATTGTTGCTGCAAAGCAAGGGGTTGTTAAGCCTGAAAATTTTCATGGTGCAACATCAGCAAGCAACGAACTATCTGATTTAAATAGTTTTTTAAAGCAGAATATAACTAATTACGATGCACGGCTTATTAGTGATTTAATCGTTCATTTAGAACCGGCCCTTCATCGTTTTCAGGTTGGGTTACAAGCAACAAATCCGTATACTTCTGAGATTATTAAGCTTTATCCGCAAGCTTTTGAACTGGCTTTTGAGTTAGCACAGAGAATAAAGATAAGTTTTCAAGTTTCTATAGATAAAAATGAGATCGCTTACTTAGCTCTTCACTTTCAAGCTTATCTAGAGAGACAACGTGAGCAGCAAGCAAAGGGGTTGGAGGTTTCTATTGTAATCGTTTGTAGCACTGGTATTGGTACAGCAAGATTATTAACGCAGAGAATTAATAGTTATTTTGCTGGTGACGTAAATATCACAAGAGTGTTATCAGTTGCCGATATTTTCGAGCAAACTCCTGATGAAGACTTAATTATCAGTACGATTCCACTGGAATTAGACACTAAGCGAGTTATTATAATGCGTCCATTTTTTGATGAAAAAGAAAGGTTACTACTCAGTAGAGAAATTGAGCAAATTCGTCTTCAAAAGAAACTAACGCACAGTCGGTTGCTGAACTTTATTAACAGGGATTTCATACTGATTAGCAATCAAGTAAGAAATGAAAAGGATGCAATTCAACAAATCGGAAATCTACTTATTGAAAGCAACTATGCAACAAAAGGGGTTATTAAATCTGCACTTGATCGGGAGAAAATAGCATCAACGCTCTTACAAAATCATTTTACCGCCATTCCTCATGCGGAAAGTCAATTTATTCAGCATTCTGGAATCACAATGTTGATTAATCCGACGGGGATATCTTGGGGTGAAGGAACTGTTAGGCTAGTTTTCTTTATGGGTTTTAGTAAGCTTGATGTTAAAAAAATATCGTTGGATACAGTCTATCACGAATTTAATCAATTAATTTCTTCAGTTTCAATAATGAACAAAATTATTGATTCAAATAATTCAAATGAAATTATTCGAATTATGACCAAGTTTTTTGAATAGCTTGAGTCTCAGTAGAGATATCAAATATTAATTTATATAAGCAAAATATGAAAGGATGGAATAAAGTTTATGAAAATTTACTTAGTTGGTCTTGGAAAAATGGGATACAATTTAGCGTTAAATATGAAGGATCATAAGCATGAAGTAGTGGGGTTTGATACAAATCAGGAAATATTATCACGTGCAAAAAAGGATGGAATCAAAACATTAGTTAATTTAGATGATTTAAAATCTGAACATGCGCGTAAAATTATTTGGGTAATGTTACCTGCTGGTAAGATTACTAATTCAGTTTTAGAACAATTAAAATCTTTACTCTCTCCACGAGATATTGTTATTGATGGTGGAAATTCAAAATATACGGATTCAGTTAAACAAGCAAAAGAATTCAAGGGAAAAGATGTACTCTTTATGGATGTTGGGACTTCAGGCGGTACTTATGGTGCTAGGCATGGTGCTAGTTTCATGGTCGGCGGTGACTATACAGCCTATAAGGCTATTGAACCACTGCTGGAGGACATTGCTGCATCAAATGGGCTATTATATACTGGCAAATCTGGAAGCGGGCATTATTTAAAGATTATTCATAATGCAATTCTACATTCTGAAATGCAAGTTTTAGGAGAAGGCTTTGACCTATTGCATTCAAGTCCATTTGATTATGATCTCAAAGATGTTGCACATAACTGGAGTAAATCAGCGGTTATACGGGGATGGTTGATGGACCTTATGTATGATGCTTTGACTAAAAATGCAAGTTTGGATGACGTAGACACGATTATCCATTCCAGTTCTGCTTGTGCTGATGCAGTTAAAGCTGCAATTGAGTACAATATTCCAGTGCCAACGATTGGAATATCTTTGGTTATGCGGCAAAGAACACAGACTAGTGATACTTTCAGTGCGCGTATCATTAACTCTCTTAGAAAGGAAGTGGGTGGCTATAAACCGAAAGCATAAAATCTTTTATTGGTATAGACGTGAGCAATACCAGAGATGTACTGCTTATATATGGAATCCGTTAATTAGTTATTTACGAATTTTACTGATTATTGGTGGTCTAGTTTTATGTATAAGTAATCAATTAATTATGGGTGTAATTGTCTTGATTGGTTACTTTATATTGTATTTTACGTATTTATATGTAAATCATGATATTTTACTTATGATTAATAGAAAAAAACAAGTGAAGAAGATTTCAGGTAATCGTTATTCACTTACACACCCATTGACCATCCTAGTTAGATATGACGGTTCTAAGCGTGCGGTCAACATGGAACAGCATATAACAAATAATTGAAAGTTGGTGATAAAGTGAGCGACTTAATTCAAAATAATATTAATCTTCATTCACAGGCTAGAACCAAAGAAGAGGCGCTAAAGGAGCTCTGCAAAGAACTTGAAAAAAATAATGTAGTAAGTGACAAGATTCTGTTCTATCAAGCAGTCCAAGAACGTGAAGCAATTGGACCAACAGGAATGGAAAATGGTATTGCAATTCCACATGGAGAGTCTGACGTAGTAAATCGGGCCGCAATTGCGGTTTTAAAGACTAATGATGGATTAGTGTGGGAAAGTTTAGATAATCAGCCTATTAAGTTGATTTTCCTTTTAGTTGTTCCTACTATAGATAGAAATATTGAACATCTTAAAATTTTATCACGACTTTCAGCGGCGTTAACTCATAAAGAAGTTCAGGATAAATTACTTTGTGAAAATGATATAGTCTCTTTTAAAAAGATTCTACAAAATGCAGGAGGTATGTAACATGAATTTTATTGGAATTACAGCATGCACAGTTGGTATTGCACACACCTATATGGCACGGGAAAAATTATTAAGTACTGCCAAAAATTTAGGAATTGTGGGACACGTAGAAACTCAAGGAAGTGCAGGTATTGAAAATAAATTGACAGATGAGGATATTAAGAATGCGGATGTTGTTATTGTGGCAGCTGATGTTGCAGTTACAGGAATGGAACGTTTTGAGGGTAAACCTGTAGTTAAAGTTCCAACTAATACCGCAATTCAAACGCCTGAAAGTTTGTTGAAAACTATTGAAAAAAAATTAGCAGCCGCTAAATAATATTATCTTGATTTATCAAAAGTAGGAGTGAATCCGATGTTAAAACAATATAAGGAAATCTTCACCGGTCAAGCTTTAAAACGTCACTTTCTAAGCGGCCTGTCGTTTATGATTCCTGTAATTATCATGATGGGATTTTGTACTGCTATCGGGCGTATTATTGGAAATACTGATGTCAAAGGAACGGTCGGATACTATTTATTACAAGCAGGTAGTGCTGGTTCAGCGATGATGATTGCAGTATTGGCGGCTGGTATTGGTTATTCAATTGCAGGAAAGTCTGCAATTGCACCTGGATTATTAGGTGGATATTTATCAACAGTTGTTAATGCTAGTTTTATTGGTGGTATTCTTTGTGGTCTTTTAGCAGGTATAGTTGTTGTATTTTTTAATAATCTAAATGTTCCTAAAACTATAAAGACGATGATTCCGTTGGTTATTATTCCATTAGTCGGGGGTATATTAGAAACTTTAATAGTAATGTATGTTATCGGTCCACCACTAGCGGCCCTGACGAAGGTTGCGGTTACTTTCTTTCTTGGAATGAATCATGGATCAAAGTTTTTACTTGGTTTTATGCTCGGTAGTATGACTGGTTTTGATATGGGTGGTCCTGTTAATAAAGTTGCGTTTGCAATTGTAACCGCTTTTGCGACTTCTGGTGTGTGGGGACCAGCAGCAGGTAAAAATGTTGCTGCAATGGCTCCTCCATTAGGTATTGCACTTTCTGTACTATTGTTCTCGCCTAAAAAATACACAAAAGCAGATCGTGAAAATGCTAAGGCTGCTATTATTATGTCAATGTGTCAGGTGACTGAAGGGGCACTACCATTTGCTTTCGAGGACCCAGTCAGAGTAGTTCCTGCGGTTGTACTTGGATCGGGAACTGCTCATGGACTTATTCTGACTTGGGGAGTCACAGTTCCACTATTATCAGGGGGTATTTTTACAATACCAGTTGCTAGCAACCCATTACTTTATTTGGCAGCACTATTAATTGGTGCAAGTATTACTGGGATTATTTTATCAATTATTAAACCAAAAATTAAAGAAGACCAAAAGCAGGAAAAAGTTCATGATTTAGATATTAATATTGATTTTGGTTAGTATTGTACACTTATAGTTGCCGGATTCTATAAATTAAAAGACTGGAGATCATTTATATGAATGTACCAAATTTACAAATTGCTTTAGATCAAAATACTTTAGAAGATGCACTGGGAATTGTGAAGCAGGCAGGGCCGGCTGTAGATGTTGTTGAGGCGGGTACCATTTTACAATTACAAGTAGGTAATGTTGCAATTAAGTGTTTGCGTAAAATGTTTCCTGATAAAATTGTTGTATCAGATACTAAATGTGCAGATGCGGGTGGGACAGTTGCTAGAAATAGTCGTGAGGCTGGCGCAGATTGGATGACAGTGATTTGTGCTGCAACGATTCCAACCATGAAATCCGCTAAAAAAGAATTGTCTGATTTACAAGTTGAACTTTATGGTGATTGGACTTGGGAACAGGCGAAAGCGTGGCGTAAGGCTGGTATTGATCAGGCCGTATATCATCAAAGCCGTGATGCTTTACTTGCTGGCGAAGTATGGGGGCCTAAAGATCTTAAAGTTGTTAAACAGCTAATTGATCTAGGTTTTAAGGTTTCCGTTACTGGCGGCTTAAACGTGGACACAATCAAGTTATTTAAAGGTGTTCCTGTATTTACTTTTATTGCTGGACGTGCAATTACTGGGGCCGATGATCCTTATATTGCGGCAAAAAAGTTGAAAGACGAGATCAAGAAGTATTGGAATTAATGAGAGGTAATCTGTTTGTGATTGAAGAGATTTAGAGAATAGAAGGTAGCCAGAATGAATTCACTTGGTATTTATGAAAAAGCATTACCAAAAACAAAATCATGGGTTGATTGTTTACAATTAGTTAAAAAATTAGGTTTTAACTTCTTAGAATTTTCGATAGATGAAAGTGATGAGCGTTTGGCACGACTTAATTGGACTAAAAAACAACAAGCAGATCTACGTGATGCTATTTGGCAAACGGGTGTTCGAGTTCATACTTTGATGTTGAGTGGTCATAGGCGTTATCCATTAGGCTCAACTGACCCCACTATACGTAAAAGGTCATTAACAATGCTTTATCAGGCTATTGATTTGGCCAGTAATATTGGCATTCGTAATATTCAATTGGCAGGATATGATGTTTACTATGAGGCAAAATCTATTGAATCACGCGAATATTTTATTGAAAACCTAATGAAAGGTGTAGCATATGCTGCTAGTAAAGAGGTTATGCTTGATATAGAGACAATGGATGACTCCTTTCTGAATTCCTTAAGTAAAGTAAATTATATTAAAACACAAATTCATAGCCCGTGGCTACAGACTTATCCGGATCTTGGCAATCTAACGGCCTGGCCAGAAAATGATGTTGGTCAAGAATTAGAACGTGGCGTTGATAGTATTGTTTCGGTGCATTTAAAGGATACGAAGCCGGTAACAAAAATTAGCAAAGGGCAATTCCGGGATGTTCCTTTTGGAGAAGGAACTGTTGATTTTGTTGGATGTTTACGAACGTTAAAACGATTGAATTATAATGGAGCTTTCACTATTGAAATGTGGACGGAGAAGACCAATGATCCAATTACAGCCGTTAAAAAGGCCAAGGCATTTTTCGATGGTATTTTTGCAGATATTGGAATAGAACAGGAGGAAATTCATGCTTGAGTCATTAAAAAAACAAGTTTATGAGGCTAATATGCAGTTGCCCAAACTGAATTTAGTTACATTTACATGGGGAAATGTTAGTGGTATTGATCGTAGGCAGGGATTGTTTGTAATCAAACCATCCGGTGTCGCTTATGAGAATCTAGAGCCTGAAGATATGGTTGTTGTCAATTTAAAAGGAGAGGTTGTTGAAGGAAAAATGAATCCCTCAAGTGATACCCCTACCCATACAGTACTTTATAATAAGTTTCCTAAGATTGGTGGGATTGTGCATACACATTCACCCTGGGCAGTTGCGTTTGCCTCGGCCAACATGGACATACCGGCGCTTAATACAACAGCCGCAGATACCTTTTACGGTGATATTCCTGTGTCAGAACCCTTAACAGAAACGGAAATTCAAGATGCTTATGAAGAAGATACTGGAAAAGTTATTGTAAAAACATTTCAGGATCATAATATTGATCCTGAGGCCGTTCCGGGTGTTTTGGTATCACAACACGGTCCCTTCACATGGGGATCTACACCAGATAAGGCAGTCTACAATGCTAAAGTATTAGAAGTTGTAGCAGAGATGGATTATCATGCATTAACACTCACTCATGCAAATATTGAGGTTCCGCAGTATTTACTAGATAAACACTATAATCGTAAACATGGGAAAAATGCTTATTATGGGCAAAATAAACAACGACGTATACAGTTTGCTAAAAAGTAACAAACGTATATAAATATTAAGTCACTCTTTTATCAACTAAGAGTGGCTTTTTTTAAGGGGGGAATTTTAGTTATGTTTGAAAAGGAAAATCAAAGTTTACAAATTCGTAACGGCTATAATTTTAGGGAATTAGGCGGTTATTTTACTATGGATGGTAAGAAAGTAAAAAAACACAAGTTAATCCGTGCAGGGGCACTAGATAAATTAGCTGAAGACGAACTCAACTTTCTACAGGAATACGGTGTACGATATATTCTTGATTTCCGGACTAACAGTGAAATAAGTACTAAGCCAGATATAATTCCTAATGATGCGATAACTTATAGAATTCCGGTTTTTGATGAAATGCCGGAATCAAACGATACTAATATTGTTAAGGATGCTTATGAGGATTCAGTAAGTAAAGTCATTATGTATTTTAAAAACAAGCCAGATAATGTTGGATACAGTCGAATGCTAAGTGTTTATAAAAAATTAGTGATATCTTCTTCTGCTCAACGAGCTTATCAGCAGTTTTTTAAATTATTATTGGCGAATGATCTAGACAACCAAGCATTACTTTTCCACTGTAGTGCTGGAAAAGATAGAACAGGTTTTGCTACTTATTTAATATTATCAGCCTTGGGTGTATCTCATAAAACAATTATTAATGATTATTTATTGACTAATCAATTCATTTTAAAACGAGTGAACAGCCGAATTAATAAATTTTATGAAGCTCAGGCAAATGAAAATGTTATTAAGAATGTTCGAGATCGACTTACCGTGCATGTAGCTTATTTACAAAGCGCTATCAATTATATCAATTCTCAATGGGGAGGAATTAATTATTATCTGCGCGAGTACTTGAAAGTGTCTGATAAGAATATTGCAAGTTTGCGAAAGATATACCTTAGCTAATCTTCTATAAATAAAACGGAATTACAAAATTTCTATATATATTTATAATGCGTGGTGCTAGTTCGTCATAAAATCAAAAAAGCCTAAATTGTATACCAATATCGTCAATTCAATCTTTAATTGAAAACCAAATAGACTACGGGTGAGATTGGTTTCAATCCCAAATTGCTGGGCTAAAATTGAAAAGCGTGACTCTATTGTCCGCCGTAACGCCTTGAGTTGACGCTTATTATGCTGTTTAGCACCTTTCATATTAGAACGATAAGGCGTCCATAAGTTATAGCCTAGGGCCCTAAAACTGGTCTTGAGTTTTTTCCCAACATAACCAACATCGGCCAAAATATTGGGACAAGGACAACCGCTAATTAGCTCAGGCGCTACCTTAGCATCATGAACTGAGGCTGCCGTGATCACATAATTCAGAATATAGCCATTAGCCGTGACGACCATGTGGGTTTTAAACCCATAAAATGGCATTTTCTTGGTGGCATTATAGCCAATGTTGGCCTTCCCAGCAAAAATTCTAACTCTGAAATTACGAACTTTGGCACATAGTGGGTTGGGTAAACTGTCGATAATCGCTAGGTCGCCCGAATGAGCATAATCCTTAGTGATACCTGAGCGAATGGCATTGACTACTGCCAGTAATTGTTGCGCGCGGCGGTTGAAACGTGAACGTGATACCACCATTTGCCGCGGCATAAACGCTGCCATCAGATAATAGAAGCGGCGTTGCGATTGAATTCCCAGTGTGACTTGTAAGCACAGTAAAGCTAAAAGTTTAATATCAGTAATTTTAGTATGTTCAACGTTGCGCCGCTCAATGACGCTACGCGGACAATAACGCTGATAAAGCAATGAACATAACTGGTAAAAGTAATGGAAACTAACTTGTAATTCGTGACGATTTTGCTTAAACTTGAGGTGGTTCAACACAGTTATTACTCCTTTTAAGTTTTGTCACTTATGAGTCTAACTGGGTTGGACTTTTTTGTTAAATTTCTAAATGTTACAAACTAGCACCACGCGTAATACAAGAAATAAAATTGCCCTAGCCCAAGAAAATGGTGGGATAGGGTCGATTTGCGTTTAAAAACGGTTAATTATTAGGTGCTTACACCCATTAAATAAATCATTTCCCTTGTTCATATACAAACTTGGCAAAATAGAGTGATCCAATATACAGATGAAATAAATCGTGATAATTATGCGGATCTAGTTGTAAGTCATCTTTGATCTTTTTAAGCCGATAATTCAGCGTATTACGGTGAATGTGTAAAAAAGCTGAAGTTTCTGATATATTGCCATTGTTTTCGATAAATGCATTTAATGTTTGTAATAACTCTTGGCCAGCTGTGGTTTGATTAATGCTGGCAAAGCGTTTAATCAATGGATCAAGTGGCAGATTACTGGATAATAATTTATCAATCAAACGAACCTGTTTATAATACTTGAATTCGCTGTTGTGTAGGATATGCCTAAGTTCAATAACTTTTTGTGCTTCGGCAACCGATATGCCAATTCTGGTCGTGTTTTGACCAACGCCAATGTCTAATTTATGTTTTTGACAACTATGCTTGTATTTTTCAATATTACCAACGTATTCAGTCAGAATGATCAAATTATTGGAAGCAATCAGAAGCTTAAAATCAGAAGTATCAACAGGAAAATTAGATAGATGGCGACCTTTGATTACGATTGCATAGCGATTACGAAAAATATCAATTTTTAGTTTTTGTGCGTCAATCAATAATGATTGATTTTTTTCTAAGGCATTTTTAACTTGCACCCATTGATATAAAAAACGATTAAAATAAGTCTCACTAATTAATTTTTGTTGATTAGCGTAGCTTTGATTAAGTAATAATTCAGTGGCTGTACTGAGTAGTGAAGCTAGGGGAACTACTTCTTTTGGTTCACCAGTGATACCGATAACGCCAATAATGTTTTTGTTAAAATGCACAGGCATATTGACACCTGGTTGACCATTTTCCCCGTGAGAGCGCTCCATGATCAATGTTTTTTTTTGCCGAATTGCGTCAAGTGCACCAACATGTAATGTATTTAAGCGTTCGGAACTACCGCTAGCAATAATGTAACCATTTTCGTCCATCATATTAATATTATAGGGTATTTTGCTCATCATTTTATTGACAATTGACTGAGCAAGTTCTGATTCTAATTTCATATTTTGCCATCTCCTGCTGAAAAAATTAATTAGTTTATTGAAAGAATGCTTATCCAGCAATTTAAAACAATAGAATTAAATTTAATTTGTTTAATAATGATTGATTAGTTATGCACAATATAAACGAACTTATGTGTTCATTTTAGCAGCAAAATTTAAATATTTAAACAAAAAAATTACAAAAAGTTGTTCAAATGAACATTGTATGCGGATACACTAATTGGTATTCTTATTAAGACGAGTCAGGTTAAACGTGATATTTAATGTTCATCATGTCACAAAAAACAGTTAACAGATATTGAAAGTGGGTGAGTTTCATGGATTATAAAGCAATCGTTGGCTTTATAATGATGATTTTAATAACGGTCTTATTAATGAAGAAAAAAGTTAGCACAATTTTTTCTTTTACGGTAATTCCTCTAGTAGCAGCTATTATTATTGGATCATCGGTTAAACAAATTGGTACCTACCTGACTAAGGGGCTAGCAATGACTACGTCAGTCGCCTTGATCATGTTATTCTCGTTGCCTTATTTCATGTTGATGGCGGACACTGGATTATTTAGTGGAATCGTCAAGCGTATTGTGAGTCGCGTTCGTATGAATCCTGTTGTGCTTGCGATTTTAACGGTTATTGTTGCAATGATCACTGGGCTTGATGTTAGTATTACTTCTGTTTATTTGATTACAGTACCGTTACTTTTGCCGTTTTACAAGAAAATGAAAATGCAACCTGTTATTTTAGTTTTCTTAACTTCGTTAGGTATCATTAACACCTTCGATGTTCCGTGGAGTGCCAGAATGTTACGGAGTGCTTCTTTAATTCCTAAGATTGATAACGGCACTAATTATTTATTTGCTAAATTGTTCCCACCACAAATTGTTTTGACCGTCGTAATTTTTGGTATTGCCGTTTTTCTTGGTCTCAAGGAAACAAGACGTTTAAAGAAATTAGGCATTGATGCTGCTGCGGCTGCTAAGGCTGGCGGGGATGACGATGATGTTTTTGAAGAAGATGCTGAATTAGTTCAACCAAAAAAATTCTGGATCAATGTTGCTTTAACTTTGGTTGTGATTGTTTGTCTCTGTGCTTTTCCTGATGTACCTTCTTATTACACATTTGCTTTAGGGTTAGTCATTGCCTTAGAAATTAATTTTCACGATCAGAAGCTACAAGTAAAATTACTTAAAAAATATGCCAGTTCATTGTTCCCCGTTATGCCGGCTATCCTGTTATCTGGGGTTGTTGTTGGGGTCATGGAGTTTAGTGGTATGATGCAATCAATGGTCAAGTTCTTAGTAGGCATTATCCCTGCTGGAATGGGACCTTGGATCTACATTATTATTGGACTTGTTGGTACACCACTAATGTTTGTTTTTACAAACGATACATGGTATTACGTCTTAATGCCAATCGTTATCGGCCTGATGCGAGCGTATGGTGTTCCGGCGGATGTCGTTATCGTAACGTTGTTCATGAACATGGGTGCTATGTTAACACCAATTGCCCAGCCGCAATTATATATTGGGACTGACTTGACAAATGGTGAAGTTGATTTACCACAGTACATGAAGTTTGCGTTTATCCCAATTTGGCTTTTAAACATTGTCTGGATTGGTATCGGTTTATTGATGGGAACATTCAGATAATGCATCTGCACAAAAGCGCTACCAAAATGTTATACCAATGAACATTGTTAATCAATGTACAAAGAATTAGTATAAATATGTAAATTAAAGATTAATATCAAAGGAGATCATATATATGACAAAAATTGGATTTGTTGGTTTAGGAATCATGGGTAAACCAATGGCAAAAAACTTAGTTAAAGCTGGCGAAGATGTAACCGTTTATGACTTCAAGCAAGCCTCGATCGATGAATTAGTTAATGTCGGTGCTAAAGCGGCCAAAAGTGGTAAAGAAGCTGCACAAAATGCCGATGTTATCTTTACAATGGTACCAAATTCACCAAATGTTGAAGCCGCATTATTTGATGAGGGCGGCATTGCTGAAGGTTTAGTGGCTGGTAACACAGTCATTGATATGAGTTCGATCAATCCTTTGGCTAGCCAAGGGTTTGCAAAACGGTTAGCTAAATTAAATGTCGATTTTCTAGATGCACCTGTTTCCGGTGGTGAACCTAAGGCGATTGATGGTTCAATTGCAATCATGGTCGGTGGTAAGAAAGCTTCGTTCGACAAATTCAAAGACCTTCTCGGTATTATGGGTGGCACAGTCACTTATGTTGGGGATGTCGGTGCAGGTAATACAACTAAATTAGCCAATCAAGTCATTGTTGCTTTGAATATTGCGGCAGTTAGTGAAGGTTTCTCTCTAGCTGAAAAAGCTGGCTTAGATCCTGAATTAGTTTTCAGTGCCATTCGTACTGGGTTAGCTGGAAGCACGGTTATGGATGCTAAAGTACCGAAGATCGTTAATCGTGATTTTGCACCTGGTTTCCGAGTTGATTTGCATATTAAAGATCTGCAAAATGCTTTAGATACATCACATTCCTTAAACGTTTCCTTACCATTAACTTCTGAAGTTATGGAAATCTTACAAGTGGTTAAAAATGATGGTAATGGCTCAGACGATCATTCTGCAATTGCTAAATATTACGAAAAGATCAACGATATCACCATTCAAAAGAAATAGCATAATTTGAGTGAAGGTGAAGTAAAACGCACTTCACCTTTTTCTCTCAATATAAAAGTGAAGGAATGATCAAGATGGTACCTAAGATTGTTAAAATGGATGTTTACCCAGTCGCTGGTTACGATAGTATGCTACTTAATTTGAGTGGTGCTCACGGCCCATTCTTCACCCGTAATATTGTGATTTTAACCACCGATAAAGATGAGATTGGGGTTAGTGAAGTTCCGGGTGGTCAAAAAATAACCGAGCTATTAGAGAAAGCCAAAGACTTGGTAATTGGTCAACCGATTAGTCAATTCAAAAGTATTTTATTAACGATGCAAAAGCAATTTGCTTACTTAGATGCTGGTGGTCGTGGACAACAAACTTTTGATCAACGCATTATGATCCATGCGGTCACTGCAATTGAAACGGCTTTTCTAGATTTATTAGGTAAATATTTACACGTTCCTGTAGCTGCCTTATTAGGTGATGGTCAACAACGAGAAAAAATCGATGTTTTAGGTTATCTATTTTATGTTGGTGATTGGACAAAGACTGATTTACCTTATATTCATGATGATGATGACAGTGATGATTGGGGAACAGTCCGCCGGCAGCCAGCATTAACACCGGAAGGAATTGTACGTCAAGCCCAGGCAGCCTATAAGCGTTATGGGTTTAAAACGTTCAAACTTAAGGGTGGCGTTTTTTCAGGCGAAGATGAAGTCGCAGCAATTAAAGCCTTGCACCAAGCTTTCCCTGATGCAAAGTTAGACCTTGACCCCAATGGTGCTTGGTCGTTAGCGGAATCAATTGAGTACGCTAAAGAGTTAAAGGGAATTTTAACTTATGCCGAGGATCCTTGTGGTGCAGAGGATGGTTTCTCTGGACGTGAGATTTTGGCTGAGTTTCGTAAGGCAACCAATTTACCAACGGCAACTAATATGGTCGATACCGATTGGCGCCAAATGCAACATGCAGTTGCGTTAAATAGTGTTTCTATTCCATTAGCCGATCCCCATTTTTGGACAATGGAAGGTTCCGTTCGTGTGGCGCAATTATGCCATGACTTTGGCTTGAATTGGGGGATCCACTCAAACAATCATTTTGATATTTCTCTAGCTATCGTGGCTAATACGGCTGCGGCGGCACCAGGCGATATTTATGCGATCGATACGCATTGGATCTGGCAAGACGGGCAGAGCTTGACTAAGAATCCTTATCAAATCAAGGATGGACAATTAACTGTACCTAAGACTAACGAAGGCTTGGGTGTGGAGATAGATTTAGCTGCGGTCAAAGCAGCCCACCAGTTGTATCTTGATAATAACTTAGGGGCACGGGATGATGCTAAGACTATGCAATATCTGGTTCCGGGTTGGTCATTTGATCCGAAAAAACCTGCGTTAGTACGTTAAATCTATAGTTAACTAGGTAAGAAAGGTGTGCAATAATAATGGATACATCAAGAATCAAAGGAATCATCGTTCCACTCGTAACGCCAGTTGATGAACAAGAAAATATCGATGACGCTAAACTACGGATGATCGTTGACCATGTGATTGAAGGCGGTGTTCAAGGAATTCTCGCCTTTGGTAGTAATTCAGAATTCTATATGTTTGATGATGATGAATTAGCACATGGTTTCAAAGTAATCAAAGAACAGGCGGCAAACAGAGTGCCAGTCTATTTTGGAATGGGGCCAATTCGGACTCGTCGTGGTCTTAAATTAGCCAAAAAAGCTGTTGAACTTGGGGCTGATGCTGTTTCAATTTTACAACCAATGTTTTTAGCACCAACTGATGAAGAATTATTCCAGCATTATAAGACAATTGCTGATTCAATTCCGGATACGCCGGTTCTAGTTTATAACAATCCACGGGTTGGTTATGGTCTCTCCGCTAAGTTAATTAGTGATTTAGCGCATCAGGTACCGAATATTGTTGGAATGAAAGATTCAAGCGGCAACTTGACCTTATTAAGTGAAATTATTCGCCTAACAGAAGATATTGAATTTAGAACTTTCACTGGTAAGGATACATTGATTTACCTAGGTTTGTGCTTAGGCACTTATGGTAGCGTTTGCTCAACAGCTAATGCGTTAGCACCATTGATTGTCTCGATTTATGATAAATTTCAACAAGGCGATTACAAAGGTTCACGTGCTGCCCAGTTTAAGTTGAATCCAGCACGCTTGGTTCAAAATGAAGCTAGTTTCCCAGTAGCAACTAAGGATATGGCTAATATTCTGGGATTGAATGTTGGCAAGCCGATTCTACCAAGCACACCTTCCACTGGTAAAGTTTACGCAGATATTAAGCGTGAATTGGATAAATTAAACTAAATTAATTATAATCGAGGGATTGCTATGAATAGAGTACTTATAGCGTCTGATTCCTTTAAGGGAAGTGCTACCTCGATAGAAATTGCTAAATATATTACAGCAGGAATTTTATGTGCTGATTCAACCGCAAAAGTTGATGCAATTTCGATTGCTGATGGCGGTGAAGGTACTGTTTGCAGTATGGTAGCTGCCACTGGTGGACGATTGTTGAAAACAGAGGTGACTGGACCCTTAGGAACACCAGTACAGGCAACATGGGGATTATTAGACGCAAAAACTGCAGTGATCGAGGTAGCCGAGTCATCCGGAATTACGTTGATTCAAGATCAACTTGATGCGTGTAAAACGACCACTTATGGCGTTGGACAACTGATCAAGGCGGCACTAGATCAACAAGTAGCCACAATTTATGTTGGTCTCGGTGGTAGTGCAACAAATGATGGTGGCGTTGGTATGGCGCAGGCATTGGGTGCACATTTTTATGATCAAAAAGGCAATGAGCTAGCACAAGGTGCTGATTCATTGTGTGATTTAACAACGATTGATTTGACAACCATTGATCCACGATTAAAGACAACTCAAATTATTGGCTTATCTGATGTGAATAATCCACTGACTGGTGAAAACGGCGCGAGTGCAATCTATGGGCCGCAAAAAGGGGCAACGGTGGAACAGGTTAAGACATTGGATAATAATTTGCGGTGTTTGGCACAGTTAGTTGAACGCACATTGCACACAGATTATGCAATTAAACCTGGGGCTGGCGCAGCTGGCGGTACTGGTTTTGGTCTGATGGCTTTTTGTCAGGCGGAAATCAAGCCGGGCATTAATGAGATTATCAATATCCTGCAATTAGGCCAACGTATGGAAAATGTAGATCTAGTGATAACCGGTGAAGGCCAAATTGATGGGCAATCATTGCACGGTAAGTTACCGGTTGGTGTGGCACGCTTAGCTAAACAACATCATTTACCGGTGATTGCAATTGTCGGCAGTGTTGGTCCTGATCTCAAAGAGATTTATCGAGCTGGTTTTGATTTAGTCTTATCGTCAACTAATCGTCCAATGACGTTTCAACAGGCAAAAGAAGATATTGCAACATTGGTGGCAAATGCTGGCTTTACCGCTTTTAAGGCATTTGGATCTTTTAGACAAGAAAGTTAGAAGGCCTAAAAATGAGAAATACAGTTATGATGCGTAGTAATGATAACGTTGCTATTGCGATTCACGATTTAAAAAAAGGTGATTATGCAACTGATACGATTCAAGTCAATGAGGATATTCCGCAAGCACATAAGGTTGCTTTGATCGATATCCCCAAGGCGGGTGTTGTACGCCGTTATGGTGTTGTACTTGGTTACGCAAAGGAAGATATTAAGGCTGGCGACTGGATCAACGAGGACAGTTTGGTTTTGCCCAAGTCACCTGAGCTGCACAATATGCCCTATAATACTAACATTGATGCCGATTTACCTGAACCACCGCGGACAACCTTCATGGGCTACGACAACGATGGTAGCGATTATGCTGGGACGCGCAACATCCTTGGTATTCAGACGACTGTCCAATGTGTGGTTGGTATCCTGAAGGTTGCGGTCAAAAAAATGAAGCAAGACTTATTACCGAAATACCCCAACGTAGATGATATTGTCGTCATTAGTCATGCTTACGGCTGTGGCGTTGCCATTGACGCACCTGAAGCAAAAATTCCAATTCGGGCTGTACGGAATATTATGAAAAATCCTAATTTCGGTGGGCAATTAATGGTAGTTGGTTTAGGTTGTGAAAAACTAACGCCTGATCGAGTTATGGATGAGGCCGATATCACTGATGATAATTTTATTTTATTGCAAAATGAACATGGTTTTCAAAATATTCTCAAATCCTTGTACGCTATGGCTGAAAAAAAGTTAAAGATTCTTAACCAACGTCAGCGAGTGGAATTACCATTATCAAAATTATCAGTAGGCATGCAATGTGGTGGTAGTGATGCCTTTTCCGGTGTAACGGCTAACCCAGCGGCCGGCTACGCTTCTGATCTATTGGTCAGTGGTGGTGCGACTGTTATGTTTTCCGAAGTTACTGAAGTTCGTGATGGGGTTGAGTTTATTGCACAACGTATTCCGGACAAGCCTAATTGCGATAAATTAGCTAAAGAAATGAGTTGGTACGACAACTATTTGGCCGAAGGTGGCGTTGATCGTTCAGCTAATCCGACTCCTGGTAATAAAGCAGGTGGCTTATCAACGATCGTTGAAAAATCAATGGGGTCTATTGCTAAATCAGGTGCAGCACCAATTACGCAAGTTGTTAGTGCAGGTGAAATCCCAACTAAGCACGGTTTGGTTTTTAACGCAACACCAGCTAGTGACTTTGTCTGCGGTACGATGCAGCTAGCTTCAGGTATGGGAATGGAAGTCTTTATGACTGGCCGCGGTACACCTTATAATCTAGAAGCGGCACCAGTAATTAAAGTTTGTTCACGGACTGACCTGAAAGAATTTTGGCAAGATTTGATCGATATTAACGCAGGAACAATTGCGACTGGCGATAAAACCGTCGAGGAAGTTGGAACTGAATTATTTAACTTTATCATTGATGTTGCTAGTGGAGCTCAACCAGTGGCTGAACAACTGGGCCTATTTAATGATATTTGTATTTTTAACCCGGCACCTATTACCTAGAATTAAATTTTAGTGTTGATATGGATGAAAAAGCGATGACAAACTGAATTTTGTCATCGCTTTTAATTAAACGATAAAGGAGGAAATTTAATTGACAAATATAATTCCAAAAATTACAGAGATGAAGGTTTACCCCGTCGCTGGTCGTGATAGTATGCTGTTAACTTTAAGCGGTGCTCATTATCCGTATTTCACACGTAATATCGTTGTGTTAACGGATGACTCTGGTCAAATGGGAATTGGCGAGATTCATGGTGGTGACTCAATCACCAAGTCATTAGAGAGTTATCGACCGCTGATCATTGGTCAGAAAATTTCTGAGTATCGGCGTATTTTGAATGACATTCGTCAAAAAGGCTGGCGTGATAAAAATGATAGCGGCCAAGGGTTGCAGCAATTAAACTTAGCTAATTTAAAATATGTCGTTCATGCTGAAGCAGCGATTGAATGTGCGCTATTAGATCTATACGGTAAGTTTCTTAATCTGCCGTTATGTGATATTATCGGTGATGGTCGTCAACGGAATGCCGTAGAAATGCTGGGCTATTTATTTTATATTGCTGATTATCGCAAAACAGATTTACCTTATATTCACGATGACGATGATGATGTCTGGGGTAAAGTTAGACGTAAAGAGACTTTAACAATTGATGGTATTGTCAAGCAGGCCGAAGCTGCCCAAGCGCGTTATGGATTTAAAAGCTTTAAATTAAAGGGTGGCGTGCTTAGCGGTGAAGAAGAAATGCAGGCAGTTGAAGCGTTGCATGAAAGATTCCCGACTGCACGGATCAATCTTGATCCGAATGGCGCGTGGTCGTTGCAAGAAGCAATTGATTTAACCAAAAAGCATGGGCATGCGTTAACTTATTTAGAAGATCCTTGTGGACCCGAAAGTGGTTTTTCTGGTCGCGAGATCATGAGTTTTTACAAGAACGCAACCAATATGCCGGTTGCAACAAATATGATTGCAACAGACTGGAAACAATTTTATCCATCCTTAATGATGAAATCAGTTGATATTGTGCTCGCTGATCCCCATTTTTGGGGAATCAACGGTAGCTTGAGGATGGCTAGTGTTTTGAATGATTGGGGACTAACTTGGGGGTCACATTCCAATAATCATTTTGATATCACACTTGCTTTATACGCTCAAGTCGCTGCCGCTGCTCCAGGGAATATTACGGCAATTGATACTCATTTTATTTGGCAAGACGATCAACAATTGTGTGACGATGCGCTGCAAATTCGGGATGGTTATATTAAAATTCCTAAACGCCCTGGATTAGGAATAAATATTAACTTAGAGAAATTGGAAGCTGCGCATGCCTTGTATGCAACCTTAAAGCACCATGATCGTGACGATGCATTAGCAATACAATATTTAATTCCCGGTTGGAAATTTGATCCTAATCGTCCAACTTTGGTCCGGTAATAGGCAAGTATGACCAGATAAATTGAAACGGAGCCGCAACATAATTTGCTGTTGCGGCTCCGTTCTTGCTCTTCTGGATATTATAGTTAAAAGGTTGCGCCTCATTAAGACAATTCTTACATAACAGCAACGATGATTAGTACTTTTTCCTGGTTGTGGAAAAGTAACTGTACATACCTGCTGTTACGTGCGCATTTCTATCTGAAAATTAGTATTCTGCAACTAATTTTAGATTAGCATGTTGATTACCCCAACGATTCAATTCACTTAAGATATTTTTAAATGAACTGCCGCTATTGGTTAAAGCAATACGCCGATCCTCGGTTAAGTCCAGGAGGTTAAACTGATTTAATTTGCTCACTTCATTAAACAGATTAAGTGTTGATAAGCCATGGACTTTTTCACGTAAATTCATAAAGTCACTTGGTGTTTCGTCTAAATTAGCAATAATGATACCTGCCCACTTATCGTTTAGTAGCTTCAAGCTGACACTGTTTCCTAATGTATAGTTATCCATTGAATTAAGATCCTCTCTTTAATATTAAATGTGTTCTTATACGGTTTTCATTGATTATTTCATAAAAGATTAACGAAATATAGTTTACCATAAAGAAGCATCTATATTAAATGATTTGCTTAATAAGTGGCATTTATTTTCAGAAAACATGCTTACAATTAGCCGAATGGGGAGTTGTTACAACAATTATTGCTGAAAAAATAGGGTTCCTGAGTTAGATTTTCTTGTACTCAGGGCCCTATTTTGCTGTAACTTTAATAACTATTTTCCTGGTTGATATTCAGGATCAATCACCAGTACAGGCTTGATCGTCTTACCACTGATCGAGTCGGCGTTTGCTTCGTTGATTTGATCAAACTTGTAGAACTTCTCGGTCTTGTCAAAATCAAACATGCCTTGACGGTAAAATTCGATCAAGCGGGGAATATCGATTTGTGGAATTGAATCGCCCATGTTAACACCGATGACGGATTTGTCATCAACACAAAGATCATTCCAAGTGTCAACGTCAATGTGATGGGCGGTAACGGCGATACATGCGGAGACGCCACCTTGTGCTAAAGCCTTGATCGAAGATTCCATCACTTGAGTCACACCAGTAGTGTCAACGGCGAAGTTGACGCCATGGCCGTTAGTCAAGGCTTTGATAGCTGCGACAGGATCTTCAGTTTTACTATTGATCGTATCGGTAGCGCCTAGTTCTTTGGCCAAAGCTAAACGATCATCAACGATATCAACGGCGATGACTTTGGTACAACCAGAGATCTTACCAGCCATCATGGCGGCTAGGCCAACGGCGCCAGTACCGAAGACGGCGATGGTGTCACCAGGGCGTGGTTGTAAAGTATTCAAAACGGTGCCGCTACCAGTGACGTAGCCACAGCCCAAAGGACCTAATTTACGTAGGTCTAAATCATCAGGAACTTTGACGGCATTGCGTTCACGGACAACAGTAGTTGTGGTGAATGATGATTGGTCAAACATATCGGCTACTTTTTCGCCATTTTCAGTGAAGTGGGCGGTACCATCGGGACGAACGCCGGAAAGGTTGTTGGCGCCGTAGTGTAAACACTGTGTTGGCACCCCTTTGAGACAGTTTTCACAGTTGCCACAAGCATAGAATGACAGGACAACGTGATCGCCTGGTTTGAAGTTTTGAACGTGGGAACCAACTTTTTCCACGATACCAGAGCCTTCGTGGCCTAAAACAATTGGGTAAGCAATCGTGGCATCACCTTTACGTAAAGCTTCGTCAGAATGGCAGACACCAGTGGCAACCATGTGGACTTGGATATCGTCGTCTTGCATTTCGGCAAGTTCAATATCGTCTCTCAGTTTAAATTCGGCGCCTTGTTTATCAACAACTGCTGCTTTAATTTTCAATCTAAATCACTCCTTAATATTCGTGAATCGCTTTCATTGGTAATTATTTCACATATTTTTTTCTTTTGCAATTGCTTAAATGCAAATAAAAATAATTGATGAGAATATGATCGTCTATAAACGTTATTATGTATAAAGCTTCATGAAATAATTGCAAACTACAATAATTATTTAGTATCATATTTACATGTTGAATGATCAATGAGTCTATTTGTATGAAAACATGGTGTAGCAACAAATGATTTTCCATGTTCTATCAGCTATTCTCTGGAACATCTAATAAGTTTAATCTGTAAGTTGCTTAATCCAGGGATGTTAAGCTATATTCAAAAAATGCAACGTTAAGATTTACCTTTGTGAAGATACCGGCATTTAAGTTGAAATTCAATCTTATTTCCGATAAGGTTGCCGTAGAGAGAACCTCCTTTCTGTGAACTTGATAGTTACGTTTAAAGATTTAACTATAGCAGAATGGAGGTTCTTTTTGTGTCTGAAAAGAGGTGATTTAGAGTTTTTATAGGTCTTGGCTAGAAAAAAATTTCTAATTTGGAATATCTTTTAAGCGAGTTTAGGTGAGTTTTATATGACTCTCATAGCTGTTATTGAGGGCTAACAGAATGAGAAGCGGCTTTTACTCATTGTTTATATAAATCCCGAATTATTCATACGAGGTTTAATATCGGCATACCGCACAATTTTGGACCAATTCTCGTGCTGCTATGGTGTAGTCAAACCAAGATGTACTGTTTTTGCTAAAGGCTACCAAATTATGGGGCTGGATAAATTTTTGATCCTCAATTTTGAGCATACTTGCCCCTTGGCCGAACCGACTTTTTTTGATTTATTGCACCAGTTTAGCCCCACTGTAGCGCTTGGATTCGAGCTAACAGTTGATAAAACAAATCCTGATAGACGTGGTGGCGGCTTAATTTTAGATAAAGTTGCCGGCCGCTGGTCACCAGCTTACCCGCTACTTTAAACAGCCATAAGCGCAAGGTTGTAACCTGTAATCGCTGATGTTGTACAGGCAACAATTGGCGCATCAAGCTGACTAAATTATAAGCGAGGACACTGAGCATCATGCGGGCATAATTTGGTATAAATTGCGAGCTAGTCATTTTATCCAGGTAAAAGCCAGCCTTGGCTTCCTTGATATAATTTTCCATTTGGCCCCGTTGATGATAGGCTTGAAACGCATCTTCGGCGACAAAACTCGTTAAATTGGACACAAGGTATTCATGTTGAAATAACAATTCACCAGCTGGTCGAGTTGATTTAATATAGATCTGGCGCGGCTTAGGCCATGATCGGGCTTGATAAGACGCGCGATAATAATGGACCTCGGTCTCAGTCCAATTCTGCTCATCACTGATCTGAACAAAACGTTCAGCCAGTTGGTTCAGCCGCCGATTGGCTTTCAGGCGGATCAAGTAAAAAGTGTCGTTGGCTTCACAAGTTTCGTATAATTCTGGAGTCGCAAAGCCACTATCCCCGCGGACCAAGATATCAGCGTTCGGTTTGACTTGATGATAGTGCTGTAGTAGTGGTGTGATAAAGGGGGCAATATCCGTACTGGTATAAACATTACCTGGGCGCAATTGAGCCTTTAAACAGTGGCCCGTTTGCCCGTCAAAAGCGACCAGCGGATGGTAACCCGTGGTACCGTAATGCGCATTAAAGGCCGTTTTTTCCTGATGACCATGAGTATCGGCGTGAGTCGAGTCAATATCGAGGATCAGCTGTTGTTGCTTGGCGCCAGTCCACGCTTGGTCAAGCAATGCTTGATTCAACGTTTGTAATGAGGTGATGGTCTGCTCGTCACAGCGTTGCCAAAAACGGGATAATGACGGTTGTGAGGCCAATTGCGGTTGTGCCAATAGTAATTTAAATGTGGGGTCATTGCGCAAACTGGTGGCAGCTAGATCGGCCGGGTAACCGGCGATCAACTGCAGCACGACCTGTTCTAGTAGACTAACGTTGCTGTAACGAGCGTAATGGCGCTGGTCATCAAAATGGACTAATTGATACGCTAAGGTCGTGAAATTGAGTTGCGCCATTAATTCTTTGACCAACACTAGCCCAGCATCAGTGGAAAGTTCACCACCAGTGTGCGAAATATGTAATTTAGGATTGAAATTAACTCGTTTTTCCGGTAAAGTTGCCATGAGAAGGACCTCTTTCTTTTGGTGGATAGCTGACTTGTGGTGAATCAACTATACCAAATCGGAGGTTCTTTTTCTGCACTAAAAAGGTGAAAAATAAAAAACACAGTACCGCCCATGATAACGGGGTGACACTGTACTTGGAGAACTTATGGTGAATAATTCAGGCTTATGTTAAGAGGTTAAAGATTGCTATGAAATTAGATGAGAGTACTGATGTGAACGATAATTGAGTAATCGTTATTATTTACGCTGTTGCTATATTGTTTTTCTTCAAATCCTCTCTTTGATAACGAAGATTAAAGGATTCTATCAATAAGCGCGTCAATATAAAAATGCTCAAGTTACATACCATTGGTAACTTGAGCATTTTTATATTAAAAAGTTTATTTCCCAGGTTGGTATTCAGGATCGATCACCAATACGGGTTTGATCGTCTTACCACTGATCGAGTCAGCGTTAGCTTCATTGATCTGATCAAAACTATAAAATTTCTCAGTCTTGTCAAAATCAAACATCCCTTGACGGTAGAATTCAATCAAGCGAGGAATATCAATTTGTGGAATTGAATCACCCATGTTAACGCCGATCACTGATTTGTCGTCAACACAAAGGTCATTCCAGGTATCAAGATCAATGTGGTGAGCCGTGACGGCGATACAAGCGGAAACGCCACCTTGCGCTAGAGCTTTGATCGAGGATTCCATAACTTGGGTAACGCCAGTAGTATCAACGGCAAAGTTAACACCACGGCCGTTAGTTAAGGCTTTGATCGCAGCTACGGGATCTTCATTTTTACTATTGATCGTGTCAGTTGCACCTAATTCTTTGGCTAAAGCTAAACGTTCGTCCACGATATCAACGGCGATAACTTTGATACAGCCAGAGATCTTACCCGCCATCATGGCAGCTAAACCGACAGCGCCGGTCCCGAAGACGGCAATTGTGTCACCAGGACGTGGTTGTAAGGTGTTCAAGACAGTACCACTACCAGTGACGTAACCACAACCTAAAGGTCCTAATTTACGTAAGTCTAAGTCGTCAGGAACTTTGACGGCGTTACGTTCACGCACGACGGTTGTTGTGGTGAATGATGATTGATCGAACATATCAGCGACCTGTTCACCATTTTCAGTAAAGTGAGCGGTACCATCTGGACGAACGCCAGATAAGTTGTTATCTGCGTAATGCAAGCATTGTGTTGGTACCCCTTTGAGGCAGTTTTCACAATTACCACAAGCATAGAAAGATAAAACAACGTGATCGCCAGGTTTGAAGTTTTGAACGTGCGATCCAACTTTTTCCACGATCCCAGCGCCTTCATGGCCTAGCACAATGGGATAAGCGATCGTGGCGTCACCTTTGCGCAAAGCTTCGTCGGAATGACAGACACCGCTGGCTACCATGTGGACTTGGATATCATCAGCTTGCATTTCTGCTAGTTCAATATCATCTTTTAATTTAAAGTCTGCGCCTTGTTCGGCAACAACTGCTGCTTTAATTTTCATAAATGAACACTCCTATTACTCCACGATAGTGGAAAGTTTTGAAATCAAAATTTACTGATCAAAATGACTTTAAACAATGCTTTTACAATGTTTATTATTTCACATATTTTAACCTTATCAAGCGCTTTCAATAAGTGGTAAATATTTGTTCCTACTTTTTTAGTATTCTATTACACGAAATACCTAGTAACTAGCTAGTGCCAGCGGGAATTAGTGGCTTTATTATTTTTAAAAGAGGCATATTTACAGATTTCAATTATAAACTAGCGGTTAAAAATTGCTGTTTACCTAGTTGACGGTCTTCTTTAGGCGTGCACCCAAATTTTTCAGCGTATTTATGATAAAAGAAACTTTTGTTTGAAAAGCCTACTTCATGGCATATTACTGTGATTGGACGTGCTGTGTGCTGAATTGATTCTCGAGCATGAATCAGTCGTTCTTCTGTTAGTGCCTCGCTAAAGGTTTTACCAACTACTTTATGGAATAGATTACTAAGGTAGTTCTTATTGTATGAATATTTATTAGAAAGCGCCTCTTGTAAACGGCGGTTATAAAATGTAGGAAAAGGGCGGTGAGAAATTGTCGGTTTTCCTACATTTTTTGATACCATTAATCACATCTTAATCGGGGAGGTTAATGATGTGAGACACGACATTAGAGAAGGAGTGAAACGTTACGTGGATAATGATATCGAACCCAATTATGCCGCTTTAAGCAGACAATATGACGTTGACTATCGCACTGCCAAGAAAGCTTATCAAGAAGTAAAGGAAGGTGACGCCAAGCCACAGAAACAGAAAAAGCAACGCCCTAGCCTGCTTGATCCCTATCGTGATGTTATCAAGGCCAAACTTGAACTGAACTGTTCAGCCATGGCGATTTTTAAGTTCATTCAGAAGAAAGGTTTTCAGGGTCAATATACGATCGTTAAAACCTATTGTGCCTCTATTCGTAAAGCGCGAACGCACAAAGCAACGATCCGAGTTGAACACACTGCTGGTCTTTCAGCCCAAGTTGATTGGAAAGAGGAGATGACGCTTTACAACAAGGAAAATAAGCCCTATCATTTTAATATTTTTCTATATGTCTTACCTTACTCAAAATTAAAATATTTGACTTTGATTTTCGAACGCAGCCAAGATACTTTATTTAATTGCCTTGATGACGCTTTTTGGCACACCGGCGGCGTACCAACTGAGATCTGGTTCGATAACATGAAGCAAGTCGTTGACCATTCAAAATCAAACTTTGGTCACCCCGTTTTCAATGAACGTTTTCGTCAGTTTAGTCAGGACGCAGGCTATAAACCCATCGCTTGTCGCGCTTTTAGACCACAAACTAAAGGCTCAGTTGAAGCATTAGCTCGCACCGTTGAACGTCTACGCCCCTACAATTATGAGTTCTGTGATGGGGTTGAGTTGATTAACTTAGTTGACAATCTCTGCGATGAACTTAATCATGAGGTCTCACAGGCTACCAACGAAATCCCACAAGATAAGTGGCTGGCCGAAGAAAAAGAGTACCTGCACCAGCTACCAGATGACCTACTTAAACCCTTCTTCGAAGAAGACATTACCCGTGTCGTGTCGAAGGAATCAATGGTTATCTTTCGCAAATGCAAATACTCCGTGGATCCACGGTATATCGGACGGACAGTCAATATTGAACTGTCTAATGATGAACATCACATCCAAATTTATTATAACGGAGAATTGATTCGCGCGCACGATATTACAACCCAGCAATTTAATTACAACGAGGATGACCAGATCAATATTCTTGGTTCAGATCTACTTAAGGGACGTAGTGAGACGGACATCAAAGCTTATATTGCGGCCCATATGAGTGCCTATGACGAGGTGTAACATGCGACAAACAACAACTAAATTCCAAGCGTTACTCAATAATCTCGATGTTCTAGGATTAAGTAAGATGCACGCCTATTTGCCGGAATATATTGATCAGATCAACGGGCAACAGCTTTCATTTACCGATGCCATGCTTGAGCTGACGAACACTGAATTGGCCTGGACACAAAGCCAACAAATAGCACGAATCATCAAACGGGCCCGTTTTCCTCAGGCGAAGGCCCTGAGCGCCTTTGATTTTAATTTTCAACCCAGTATTAATAAGCAAGAAATCTTAGGCTTTCAAGACTTAGCCTTTCTCGAACAACACAAGAATCTGATTTTCATTGGTAGTCCTGGTGTGGGGAAAACGCATCTAGCGATTGGTATCGGTATTGAGGCTTGTCATCAGGGTAAACGAGCTTTTTTTATCAACTGTCATGAACTATTGGCGCATTTACGGGCAGCTGATGCTAAAGGGACGTTAGACCGTAACATTAGTCGTTATGCCCGCTACGAGCTATTGATCATTGATGAGATCGGTTATTTACCGATCAATCATGATGAAGCCAATCTTTTGTTTCAATTGATCAATGCACGGTATGAGCGGCATTCAACCATTATTACAAGTAATAGCGACCTCTCAAACTGGGTCGAAACTTTTCAAAATCCGACTGTTACTGCCGCTATTCTAGATCGGTTGGTTCATCATGCCTACGTAATTAAAATCACCGGTAAATCTTATCGAATTAAGGGAGCCGATTGACCGCCACAAACCTACATTTTTTAACCGCCATAAACCTACATTTTTACGCCGCCCTTGACACCTCTAAACTAATTTCCTGATAATGTTGTCTAATTTCATCTAATAGGTCTATTGCAAGCTTCTGAGTAGGAGATGTAGTAGTTACTGGGATACGATTATTACGTACGAGTTGAGCAATTAAAATTGTTAACTGTGATTTGATAATCGTATCGGCAAAATCACGTTGATGATAATACTCGGTAATCAAGGCATCAAATGTGGCTTGAATCTCATTGTTGCCGCTACCAAAATTTTTAAAAAGAATATATTGTCCCTTCTTAGGGTTGGTAGCCATATTGTTAATTAGAAAGTCATAGAGAACACTTTTAGCTGCTTGAATCTGAGAAATTAGATCTAAAGAGATATTGCGATCACGAAAGAGCACATTTATCAGTAAATCGTTTGTGCCAAGTGCATCAATTCGATGTTGGCTACCAATATCTAATAACAAAACATCCCCTTCGTTCAATACAACTTTATGATCATTAACATACTCTGTTGCATGTCCGCGAAGCATATAGTTGATCTCAAAAAATTGATGCGTGTGTACTGGATAAGGTGCAAAGCGATTATGTTTACGAATAGCAACACTGCAATTTCTGAAAAAATAATCATTATTGATGACCGGAACCTTATATTCATGACTTGCCTTTAAATCGATTGCAGCTGGTGGAATATCGTCGCTGACATAGTGATTTTGCTGCTGCTCAAGTTCAACGGCTGACAATGCTTGTAATGATTTAAAGATTTTTATGTCCATAGCGCCCTCCCAATAAGTTTTAAGTGAAATTTTTATATTTATGTATTAGAACGAGCATAAATATTAATGCTAATTTCACCAATAGGTTTGTTCTCTGTCCGTTCTTCTTTTTGATCAAAAGAATCCGCATACATAAATTATTATAACTGAATTAAGTTGCTGTTCAACTGCAATAATTAAGTGATTGTTATTTTATAGAGTATAAGTCAGTCGCACAGAGCTAATTTCTAAGTAATTTTAGTACTATTTATTATCTAAAGGTTGAAAGTTAATATTTCCACTTAAGCCCTGATCTGTTAGGACTTTTTTGCTACAAAAATAGACATGAAACCATTCACATCTGTATACTTAAAGCGTCTAAACAAAAACCATACAGAGGAGTTTCATGCCTATGTCTACTATACAATACAATGACACTGATATTCATCATTCTTTTGCTCATTTTTCAAAATTGGTCCATCTCTCCGCTATTTTGCGTCGTGTCAATATCCATAAATCGCGCGGTATTAAAACTGAACGCTTATTTGAATGGTTATTGACCACCATCTTTAATCGCTACTCCATTTTTAGAGCAGAAAAGGCTAACGATTTTTCAAAACGAACTGTTCGCAATTGTCTAAATGATCCACATATTAATTGGCAACGGCTGGTTCAGCTATTAGCGATCCATTTGATCCAATACGTGCAACATTTTACCGATCCAAGACGGCGACAAGCCTTGATCATTGATGATTCATTGTTTAAACGTGAATTTTCACGCAAAACCGAATTATTAGCTCGTGTTTTGACCACGACAAACAGCAGTATTTTAAAGGCTTTAGGACACTAACTTTAGGCTGGAGTGACGGCAATACTTTTTTACCGCTGAACTTTGCCTTGATGTCATCAAGCCACGCCAAAAATCGGTTTGGGCACCTTAAGTCCAGTGATCAACGATCACTGGCCGCGAAACGACGTACACAGGCAACCCGTAAAATGACCGATGTCGCTTTAGAATTAGTAGATGATGCAATCAAATCCGGCATCAAGGCCAAGTACGTCTTATTCGATAGCTGGTATGCATCACCGCGTATGTTTGCGGCATTGCTAAAACGTCATTGTCATGGGATTGGTATGTTGAAAAAAACTAAAAAAGTCTATTTTCGTTATCGTGGCCGAGAAATGGATATTAAGACTTTATACACTAACTTACGGCGCAGTAAATGGCCAATTAAGGATAGCTATCTATACAGTCCAATCGTCACATTTGAAGTTGATGGCGAAAAAATCCCAATGAAGTTAGTCTTCGTAACCAAACGTGGCCAGGCTGATCAATATCTTGTGTTGGCGACCACAATGACTGACCTAAGACCAGAAGCAATCATTCAGATGTACGGTCGGCGTTGGCAGATCGAATGTTATTTTAAAGTCGCTAAACAATACCTGCAATTTGATCAGACTCAAGTCCAAAGCTATGATGGGCTTTGCGGTCACCTAGCAATGGTCATGTTAAGCTATGACGTCCTTGCATTGGTGCAACGTGAAAATACGGACGACAGGACGCTGGGTGACTTATTCTTCGATTATGGACGACCGTTGCCTGATATTAAGTTAGTAAGTGCGTTGAATTGGCTGATACAAACAATTACTGGTCTAGGTGAAAAACTCGACATGGCGGTTGAAACATTAACTATTATTTTTGACGAATTTATAAAAGCATTACCGAATAGCCTGGCCAGGCTACTCGGTAATGCTCAATGAAGTGGAAACTAGTAATATATCGTGCCATAACCTTTTGACATCAATGGTTACGGTCTATTTTGATACTTTCAACCTTTAGTTATTATAAAAAAAGTAGTATTTATGTTGTTATACTGTGGTATTTTCAGAAGGATTTAAACTTGCAATGAATTTAATCTTTTATCATAAATTCATTTAAGTATAGAAATCAATTCTTCAGGGTATTATGCGTTTCTGTTCCAATCTTTCTAAAGTTTTGGTCTTGTTACGGCTTAATGTAAGCGGTTAAATATAAGTGTGATCATAAGTGTAGTTCAATATCTTAAAAGACTAAAACGTGTTGTAAATTAAATATAAAATATGATTTTTATATTTAATTCACATTAGAAATGATCATATATAGTGAATATATGAATTAGTGAATTTATATATTACTCGTCAATCTGCTTTTTAGTGATATACGAATAATGATTCCGGTTGGTCAGAGTTCTGTATCCAAAAGTTTTTGATGGGACCTTAGCATGGCATAGTGAATAGTTAGTGATTCAGGAGTAACGCGATACACTGAATAAAAAAAGAGTTTGAGGTGTTAAAGCATGAATACGTATGTAGCAGTTGATATCGGTGCTTCGAGTGGACGTTTGATTCTTGGAACTGTAAATGAAGGTAAACTAAAACTAGAAGAAGTACATCGGTTTAAAAATGGATTTACCACCGAAGATGGCCATGATTGCTGGCAGATTGATCATCTTGTACAGGAGATTTTAACTGGTTTAGAAAAAATCAAAGCTCGTGGAATTAATCGGGTTAATTTAGGTATTGACACATGGGCTGTTGATTATGTATTAGTTGATGAAGAAGGACATAAATTGCATAACCCGATCGCCTATCGCGATGCACGAACTAATTCTGCAATCACTAATCTTACTTCAGCATTACCAAAAGAATATATTTACGAAAAAACTGGTATTCAGTTTCAAAACTTTAATACGCTATATCAACTGTACACTGAAGATAAAGAGAAGCTGGAAGAAACTGATAAAATTATGATGATTCCAGATTATTTAGGCTATATTTTGACTGGTAATGCGGTAACCGAAGTAACCAATGCATCGACTACCCAAATGTTGAATTTACGCCAAGGCTTATTTGATAAAGACTTGATGAGCGAGGTTAGTGTAGAGGCCGATCAATTCCCACATCTGGTTGAAGCGGGAACGTTATTAGGTAGTGTGCGGCGTAAATGGCGGAAACGATATGATATTCCTGAAACAGATGTGATCACAACGGCTACTCATGATACTGCTAGTGCGGTCGTAGGAACACCTGGTTTTGGTGATAATTGGGCCTTTCTAAGTTCTGGAACGTGGTCCTTACTTGGTGCTGAGTTAAATACACCAGAAAACGGTTTAGCTGCTTTTCGGGAGAATTACACCAATGAATGGGGTGCTTATGGCACTTACCGTTTCCTGAAAAATATTATGGGATTATGGATCATCCAAAAGGTCAAGGAAGAATTAAATGATCAATACTCATTTGCTGAATTGGCAGCGCTTGCCGAAAAAGAGACTTCGTTTAAGCTCTTTATCGATGTCAATGACTTACGTTTCCAAAATCCGGATAATATGATCCAAGAATTACAGACTTATGCAGCAGAAACCAATCAGTTTGTCCCTAAAACACCGGGCGAATTGGCGCGGGCAATCTACGATAATTTATCGCTGTATTACGCCGATTCCGTGCATAAACTTAGTGTAATTATTGGTCGTCCGATCACGACACTTAATATTGTGGGTGGTGGGTCGAACGTTGCCTTAATGAATCAACTGACAGCTGATTTAGCTGATGTAACCGTCGTGGCCGGCCCGAGCGAGGCAACCGCAATTGGTAATATCATTGTGCAAATGATTACTAGCGGCGAGGTCAAAGATGTAGTAGCTGGTCGTCATTTGATTGCTGATTCTTTTGATCTAAAGACATTTACACCGCAAAACGATGCCTATAGCGGTGTTTTAGCTAAATATCAAGCGTTCTTAGCTAGTGTTAAATAAATTTGGTTCTAATCTTTAAAAAATAAATTGATGAAGGCTTACTTAAGAAAGGAATGGCAATCAATGAAACGGATCGCTCAAGTAATGTATATCAACCCAGATTCCTATGACAAGTACGCTAAGCGCCATGCGGAAATTTGGCCAGAAATGCAAAAAGCATTGAAAGATCATGGAGCCACTAATTATTCGATCTATCTTAATCGAGCTAATGGTCAGACTTTAGCGTATCTTGAAGTACCTGATGTTGCGACGTATAACGCCATTGCTGAAACCGATATTTGTAAAAAATGGTGGCATTATATGGAGCCAATTATGAAAACTAACCCGGATGAAAGTCCGGTGGCAGACGACCTTGAGGAAGTATTTCATTTAGATTGAACAATCAGTCATTACTGAGTTTAATCGGGTAATAAATTTTAAAATAAAAACATATTATGAGGAGTGTTTTAGATATGGTTAAAGCAGAAACAATCGATAAAGCATATGAAGTTGCAAAGGAACGTTACGCAGAACTTGGTGTTGATACTGACGCAGCAATGAAACGCTTAGAACAAGTACCATTATCGTTACATTGCTGGCAAGGCGACGATATTCATGGCTTCTTGAATCCAGAAGCTGAATTAACTGGTGGGATCGCAGTCACTGGGAACTATCCTGGCGTTGCACGGACACCAGATGAATTGACTTCTGATTTGCATGAAGCATTAAGTTTGATTCCTGGGAAACATAGAGTCGCTTTGCATATGATCTATGCGGTTGCAAAAGACGGTAAGAAAAAAGATTTCAATGATATTCGTCCAGAAGATTTTGATTACTGGATCGATTGGGCGAAGAAGGAAGGCATTGGTTTAGACAACAACGGGACTTTCTTCTCACATCCGAAAGTTAAAGATAATATGACTGTGGCTTCACCAGATAAAGCAATTCGTGATTACTGGATCGAACACGGCAAATTAACGCGTGAAGTTTCTAATTATATTGGTGAAAAATTAGGTCAAACCTGCTACAACAATTTCTGGATCCCAGATGGTTTTAAAGATAACCCGATCGATAAGCGGACACCACGTGAACGTTTATTAGCTGCTTTGGATGAAATTGAAGCTAAACCATATGATGAAAAAAATACCCAAGATGCCTTTGAAGGTAAATTATTCGGTGCCCCTGGGATCGAATCTTACACTGTAGGGTCACATTTGTTTTATGAAAACTATGCCGTTTCACGGGGTCATTTATGGACGATCGATGCCGGACATTTCCATCCAACTGAAGATGTTTCGGACAAATTTGCTTCCTACTTCCCATTCACTAAGAAAGATTTATTCATGCACGTTTCCCGGCCTGTACGTTGGGATTCTGATCATACAGTGATCATGGATGAAGCATTAGTCCGCATCACACGCTCGTTGGTACGGGATAATTATTTGGAACGGACACATTTAGGACTAGATTTCTTCGATGCAACTATCAACCGGGTTGCTGCTTGGGTCGTTGGTGCGCGGGCTACACAAAAATCCTTACTGCAAGCAATGCTCGAACCAATTGAACAGTTGAAACAAGCAGAATATGACGCTGACTTCACTACACGCCTAATTGAAACAGAAGAGCTTAAGAGTATGCCATTTGGTGCTGTTTGGGATAAATTCTGTCAAGATCATGGCACGCCAGTTGGTACAGACTGGATGAAGAATATTCAGCAATATGAAAAAGACGTACAAATGAAGCGCAACTAATTAAACATAGAGAAAAGGGGATCATCGATCGTGTCACAACAAAAATTTATTGATTCACCATATGTAGAAGAAATGTGTAAAATTACACATGGATTGTATACTCATGGCTGGGACGAACGTAATGGTGGAAATGTTAGCTATCGCTTGACTAAAGAAGAAGTTAGCCAATATGCAGATACGAATAAAGTGTTACGGAACGTACCAATTGATTTTGATGCTAGCGAACTAGCAGGTGTGTACTTCTTAGTTACAGGTACAGGGCGCTACTTTAAAAACGTTATTGACAACCCTGAAGCTGAGACTGGTCTAGTTCAGATTGCAGCGGATGGACATAGTGCTGACATTCTCTGGGGGTATAATGATGGCGCACAGCCAACAAGTGAATTTCCTTCACATTTAATGACCCATATCAATCGTTTGCATAAAGATAGTAATCAACGTGTAGTTATGCATTGCCACCCAACTAATTTGATTGCTATGAGTTTTACACTACCATTGGATGAAAAAACATTCAGTCGTATTTTGTGGAAAATGCAAGCTGAATCAGTAGTTGTTTTCCCTGAAGGACTTGGGGTTATTCCTTATATGACTCCGGGGACCAATGATATCGGCGAGGCTACTGCTGAAAAGATGAAGGATTTTCGTGCCGTATTATGGCCACATCACGGTGTTTTTGGTGCTGGTGATTCGATGGATGAAACCTATGGCTTGATCGAAACTATTGAAAAAGCCGCATTGATTTATACAACAATTCGTGCTCAAGGTGGGCAATGTTTACAAGAAATTACAGATGATGACTTAGCTGATTTGGCCAACCGGTTCGGTTTAACTCCTAACCCAGACTTCTTAACCGGTAAGTCGTTAGTAGAAAATAAATAGTTGGATTTCAAGACGAATCATCTTTCATAAGGTGGTTCGTTTTGCTATTTATTGAGGAGATGAACACTATTAATAGAATTCAAACACACGACTTAGGTAAACGCTGGGGCTATTTGGGTTTATCATTATTGATTAACGCTACTGGTCATTCATTAACGATCGCAACTAATTTAGGTAGTGCAGTTTGGACCGCTTCAGCAGTTAATCTGTATCATATTTGGCCATTAAGTTTACGTACAACACTATTTATATGCGGTGTATTAGTGGCAATAGCGAATATGATCTTAACTAGACAACTTTCATGGCATCGTTTTTGCGGTAATTTACTTTTCATTACGCCATTTAGTTATCTGATCCAATTATTTACACAAATTATCATTCATTTGGGCATCAACCAATTACCATTGTTAGTGCGTATTGCTATTGATATCTTTGGTATTTTATGTGTTGCATTGGCTACTTCAATTTATCAGCGGGCTAATATTGTACTACACCCTAATGATGACTTTATGCAGATATTGCGTTTTCGCTATTTAAAAGGCAATGCCACGATCGCCCAGATGGTACATTATATTCCACCCGTGTTGATCATGCTAGTTACTTTTTTGACTGCAAAACAATTGTATGCAGTCAATATCGGCACCTTGATTTGTTTGTTTTTCCAAGGAACATTCATTGGCTTTTTTGATCAACATATGTTTAAGGGATTACGGCATTATGGAATTAGTAACTTAATGCCAGTGATGCACGCATAATATTTCACTGTTAGAAAAAGCGATAATAGGTAACGTCTAAAGTTCCATGAAACCCAAGTTCAAAACCGGATGTTCAAGGGGGGATGACGATTAATATATGGAATCACCGTTCACGGATGAATCGAACTTAATTCAGGTGTTGCTTCTCACTGGATCTTGCCTATTTTATGTGTTCTAGGGTACACAAATTAAGCCTTAGTTAGTCTGATTTTTCAGAATATCTAGGCTGCTGTTGGTCATTGAGACTGCGCCAGTTCAATTAGCGCCAGCCATTTGTCCGGCATTCGTTCAAACGGTTTGAGTTGTGGTAACTCAACAGGAATGCGGTAATGCAGTGCTTCATGAGGCCGCAAGAAGTTATAGGCCGCTGAATAAAGTGCCGTGTAACTCGCTGAACCTGTGGCAGAGCCAAAGCCGGTACTGGAACGATAATTTTCTTTGTAGGAACGATTCAAGCGCTCAATGGTTTGCTTTAAGAAGCGGTACTCACGACTGATCTCATCTTTGTTTTCAAGACCAACAACCTGGTGAATGCCAAACTTGATGCCCTGTTGTGCAAAATAGATCTGGGCAACTTGGTAGATCGGATTCGCGTCAACGACGAAGTTAAGCTTCTCAGGGATCTGAGGCATCTTTTGGAGGACTTGGTTGATCGCAATGACCGCTGATTCGGTTGTGCGATTAGGGGTCACGTAGTCGGCGAGAATGAGCTTACACTTGGCGTCGTAGAAGTAGAAGATATAGTGCCACTTGCCTTTCACGCGCACGTAAGTCTCGTCACCAACAATCTGATCGGACAGTGCGTAAGGATAATTCGCCCAGAAAGGCCGGACAACAGCGGCTACCGCCATTTCGTAGTTATGGATGGTCTGGTGTGAGATTTTAACGCCATGAATATCGTACATGATCGCCGCGGTTCGCCGCGCTGACAGACCATAGTTGATGTGATAGGTCAGCACCAAGCCCAGCACTTCAGGGCTGGCTTGAATCCGATCGAGGTCTACCGGTGCTTGGATCGGCGATTCTGGCGCAATGCCTTTAAGTTCAAAGTTGTAGGTTCGCCAAGTGTAGCGCACCTTGTGGGCAGTTGGATGGACGTTGAAGTCAGCGACTTCAGCCGGTGACATTGCGGCGATCGCACCAAGGCGAAATGCGCACTTATCGTTGTAACAACACCAGACGTCGAACTTGGTCCGACGGTTGTGAATACTCAGGCGATTCTGGCAATAAGGACAACGTAAAGCGACCGTCTTATTCTTCTCGGCGTGACCATCTTGAAACTTGAACTGACAGACCTTGCACCGTAGCTGACCGCCAGCACCGTTATTGGCGTAAAGATAGTCCTGTGGTGCCGAGCACCGCGGACAGTCTTGCGCCGCAAAGCTGATTGGTTTACGCCGCCTGACTGGCAGTATCGGCTTACCGTTCTTTTCAAGCGACTCAGCGATCAACTGCTGGTAGTCGAGGGCTTCAGAACCGATATCAGCTTGAAGTAGTGGGACTTTCTCATCGACCTGAAATTGGTTAAAACGCTTGAATACCGGTTTATCAGCGCTTGGCAGCCGTGAATGATCAAAGATCTCAGCCAACTGAGCTAAAAGGATCAAAATAATTTGTCTTTGGAGCTTGATTATTAGAACTAAATAGGCTATTAATGGTGTATGCACTCGAATCCTTCTTTCTGGATTTTCTTGTTGTTCGCACACCAAGAATACCAGAAAAAGACGTTCGGGTGTTTTTTAATATTCGGAAATTAATAACAAAAACGAGGTACGTTTGACAGTACCTGATAATACGAGGAGGAATTAAAATGCATAGCTTTAGTTATGAAGGATTAAGAAAATATTTGACAACATTGGGTGAGTTTATAGAAATTGATGTATTTGTAATGGAGACTCCCAGTCGATGTTATCATGTTTATTTACATCAATTATAAGATTTAGAACGTCTGACGACCAAAGCAATTTTTAATGTAGATTGTGATAAAATCGGTAAGCAAGGTAATGAAGGTTAGTCTTTTAAATGGAAAATAGCAGAAAAAAGTGAAGTTCTTGGTATATTGATCGATATAATCAGTAAAAATTTGAATCAGTTAGCTAAGAAGAAATCAGCATGAATTTATGCTTATTCATTTTTTAAATCCTGCTCGTTAATAAAATCCAGCTTAACTACTGCACTCACCCTAGCAAATCCACCCCGCATCTCGTATACTAAAAGTAATTTATCCCCAAAAAGTAGGTGAGTCCCATCAGTCTAACGTTAGCGCAACCGTTGAAAAAATTATTACTCGCGGCGGAATTAGGTTTGAACCGTAATCATCCGCTGGCGGGTTGGAATTTATTGATGATTTTGTATCGCGACAGCCCGAATAGTGGCGTGCCCAGTACGCTGGATTTTTTGGCGCGTAAATACAATAACGATTATTTGGACACTGACAATGATGAGGCGCCGATTTCCGATGAGGTTTTGCGTAAGGTACTTAATGTACTGACGGAGCAGGCTGGGCTGGTGGAGGCCAATACGCGCAAGGTGCGGCGGCACACGGAAAGCGGCAAGTCGCTGATCCAGCAAACGGCGATCTACCGGATCACCAGCAGTGGCATCGAATATTTACGGATGATGCAAAAGGTGGTCGACGCGGAAAGCACCGTCACGGCCAATACGCTGCGGATCAATGAGTTTTGCGCTTTAGTTCGTAAATTAGCGCAGGAACCAAACAGCGCGGCCACGACGCAACTGTATAATGATTTTGCCAACATGTTGGCGGCTTACGAGGACGTCATGAAGGGCATGCACAAGTTAGATGAAGATCTGGATGAATTGGCCAATGATCTGGCTTTCAACCATGGGGGTGTAGCGGCGGAACAGTTGCAGCAGATGCTCCAGCAAAAGGCGGTGCCGGCTTATCGGCAATTGTTGCAGCAAGCGTCGTATATCAAAGGATTAGCTAACTTGCGTGATTTTGCGGCGCAGGTGGCGCGGTCGCAACAAGGTAGTGATGATCTGGATACGGCCAATGCAGTCGGCGATCAAGCTGGGCTGCTGCAACGGTTTAACCGTACTAAAGCATACGTGCAGCGGCAATTAAAGCAAATGGCGTTGAGTTTTACCGCCAGTAGTCAGGCAATCGATAGTAGTTTGGATTCGATTTATTTGTTATTTCAAACGATTTTAAATGCGATCAAGTTGCTGAGCCAAGAATTTGAGCACGTCCGCCGACAAACGTTGGATATCAAGGAGTTAACTGGTGAATTGGATGAGTTGCTGCAGCATTATTCGACGCTAAAAGTGCCGGATGCGGTGCCGCGGCATGCGCCATTTGATCGGATCGACGTGGAAAATATGGCTGATCTGCTGGAAGCGACTACGATTGGTCCGGTAACGTACGTGGCTCAGGAAAAAGTTACGCCGGTGCTGACGGCGGCGGATAATCCGGCAATGGCGGCGGTGACAGCTGTTACCAATGAGGGTCCGGCGGCGTTGGCGGAGTTCCAGCAGTTAGTTTTGCGGGCGCCACAGCACGCGGTGATCGATCATGATCTGGAATTGACGACGTTATTGGCGCGGGACGAGATCGTGCGCCTATTTAGCGCGACTGGTTACACGCATTATGCCAGCTTTGCCCCGTTTGGCCGTGCGGTCCAGCGGGTTGCGGCGTTACCAAAATCAGGACCGATTCGCATTCATTGCCGCGGCGAACAATACAGTGTTTTTTTGCCGCATGGTTTTGAAGTGTGGTTTACTTAAGAAGGGGGTGGCGCAATGGTTGAACTACATGCAAATGAGCGCCTGATCATCGACCAATTGCTTGATCGCGGCCTATTTACCAGTACGATCACAGCGGAAATGCCGCAAAATGTGGCTACCGCGGTGACGGCTTTTCAGCGGCCGCTGGTCCAGCGGCGGGTGACCAGTTATTTAAAGGAACTGCTGGGCGTGGCACCCTATAATTATCAAGAAAATCTGTTGTGGCTGGCAGGTCCCGGCCAATTAAGCGCGGATGAGGTGCACGTTTTATTGGCGACCTTGAAAACAGTGCTTAACGAACCCAGTTTGCAAGCCAATGCCGACGAGCGGGTGGTCGCGACGCAGACGATCGTACGCCAAGTGCGCAGTGAAGTGGTTAGTCTAGATGAGAAATTAATTTTGCGTTTGATTCGGCAATTGTTCGTTGAACGGTTTAAACTATTGACGCCCGAACGCTTGGAGCAAGCGGCCAGCGATCAGGAAGCGATCATTGACGAATATTGGAGTGTCAGTCCTGATTTTGCCAGCTTCGCCCGTAATCTAGTTGATTACTTGCAAGCCCAAGTCAAAAAGCCAGCGTTGACTGAATTGCAGCAGGTCAATCAAGCGCTGTTGTTACAGCCATTTTTAAGCCCGCAAACCACGCCGACTTTATGGCCGATATTGGTGGCGAAGCGGCAAGTGATCGCTGCGCAGTGGGCCCAGTTACAACGGTTTGAACTGGAAGTCGGCGCCGATTATGCGTTATTGTTGGATCGCCAGCGTCAGCAAATCACAGCCCGACCGTACACGGTGGCTTTAGCGGTGGCGCGCTCACTGGGTGCGGGGCTACCGGAAGATCAACTGAATCAGCGCATTCATCAAGTCGTTGCGCAACTATTTGGGTCACCGCAAAAAGTGGCCGTGGGGCAGGTGCGCGCGGCTTTATTTGACAATGGCTTAGCGCTTCAAGCAGGGCAGAACGTTTTGCCGACCGCTATCGCCCAGCGTTTCAGTGTCCAAGCCACAACGGAGGAAAAATGAGCATGCAATTAACACCAGTTAGCTACCATTTACGTAATTTTAATAAATATGTGCGCTTAGATTTAACCACGTCGAAATTAGGTAATCTCACCTTAGTCGGTGAAAATGCCGCGGGTAAAACGACGTTGGCGAATTGCTTTTTTCCGATGCTGATCGATGGCTCGATCGCCACGCCATCATTTAACGCTGCCCGCGATACGGAAAAAGTTGCCCAATCGACGCGGGTACGCAATAGTCAGCAGGACACGCGGACGTTTGAAAGTATGCTGCTGGGTTGGGGCCCGGGCGCGATGAAGGTGCGGACTGGCTACAGTTATTTGCAGTTACGCAGTCCGCAACGGCAGGTGATTCTCGGGATCGGCGCGCAACGGACGCAAGGTGTCGGCGGGACGACGTGGTGGTTTGTGGCCATTAGTGAAGCCAAGGCGCCGCTGACGGTGATCACCACTGATGCGCAGGGTGCCAGCTTGACTGAAGCTGCATTTGTGGCCGCCAATCAAGCTTTAGGCCAGCAATTGTCCGTCTTCAAAAAAGCGGATGCCTACCGCGAATTCGTTGCGACCCACGTTTATGGCTTTAGTAGCGAAAAGGAATTAAGCCAGTTAGCTAATGTTTATCGGCTGTTGGCATCGCCGATTCTGACTGGCGGCAACGCTAAATTTTCGCCGATCAAGGCCGCCTTACGCGAAGCGCAAGCCAGTATTGACCGGGAAGTGATCCAAGCTGCAGCCGGCGTCCAACGTGAAGTCAATCGCAAAAACGGCTTGTTACAGCGGATCGCCAACGGACAGCGCCGGTTGCAGAAAATCAAAAGCGCCATCTTTTGGGCTGATCTAAATCATTTAAATGAAACTAAATTAAGTGTTTACGCTGCTAATCATGTGGAGTTCGAGCAGCAAAAAGAAAACGCCGCCCGCGCCGAAGCTCAAGTGGCTAAGTACAGCCAGCAGCTGGAATTTCTAGTGATTCGGCTAACTGATTTCCAAACTGAATTACAGCAGTTGACTCAAAAGCAGGCGCAACAGCAAGTGATCGTCCAGCAGCGGCAAAGTTTGGCTGATCAGATCAAGGGTGCGCAAAATCGCTTAGCTCAATATGAGCAGGCGCAAGCCCAATTAAGCCAGCGGCAACAAGATCTCGCCGTCAGCCAAACTAAATTGACCCAGCTTATTGAACAAGAAAAAAACGTACGCCAAACTGCGCTGGCACCGCTACAGATCAAGCTGAATGCCCACAGCGCAGAGTTACACGAATTAAGCCAGGTACTAGCGGAAACCAGTTTGGCTACCATGGTGCAGCAAATGGCCCATTATGTCCGCGCTTTGCGGCGGCAATTGACGCAGTACCGTAATTTGCAGCAACAAGCCGAAACTATTTCGACTGACGTGGCGATCGTCGGCACCATGCAAAACCAAATGGCGGACAGTATTGATCACCGGGTGCAGGGGCCTTTTGGTGGCAATCGCTTGCGTGAAGGCTTACAACAAGATAACCAATCAATTCATGAAGCCGGCGCCGCGCAAATGAATAGTCAATTTCAGCAATTAAAAACTGAACAAGCGGCATTGCTGACCGCGCATCCGGATCTGAAAGTCAGCTTGGCGCAAAGTGACTTATTAGCCGACTTGGCCCAGCAGCAAAAGCAACTGGCCGCAATCGTAACTCAATTGCAAAGCTTGACTCAACAACAGGCTGCAACCCAGCAAGCACAGGCTAATTTGCAGGAAAATATTGATTTGATCCGCTCGGGGATGGAAGTTGATTTTGACCCAGCCGCAATTCGTGAGCAAATCGAGGTTTGGCAACAACAGCACGCACAATTAGTGGTCGATCCAGAATTGCCGGCTAAATTAGCGGAAACTAAGCAAGCAGTGGCTGACTTAGGTGCACAAAAGCTAGATTTAGAAACCGCCAAAGGTCAGGAACAAGGCCAACAAACTGCGGCGGAAAAAATGGTCGCCAGTAAAGCCGCGCAATTGGCGGCTTTGACCACGCAGATCGAAACCATGCTGACGGTGCTAGTGCCTTATTTACCAGCGGCAGTCACGTTGACCACCGTTGATGAAGTCAATACGTTTGTCCGCGCCCACGGTAGTGAAGTGCGGAACGGCGCCTATAATGAAGTTGCCGAACGGATTCGCCGCCAAGTCCACCGCAGTGATCAAAATGGGCTGGATCGCAACGCGCTGGATACGTTACTGGCCGAGCGTGGCTATGAGCAAATCGCCAGTGCCATGCGCCAAGGTAGCGTGGTCGCCCATGACATGACTACGTTAGCTTTTGATTTGCCCCACGTCGAAACTTTGCTAGCTGAAGAATTGGCTAGCGTGACTAAGGCAGTTGCGGAATTAAAGACCGGCAATCAATTGGCGCAGGATACTTATTTGGCGGCGGCGGTCGAACGCATCGCGGATCAGTATCAAGTGATCGCCGACTACAATCGGATTTTGGCTGCTGGCTTGACCAGTGATCAAGGGATCAAATTAAAAATTGAATTGCGCCCGACTGAAGTCAGTGCGGCGGTGATCACCGAAGCTTGTGATGCCTTTGCCACCCAGCGACCGGCATTGGAAAAAGAAGTTCGCGACCGCCTGCAGATGCTAGCCAATAAAGCGGAAATCGCTGATGATGATGCGGCGTTCATGCAGGCGGCCCAAGAATTTCTTGATACCCGGCGCTGGTCAGAATTTCACGTGCTGATCAAACGCCGCCAAAGTGGGGTCGATGACTTTGAAGAAGTCGATGATAAGTTTGTCCGCTCTGGTGGTTCCGGCGCCGAAAAAGCGCAAGCCATGGTGCTGCCGCTACTACTAGTACCAAAAATGCTGCTGGAACGCAGTGGCTTACCGGATGTGCCGTATCTGGTCATGTTCGATGAATTTGCCGATAAATTGGATCCAGAAACCGCTAAATCATTCGCCAAAACGATCGCTAATTTTGGCTTTGATTTTATTGCCACCATGCCTAGTGGCGCGCAGAATAAGCTGTTGGCCGACGGTGTTGCCAACGTGGCTTACGAAGTGATCGCGCCACCGCAGCAAGATGACGGCCGCTTCTATCAAAATCAAGTCTTGCCGGTGCTGAGCTGGCATGAGGGTGCTACTGATGACTGATTATCAACAAGCTTATGCCCAAGCTACCGGGCACCCAGCCCCGGCCAATGCTGCACAGTTAACGCCGCTATTTGCCGCCATCGCCAGCGGTCAAAAGTTACCGCCGCGCGCGCAACAAGCGGTGGCGCTTGGCCTAACCGCCCACACGCTAAATGATCCGCAAGCTGATCCACCTTTATTTGCTTACTATCACTGGGTATTGCGCCATTATTTTGCCGGGGCACCGCTAAATGAATTATCGGCGCGCCTGATCGGAATGGCCTTTACCAGCGCTAATTTATTTAAAACCGAATTACCGCAGCCGCTGACGCTCAATCCTTGGCAAGCGGCGGCGATGCAGGATCATCCGTTGGTCAATCAGCGGGCGGTGGTGATCGAAAATAATGGTGTGTTCGTGCTATTGTTGCAGCGCCATCCCGACTGGCCGCTGATCGCCCAAGGCGGCAATGATTTTAATCCGACCTACGTCAGCTTGATCCAACGCCTAGAACAGCGTGGGGTTCAGTTTGCCTACAGCGGCGATTTGGATAGCCGCGGCATTCAAATGGCGGATCACTTTTATCAATTATTACAGCAAACGCCGATCGAAGTGGTGGCGGCCTTGCAGCAACCGGTGGATGTCGCTAGTTGGCTGGCCTTATACGGCAAAAAAGATCCGCAACGCACACGGCAATTACAAGTGACGACACCACTTTATCAAACGGAAATGGATTCACTGCAAGTGTTCGGTAAGTTTGTGGAACAGGAACAGTTGCTAGCTGAATACGAGCGGCTGATCCCGCAATGGTTGGCCACCAAATGATGAGTAATGCCAGTCGCAGTAAACACAAAAGCCGCTAGTCAGTGTAATAATTTAACTGACTGGCGGCTTTTAAATTATAGCGGTTGTTCAGTCGGCCGCAATAGAATTTCGTTGATACTAACGTTTTCTGGTTGGTCGATCGCGTAGGCGACTGCATTTGCAACGTCGATGCCTTTTAATCCATAGGAACGTTCGTTATGATAAGTGTTTTCGCGTACCGCTGGATCGGTGATGGTTGAATATAGTTCAGTTTCAACAGCACCTGGTGAAACGATCATGGCGCGAATGTGATTTTTGCCTTCTTCTTGGCGTAAACCTTCCATGATCGTGCGCACGGCAAACTTGGTGCCGGCGTAAACAGCGGTATTGGGATGTACGAAGTGACCAGCAACCGAATCAGTGGCAATGATCTGCCCACCGCCTTGTTGGTGCATGATCGGTAGCGCCGTAGCAATGCCGTATAGCACGCCCTTAATATTGACGTCGATCATTCGTTCCCATTCCGCGACTTTCAGCAAATGCAGTTCGGATAGCGGCATCAAGCCGGCATTATTAAACAGCACGTCTAAGCGGCCAAACTTAGCCACCGCCAAGTCAGCCAAAGCTTGAACTTGTTTTTGATCTGTAACATCAGTGACCTGGGCGATGGCTTGGCCACCGGTAGCGGTGATCGTTGCGACTAATTCATTTAGACGCTCCGCGCGGCGGGCGCCGAGGACCACTTTGGCACCTTTTTTCGCTAAAACTTTGGCGGTGGCGGCACCGATACCACTAGATGCACCGGTAATGATAACCACTTTATTTTCAATCGACATAATGAATTCCTCCTTGCAACTGATCTAAATTTATTAAAGACGCGATCAGGCTGGCTGTCAACTAAAAAATACATTTACGCCACTGTTAGTTAGTGTAAAATAGGGTTAACGAAATTAAACGAGATTTGGAGCGATAATATGACGCGCACAATGCCGGCAAAAATTTGGAACCGCGGTAAGCAGATCGCCTTAGACGGCGCAGTTGAAATTGAATATATCGATAATGTGGCCCAAGAAGTTGAAGCGACTGTGTTTGGGACGCAGGCGTATGGCGTTAGTGTCAATGCCAAGGATTCAAGTCGTGATTATTGCGAATGCCCATATTTTCCCGATCATGGTTATTGCAAACATATTGCAGCGGTAATTAAATTGCTGAAATCACAGGGGCGGCCGCTGGAAAATTTATTTCATCGGGCCACTGATGATCAAAATTTTGCGGCTGAAATGGGGGCTGACTACTTAGATATCTCGGCGCAATTTGAAGCTTTATTAGACGAATTTCCCGAAATCGGGCGGCTTGTCTACACCGATAAGCAACTGTATGATCAAATGCGCGCTGATCCTGATTCATGGGGTAAACTTTTTGATGAAACTGATTTGGCGCCGACTTCATTAAATAAGTTACGCACGCAATATGCTAATAATTTGGTCGCTAAGCCTAAACCAAGACCAGAGAAAACTAGTGGTCAATATTTTTTAGAGCAACTTAGTTTACCGGCGCAGCAATTTTTTACCCCGTTGGAAGCTACAGATAGTGAAGAACATACCTTACGCTTAGAGGTAACGCTAGTGGCAATACCAATGACTGATCAGTGGGGCTATGAAAGTATTACGCGTTTGTGTGTGAAATTACGAATCGCCACTGCAGATAAAGGCCGTTTTTATGTGGTCAACAATATTGAACGTTTACTACAAGCCTATAAAAATGGCGCGACTTATCTGACTAATAGTAAACATGAATTTGTTATGACTGCGACGGCATTTGCACCGGCTGAGCGTGTGCTACTTGATTTTCTGATGGCCAACAGTACTGGTGAATCGGTTGAACGTTACTATGGTGGCGGCGGTGATAAATTTTTTGCCCTACCTGTATATGATTTTCCACGGACATTAGCAATTTTAGCAGCGGTACCAGAATTTAAGTTTGAGCCTATTGAACAGCAGACATTATATGATAATGCGATATTAGTGGATCTACAGCCAGAAGCGGGATTGTTTAAAGCAACGATCACCACTGATCAGAGGGGTTATCGCTTAGCGGTGACTTCTGATTTTGACCAATTTATTAATGCTAATTTGATTTTTGTCCGCGGTAACGTTATGTATCAGGTGACAAGAGCGCAGTTTAATGTGATTGCACCAATCATCAACAACTATAATGAAATATTGCAAAGACGGTCCAATACTAAGTCATTGCGCTTTTCTGCCGGCAGTGAAGCTGAATTAAGTCGTTTCATCGAATTATTTCAACAAATCGGTGTGATCGACTTTCCAGTAGCGCTAGCTGTCGGCAAAATGGTGCCGCACTTCGATCTTGATCGGCAGGAACAAACGCTAGTGTTATCACTGGCGTACGATTATAATGGTCAGCTGATCGCTAGCGATGATATCGGGGCTGCTGATGTGACCCGTAATTTGCCGATGGAAGAACAAGCTTTTGATTATTTACAAAGCCTTGGCCTGCGCAAGGTTGGGCGTTATTGGCGTAAAGACTTTGCGGATGCTGCGGCATTGTATCACTTCTTTGTCGCAGAATTACCGAACATGCAACAAAATGGCGTCGTGACCATGACGCCGGCGCTAACCGATTTACTCCATGATGCGAGTGAGATCGTCCCGCAGATCGACGTCACTGAAGAAGATGGGTTGTTAGCGGTCAACTTTTCGATTTCCGGAATCGCAGAGGATGAGGTTGATCAAGTTTTAGCGCAATTAGACGTCAGTCGGCCCTATATTGACCGCGGTGATGGGTCGATCGTGATCGTCGATGACCAGCTGAAAAAAGTTTCCGCCGCGTTAGCCAAAGTACGGGCGCAAGGCAAAATTAAAAACGGTAAGGTAGAGATCCCGGCAGCGCAGGCATTGGCCGTCCAAGCGGCATTAGGCGATACGGCGCAATTTGATCAGAAATTTCAGCAATTATTGCAAAATTTAGCCCACCCAGAAGCTTTTCCCGTGGTAACGCATGCCACAAATCCGGTGGCAGCGCAATTACGGCCTTATCAAAAAGTCGGGGTCAAATGGCTGGAAATGCTGAATTCCTATAATTTTGGCGGAATTTTAGCTGATGAAATGGGTTTGGGTAAAACGCTGCAAATGATCACTTTTTTGAATAATCATTTGGCGGCTGACCGCTTTGATCTGATCGTCGCGCCGGCATCGTTGATCTACAACTGGCAGGCTGAATTTACTAAGTTCGCGCCGACCATCAAAGTCGCGGTGGTTGACGGCACTAAAGCCCAGCGGCAAGCCTTGATCGCACAAGGTGACGCTGACGTTTTGATCACTAGCTATAACAGCGCGCGGTTAGATATTACCGCCTATCTAAAACGACGATTGAAATACTTAGTTTTGGATGAAGCGCAGTACGTCAAAAACAGCAGTACCCAAACCAACCAGAATTTACGCAAATTAAAGCCGCAAAACACCTTTGCATTATCGGGGACGCCGATCGAAAATCGTGCGGAAGAATTGTGGGCATTGTTTGCCTTGGTGCTGCCAGGTTTATTACCGAGTAAAAAGGCGTTTAACAAGTTAATGCCCGACGAGATCGCGGTACGGGTCAAGCCGTTTATTTTGCGCCGGGAAAAAGCCGCCGTTTTGAAGGATCTACCAGCTAAGGTTGAATCCAATTTATATAATGAAATGTCCAAGGAACAGAAAAAAGTCTACCTCGCGCAATTAAAGCAAATGCAAGTCAAAGTGCGCGGCATGTCCAAGGAAACGCTGGTCAAAAACAGCGTGGCAATCTTAGCTGGCTTGACTCGCTTGCGCCAAATTTGTGATACGCCGGCTTTATTTGTCGATGACTACCCGGGCGAATCCGGTAAATTAACGCAATTGCTAGAAATCTTGCAACAAGCCCAAGAAAACCAACATCGAGTGCTGATCTTTTCTCAATTTACCGGCATGCTCAATATTATTGCGGCTGCATTGAAGCAGCAAGGCCTTGACAGCTTTATGTTACAGGGGAATACTAAGCCGAAGGACCGCTTAGCGATGGTCGATGCTTTTAATGCCGGCAAAAAGAGCGTCTTTTTGATCTCATTAAAAGCTGGCGGCACGGGCTTGAATCTAACCGGCGCAGATACGGTTATTTTAGTCGATCTGTGGTGGAATCCGGCGGTAGAAGATCAAGCCACGGCTCGGGCACACCGCATCGGCCAAACGAAAACGGTAGAAGTCTATCGCTTGATCACTAAAGGCACGATTGAAGAACAGATTTATAAACTACAGGAAGAGAAACGCAATTTCGTCGATCAAGTCTTGAGTGGTACCGAAAATAAAGGCTCACTGACGGCTGAAGAAGTGCGGTTGATTTTAGGCATCGAGTAATTTGTGTAACTATTGAAGAACGTATTACTGTTAAGTCACGGTAGTATTTTATATTTGATAGCGGTAATAGCCACATATATTTTGATCAAGCCTAGTTAATTATCTGGCAAGTGTGCACCGTAAATTTTAGTGTTGATTACAAAACCACCCAATAACGCATACTGGGTGGTTTTGTAATCCCTGGTGTATTAGGCTTATTTGAAATCAGCCATCAATTCAGCGACGACTTCAGCAACAGATTGAATTTTGTGGATCATTGAAATTCCTGTGCCGACTGAAACGAAACCGGCATCAAAATCACCTTCAAGCATCCCAAGGCGCATACCAGATCCGCCTTGCATCAATGCAGCGTTAGTTGCCCAAGCCTCTTGCTTGCTGAGATTATTATCATTAGCGACCATTTGTTCACGGATTTTGGTTGGTAAAGAACGGTAGTAGGCTGGTGCAGTGCGGAAAATTTTCAAGTCTTCAGCTGTACTATCAACGATCAATTGCTTGACCTTAGGGTGCGCCGGATTTTCGAAGGTTGGGATCAAGCGAGTACCAACATATACCCCATCTGCACCCAAAGCAAGCGCCGCACGTACCCCACGGCTATCTGCAACACCACCAGCCAAAGCAAGCGGCATATCAATAGCATCGGCAATCATAGGAATTAATGAAAATGAGCCAATTGTTTTTTCCCCAAATTGCAAGAACAAATTAGCCACGCAATAAATCCCGGCAAGACAGTATTTTCATTGATATTCATATTTTAAAGATTCAATCTTTAGCCAGCGGCAGCGGAGAAAAGCTCTTTTGGGGTTTGGTAACCTGACTGCCGGCGTGGTAAGTTGTTTAGCTTGGCTTCCACTGCTTGGATATCACTAGGGCCTAAAGTATCCATGGACAGGCCCTTAGGCACATCACGACGGATCATTCGATTATGCGCCTCATTTGTGCCTCGTTCTGAAGAGCGGTAAGGGTGGGCATAATAAAGGTCGGCAACCCCGTCAAGCACCGTCCCCGCCGCTGCGAATTCTGCCCCGTTGTCAGCGGTAACGGACTTCATGATGTGCCCGTATTCTTGGCAGATCTTAGCCAGTTCGTAGTTGACTGAATCGGCGTCACGGCCATCAATCAAACGCAGGATCTGACAGCGAGATTGGCGCTCGATCAGCGTTAGAATGACACTTTCTTGGCCGTTACGTTTACCGACTACGGTATCCAACTCAAAGTGACCGAACTCTTGGCGCTGATCAATACTTTTAGGTCGCTCTTCGATACTTCGTCCGGCCAGACGCTTATGCTTGGGTGAATGGTGGTGTTTGGTGCGGCGCCGGTTTTTTTCGAGCAGATCAAGATTACGGACTTCAAGTAGTTGCGCATCGATATAGTGGTATAACGTCTTGGTCGAAACCATCTCCTCAGGTTGATATAAGCCTTCAAGTTTAGCACGGCCCACCGCGGCATCAGGCGACCAACCGTCTTGGTGCAAATGGGCCGTAAAGTAGTTGATAAAGTCAGCGACACCAGCGAGTTTCAAAGGTCGATGACAGGACATTCGGTTAGCTTCGTATTTGGCCTGTGCCGCTTCTGGCGAGTATTCGCGGTGATATTGCCGTTGACCGTTCACTTTTTTAACTTGGTCGATCTCACCACGGCGTAGTTCATTACTGATTGTTTGATGACAAACGCCGATAACTCTAGCAATTGCGCGGTTAGAGTATCCTTGGCTGTGTAGCGTGGCGATTCTGCCGCGCTCAAATGAAGTTAGGTGGTGACCTTTTTCTCGGACTGTGGTATTCTGTTCTTGCATCAAGACAATAACCTCTTTCATTTTTGTGTTGGAACATCAATGATAACAGAGATTTGTCTTGGTGTTTTTTATTTTTTCAATTAGCTGGATCTAATTGGCTAACTTGATTATAAAACGCGCGAAGAATATGCAACAGTGAGGGCCAATTTATCTAATAAATTGTACACTCGACTAAAACTCGCGTATCATCTATATGTGAGGACATTCACATTACCTACTATGATCGGGGTAGCTAGTTATGATATCCAACACACTAGTTAGCAAACTAGCCTGTGACTTGCGTATGGTAATTAGGTTTTATTGGCTGTTGCGGTGAGTGATCAATTTGGTTTCACTTACGTCTTTCAATAAACAACGACGATCATATTGTAATCAAAGGGTGCACAGCCTTTGCCTGCAAATCAGTAATTGTTCCTTAGTACTATGATAGGAGGTACCATAAGTGCGAAGTTTTAGTTACGTTGGGTTGAAGAATTACTTGGCTAGCTTAAACGAATTTAAGGAAGTTGAAGTGATCGTCTTGGAAAGCCCTAGTCGCTATTACCGGGTCTGCTTACACCAGCCACAGGACTTGGAGCGGCTAACCACCGAAGCAATTTTCAACGTTGATTGTCAAAAAGTAAATCGCGGGCAATAAGGCCGCAAAACGAATCAGCATTGAGCTGGTTCGTTTTTAATTCCAATAGTTGTGGTGAACCGCTGCGGCGGCAACTTCTAATTCGGGGAAAGGGCCGGCCACGCTGATCTTCTTTTGACCGTGGCGGTAAATTTCGCGACTAGGAAGGTCAAAAGTTGGATTCTGTTCGTTATTACCCGTTAGTTGAAGTAGGCGGCGTTCGGCCATGGCGTAAACAACACGGCCAATATTGGCCCAATAAATAGCACCGGCGCACATGACGCAGGGTTCGGCGGTGGTGTAAAGGCTGCAATTCCATAAAAATTCCTTACTGTAGTCATGCGAGGCACGTGCCGCTAAGGTACATTCTGCGTGCCCGGTGCAGCGCTGTTCCGTTATTTCAACGTTTTCTTGTTCCAATAGAATATGTCCGGTTGAATCAGTCAGTAGCGCTGCAAACGGTGTATTGCCACTGGTACGGGCCGTTACGGATAATTCAATGCAGCGGCGTAGTAATTTTAAATCAGTTTCCTGAGTGATCATTGCTAATTATCCCCTTAATCAAAAATAGTGGCCTTACGTTCAACGATCAGCGCGGCGGCAATCATTGCAATGGCTAAGCCGATCAGCGCTAATAGCAATAATGTCCACGAATGTAACCAGCCGTAAATTAGGCCGAACGATACCGGCCCGACTGCGGCTAACAGGTAACCTAATGCTTGGGCCATTCCGGAAATGGCCGCCGTTTCCGCTGCCGAAGTTGTTTTAAGGCTAAATAACGTCATACACAGGCCAAACATACTGGTACTGGCGACACCGAGTAAGATACAGATCAAACCGAGATACCAAAGCGCGTGACTGGGGATCAATAGACCGCCTAAACCACAAACAAATAATAAGCCGATCAACCAGAGTAAGTGTCGTTGGTGGGCAACTCTAGTGGTGTAACGGGGAACTAAATAAGCCGCCGGTAGCGCCGCAACTTGAAATAGGCCCAGCATTAAACCAGCGGTGGTTTGGGCAACGCCGCGACTGAGCATGATCTTAGGCAGCCAAGTTAGGATCGTGTAAAACAATAGAGACTGAATTCCCATGGTCAGCGTCATCCACCAAGCACCAGGCGTACGCCAGATCGAAGTTTTACCGGCAGTTAGAGTTGGCGGTTGTAGGTGGTGGTTTAAGCGTAGATTCGGTAACCAGGCCAGTGTGATGATGAATGTCAGTATTGCTAAACTTTGTAAAATGCCTTGCCAGCCAAAAGCTGCGGCCAGCGGTGCACTGGCGCCAGCACCAATTGCGCTGAATAAGGTCATTGAAAACGTATATAGACTGGTGAGTGGTCCAACTCGATCAGGAAAATGGTCGGTGATGATCGCGGGTACCAACACGTTAGTAAAAGCGATCGCGATGCCGAGCAATAACGTACCGGCTAAAAGCCATTTGGCGCTAAGTACGCGGGTGAAGTTACCTACAGTCAGTAAAAGCAATGCGCTTAAAATAGTGACCTCATTGCCTAAGTAACTGGCCAAACGGGGAATAAACGGCGATAACGCCGCGAAACAAAGCAAGGGAATCGTGGTCAAGCTACCTAACAGGCTAGCCGGCAGTTGAAAACTTTGTTGAATATTATCAAGAATCGGCGGAATCGCCGTTAATGGCATTCGCAGGCAGGTTCCCAATAAAATAATGCCTAGTAACAGCTACCGGTAACGTTTTTGCATAAGTTGCACGCTCACTTTCTGGAATTGCAACCCTGAGACAGGGATATCAAGCCTAATATAACTGATTCGCCCAGATAAGTAAACGCTTACTAAGATATTTATGCTATATTATTGGGCATGAAAATAGTGTTAGGAATAATCCTTGGCGCATTCAAAATTTAAACTAAAAATTTTTGTTCATTAAAAATATAGCGCTTCCATCTTTAATTCAGCCGCGTTTCATGCTAAACTTTAGGTTCAGACAAAACGGCGCTGTGATTCAACTTGGTTGTTTTAACCGAGTTGAATCAATAGCAACTGTTTTTAGCCGCTGGTGCTAAAAACAATTATTTCTTATGTGGGAGCCATATTTTTGCCAAGTAGGGTCGCGACCAACCGAATGGTCATTGGCCGAAACCACAAAAATTTTGGTCTAAAAATTTGCCCCTTAGGGTGGCGTAGAGGAGACTTTATTTTATGAAGATTGTTGTACTTGCTGGCGGACGTAGCCCCGAACGCAACGTGTCGCTTTCATCGGGCGCCAAAATCACCAATGCATTACGGGAAAAAGGCCATGCTGCAGTGTTGATCGACTTGTTTTTAGGTGACGATTTAAGTGACGTTGAGACGATTGCGGCGGTGTTTCAACGCCCAGCACCGAGTACCGATTATGCGATCAGCGAGGAAGTTTTGACGAATGACGCGATCGATGCTTTACGCACCACAGATAGTAAAGGCTTATTCGGGCCGAATGTACTAAAAATTTGCGGTGCCGCAGACATTGTTTTTCTCGGCTTACACGGTGAGGATGGCGAAAATGGCAAGGTCCAAGCAACCTTGGATCTATTTGGTATTCCCTATACTGGTAGCGGTTTCTCAGCATCGGGGATCACAATGAATAAACATTTAGCCAAACAGTTATTGCAACATAACCAGATTAATACGGCCCGCTATCAGACGATCAAAGCCGGTGAATCAGTGCCACAACTGGCATTTGATTTTCCAATGGTGGTTAAACCGACTCATGGTGGTTCTAGTATTGGCATGGAAATCGTGCCGGATCGGCCTGCGTTGATAGCGGCTTTAACTGAAGCGGGGCACTTCGATAATGAGGTGGTGGTTGAGGAATATATTGCTGGTCGCGAATTTTCGGTGGGTGTTCTCAATGGGCAAGCCTTACCGGCGATCGAGATCACGGTGGCCGATGGCTGGTATGATTATGAACATAAATATCAGGATAATGGCGCCACTTACCAAACGCCGCCGCACATTCCGGCTACGGTCCACCAAGAAATGCAGCAGATGGCCTTGGCAACGATGCAAGTGTTAGGTTTGACCAATTATGGGCGAATCGACTTTCTTTGGGATGGTCAGACGATCTATGTGATCGAAGGTAACTCGCTGCCGGGGATGACGCCGCATTCATTATTACCGCAAGAGGCGGCCGCGGTTGGTATCAGTTATGCGGATCTATGTGAGCAGATTATTGCCGGCCAGCTTGACGCGTAAAAAGCTACGGTCATGGTCCGTTAGTTATTTTTGAAGTGGTATACTACGGATGTAGTTACTAAAAATAAGGGGGCTTTTTTGATGAGCAAAGTTTTTCTATCCGCTAAGTTGCCAACTGCAACAACGCAAATTTTGACTGATCATCATTTTACGGTGCAAACTTATACTGGAACTGGATTAATTTCTCATGCAGAACTGCTACGGCAGGTCAGCGATGTTGATTATTTGATCACGCCATTATCGACTCAGGTTGACGCTGAAGTGATCGATGCGGCGCCGCACTTAAAATTGATCGCTAATTTTGGTGCCGGTTTTAATAATATTGACGCTGCTTACGCGAAAACTAAGGGAATTCAGGTAACGAATACGCCGGCGGTTTCGACTAATTCAGTGGCCGAAGTGACGATCGGGTTAATGTTGGCACTCAGTCATCGCATGGTTGAAGGCGATCAGCAAATGCGTACTACCGGCTTTCCTGGTTGGGCGCCCCTGTATTTCTTAGGTCACGAGATCGCTGGGAAAACGTTGGGAATTGTTGGCTTTGGCAATATTGGTCGGGAAGTAGCACGTAAAGCGCGGGCATTAGCCGTCAATGTGCAATATTGGCAGCCCCATCGCTTGTCTGATCCGGAAGAACGCAGTCTCGGGGTGACTTATGCATCCTTTGCTGATTTAGTTGCTAATAGTGACTTTATTAGTATCAACGCACCGCAGACCAAGGAGAACCATCATCAATTTGACGCCGCCATTTTTCAGCAGATGAAGGCAACCGCTTATTTGATCAATGTGGGGCGTGGTCCGATCGTTGACGAAGCAGCGTTATTGACTGCGTTGCAGCAAAAAGAGATCGGTGGTGCGGCGTTAGATGTTTATGAACATGAACCCGCAGTAACTGCAGGTTTGGAAAAATTGACTAACGTTATTTTGACGCCGCATATTGGGAATGCGACGGTTGAAGCCCGGGCGGCTATGGGAACGATCGTTGCCAATAACGTTGTGTTAGTTGAGCAGGGACAAGCCGCTAAATTTATCGTCAACGGCTAAATGTTTCTCTTTTTTCAGTAACTTACCTAAAATTCAAAAAATGTTCATAATTATTTAATATAATTATCATGGAATTAATCTTAGGATAAGGATCGTTTCATGGTAATGAGAAGTAAGCAGCAATTTAGGCGATTATTAGGTGTTGCGGCGGTTTTGTTGGTTACAGTTGGGCTGGTCGGTTGCGGGCAAAATCAGCAAAAGGCAACGCCAAAAACCAATACTACCAAATTATTGTCGGTAAAGCAGATCAAAGAAAATATTGGCAGTAAGTTGGTGACAACGCGGGCGGATAAGTAAAAAAGTGCCACCCAGACCTATAAAACAGCGTTGGCAAATGCGGACTACACGTTGGCTAAACCATACGTTAAAGTGAACCCATATCAAACATCGCCACTAACAGCGTTAGTTATTTTTCAAACGGATCAAGTGGCCAAAGTGAAGTATACGGTGGTTGGTAAGTCCGCCAATACGTCGATCACCAATCAGGTCAATAGCGATTATAGTACTCAACACCAGATCCCAATCGTAGGATTATATTCTGGTGCTAATACGGTAAAACTGCAAGTGACTTATCAAGATGGCACCACGACTGAGCAAACATTGGCAATCAAGACGACCACCGAGTTACCTAAGTATTTACAGCAAACTAAGATCAAGGTCACAAAGAATAACAAACAACAAATGGCGATTGGTGATAATAAGTTGACCTTCATGATTCGAACGACGAAGCAATCATTTGCAATCGACGCTGACGGTGCAATTCGTTGGTATTCAACTTTGTACGTGCAACATATGCTGCAGCTGATCCATAATGGGCACTTATTGCTATTGAGCAAGAAAACCCAGTCAGCAATGGTCTATAATGATTTGTTGGAAACCGATTATTTAGGTCGTGTATATAAGGAATATACGTTCCGTGCGAAAACTAGTAATAACGATGGTGGTAAGGAGACTACAGTACTGCACCACGATATCATTGAGTTACCGAACCATGACTTAGTTGCCACCGTCAATGATGGCTCGGACTATGTTGAAGATACGATGGTCGTGATCTCAGCGCAGACTGGTAAAATTACTAAGGTGATCGATCTGAAAAAGCTTTTACCGACCGCAATGTATACCAAATATAAAGCGGCTAGTGATGGCGATGTTGATTGGTTCCATCAAAACTCCGTTTATTACGATGACAACGATCAAAGCCTGCTGATTTCTGGTCGTAATCAAGATATGATTATGAAAATCGATCTGCAAACAGATAAGATCAAGTGGATCTACTCTGGTAAAAAGGCATCAACGTGGCCGCAAAAGTATCGTAGCTTATTGCTGACACCAACAAAAGGAACGACGATTACTGGTGGGCAGCACGGTTTGAACCTCTTAAGCGATGATAATAATAATCCTAGTAGTGAAAATATTTTGCTATACGATAATAATATTGATGTAACTAATGGTGATGCAAAGACGTCCGGTAAATATTCACAAGGTGTTCAATACCATATTGATACCAAGAAAATGACGATCGATCAGACTTGGGCGTATGGTAAGTCACTAGGGCAAGCTAACTTTACGGCGATCATTGGTTATACGCAAAAACTGAATGATACTAACTATTTGATTGATTTTGGTTTCCAGAATAAAGGGAAATCCAGTAACATTATTGAAGTTGATGGTCAGCAACAAGTCTTCAATGTAAAATTAACTAATCCGGCGTCTAAAGCGTACGTTTATCGTGCCTATCGTTTACCAGTCTACGACAGCAGCTACCAATTTGACGTTAACCAATAAAAGCTTGCCTTTTTAATTATGTACTAACATAATTAAATTGAGGTGAGCGCAATGACAGCAAAAAAGCAGCCACTACATCAACAGATCGAAATCGATCTACGGCATAAAATTCAGAACGGCACTTATCCGAAAAAACAGTTGATCCCTAAGGAAGTTGAGTTGGCACAATATTATCAAGTTAGTCGACCGACAATTCGTCAAGCAGTCCAAGCTTTAGTTGATCAAGGTTTTTTGGAGAAACGTAAACGGCGGGGGACTATGGTTAAGCGCGCTAAAATTGGACAGGCGTTTACCCATGTGATCAGTAGTTATGATCAGGAGATCGATGCGACTGGGATGAAACCGCGCACTAAAGTATTAGTTTTTAAAGCTGAGCCGGCAACGGTGGAAGTAGCCCAACAATTGGGTTTGCCGGTGGCCGCACCTGTGTATAAATTAGTGCGGTTACGCTACGCGGATCAAACACCTGTGGTACTAGTGACGACTTATATTCCGCAAGCGCGTTTTCCTAATTTCACTGAATTAGATTTTAGTCAGACTTCGTTATACGCGACTTTTGCCGCACACCAACAAGCAGTTGTTCGTGTGCGGCGTAAATTGGAAGTTTTAGTTGCTGATGAGACCAGCGCCGACTTATTGGATGTTGAGATCGGAGCACCACTATTTTATTTTCACACACAAGGCTACACCGCAGCGGCGCTCCCAATCGAATATTCAATTGCAAAATATCGTGGTGATTTAAATTATTTCCGCTTGGAAATCGAACAAAAAATGAACTAATAAAGGATCGTGTTCACGCTTAAATGCAAACGAACACGATCCTTTTTGTTAGGCCTGCTTTTTCAAACTTTCAATGATTTGCACGCCAGCACTAGTACCAATTCGTTCTGCACCAGCATCGATCATCGCTAAAAAGTCGGTGGCGCTACGAATGCCACCAGCAGCCTTTACTTTAACTGCAGCACCGACAGTTTGCTTCATCAGTTGCACGTCGGCAATTGTTGCACCGCCAGTACCAAAACCAGTTGATGTTTTGATAAAGTCAGGCTGCACTTCTTTGGCGATTAAGGCCAATTGGCGAATTTCATCCTTGGTAAGGTAGCAATTTTCAAAAATCACTTTGCAAGGTAGTTGATGTTGATGGCAACAGGTAACCATTTGCGTCATTTCCGACTTAATATAGGCATAATTACCGTTTTTAACTTCAGTTAAATTAACCACATAGTCGATTTCGGTGGCACCGTTTTTGATGGCATCTTCAGTTTCGAAAACTTTGGCAGCAATTGTCGTCTGTCCTAATGGAAAGCTGATCGCCGCGCCAACATCAATATCGGTACCGGCTAGATATTCTGCGCAACGTTGGGTTTGTGATTGATTGATCGCCACCATTTTAAAATGGTATTGTTTCGCTTCAGTGCAAAGCTTTTTCATATCGGTTGCAGAAGCATCAGCGTGTAAATTAGTGTGATCAATCATCCGGGCATAGTAGTCAAGTTGTTGTGGGGTCATAAATAAGCTTCTTTCTATATGTAATTACATATTATAATAAACCGTTTTCTTTGAAGCGTCAAATTTGGTTATTGACAGGACTAATGGATAGTTTTAATATTATTAGAAAATAATGAGAAAAACGGAATGCAGTAGGAGGTATTTTAAATGTCATTAGAAAATGTGCAACGTTATTTTGCTCAGTATGGATTAGATCAACGAATCATTGAATTACCGGAATCTAGCGCCACTGTCGCACTGGCAGCTACGGCCTTACATACACAGCCAGAACGGATCGCTAAGTCGCTAACTTTTGCTGTGGCGGATAAGCCGGTGTTGGTGGTAATGGCCGGTGATGCGCGCATCGCTAACGCCAAGTTTAAAGCTCAATTTCAAGTTAAGGCCCATCTATTGCCATGTGATCAAGTTGAACCTTTGATCGGCCAACCAGTCGGCGGTGTTTGTCCGTTTGCAGTTAAAAATGATGTGGCAATTTATTTAGATCAGTCTTTGCGCCGTTTTCAAACTGTTTTCCCAGCGGCTGGTAGCACTAACAGTGCCATCGAATTAACTTTGCCGGAATTAGAGCGGTATTCCCACGCTCGTGGCTGGATTGATATTGCTAAAACGGCCTAAAATAAGCGCGCTCGAGTTTTTACTCGAGCGTGCTTATTTTAGTGGTGCAAAGGATTTTTGCGTGTGTTCTTACCATCAACTATTTATAATGAGGGTGAGGTGAGGGCAATGGCAGATTTAAATGACCAACTGCGGCAACGACGTCAAGCATTAAAGTTAACACAGCAGGCAGTTGCACAACAATTACATGTGTCACGGCAGACAATTTCTAATTGGGAGCGTGGTTCGAGTACACCGAATTGGCATGATTTGCAGGCATTGAGCCAAGTTTACTCGTTGCCTTTAGAAGAATTGATTCAGCGAACGTTACCAACTAATCAACGGAAACAAATTTGGCTGAAGCGGACTGACTATGCGCTGGTAATTTTATCACTTGGTTTATTTGTTCCCATTATTTTTTTCGATGCTGGTCAGCGGATCGTAGAAATCATTATGGCAGTAGATACGATACTATTAATGTTGGTTGCTAGTTTACGTTACTATTTATTGCCCGCTTTTCCCAGTAAAGTCCTTTTTATCCCAAAAAGTTTTGGCTGGGGTTGGGCAATTAATCCGCGTAATCCGTTGGGGTTGGTTTTGAACATCTTAGTATTTATAGGAGTTATTGTCGTGTTATTGGTTGCTATTTTTTCAGCATAAGAAAAAGACCATATTGTGCACTAGGCCCTGTCAAGTTGACAAATGAAATAATATAAAGTTGAATCTGTTTCTAAGCGGCTTCACTCCAGTATTCATCTGGGGTGAGGCCGTTTCTTTGTGCTGAGCGATTGTGGTGATTGAAATATTCGATTCCTTCCTCAACCAGTCTCACAAGCTCTTCGCAAGTCTTTGCTAGTGGATGGCGAGCCATCCACCGTAACTTGAATTCGTTCCACCAGCGCTCCATTGGTGCATTGTCGTATGGTGTTCCTGGTCGAGACATGCTACGTGTGACGTTGTAACGACCAAGAAAGTTGTTGAAGGCACCAGAGGTGTAGGCTGATCCTCGATCAGTGTGAACCAATGGGTGGACGTCACCAGAAGCCTCAAAGGCTCGTTGGAAAACCTCGATTTCTGCTGCTGATGTTTCAGTAGCGCTCAAATTGTAGGACAACAAACGTCGGCCGTAGAGATCAAGGACGCCACTCAAGCGCACCTTATACTTATTATTTACGCCGTAAGTCAGTTCCGTCGAATCGGATAACCAGACCTGATTAGGACTGTCGACGTCGAAGTTCTGATTGAGCACATTGTCTTGAATGTGCTGTTCGTTCTCCTTATGTCGACTGTGCTTCTTGACCCGAATTTGACATGTCAAGCCAAGCTCCCGCATCACACGACGTACCATCTTGAAAGTAACGGGGAAGTCAATTAGTTCATCATGTTGAAGATTCACTAAAAGATTCCCAGCACCGATACCTTGATGATGAAAATCAAACCAGTATTGTGTCCGTTCCTTGAGCTGACGATTACGGGTTTCCCAAGCAGTTTCTTCTCGATTTAACCCTTTGTAGTAAGCCTGCCGGCTTACACCGACAACGGCCAACAGCGTAGATACTGCACCGCGCTCGCCTTGACTGACCTCATTAATTGCGAAGTAAGACAGTCGATGTTGTTTACTCACCCCCTGCGCTGGAGTTCCAGCAATTTTTTTGCGAATGCCTCCACAAGCTCTTTGTCTGCGAGCTGTGCTTTGAGCTGCCTGATTTCAAGATTGGCTTTATCGAGTTCAGTCAGTTCAGCTTGTTCTTTGTGATGGCCACGGTTGTCCACGAGTGCCTCATAGCCGCCGTGTTCGGCCTTGATCACCCATGAGCGTGCTTGTTGATAAGAGACTTGGAAGTGTTCAGCGGCCTCTGTGTATGAATGCTTCAGCTTGGTGACATACTCGACAATTTCAATGCGTTCTTCCAAGGTTGTTTTACGACTCATAGTGGGAACCTGCTTTCTGGACGGCGACGCCGTCAAAGGTTTATCCCCATTATACTTGTTCACCCAGTCTACGACTTGCTGCGATCCACGAAGTCCAAACTTATTTGCAAGTTCATCAAAGGTGCCTTCACCTATAAGATATGCGTGGACTACTTTAAGTTTGAGTTCTTTCGAATAGTGTTTGTTTTTCTTAGCCTCCTTTAGACCATTAATTCCATCACGGGAGTATCGATCTCGCCAACGTTCTAGCGTCTTGTGATCAATGCCATGACGATTGGCCACCGGCCGTAGTCCAGTTTTTGATTGGGTAAGTTCCTTTAAGATTGCTAATTTTTCGAGTACCGTATGTTTAGATCTGGGCATACAAAAATCCCTCCATAGTTGTTAGATGAATTATTGTATTTCATCTGACAACCATAAAGGGATTATCGCATTTATAGCCATATGGTCTTTTATATTAGTCAGCGAATGGTGCTTTGCCTAGATAAGCACTGATCATCCAAATATTTTTATCGGTTTCATCCTTGAAGCCATTAAGCATATCTTGAGTTGGGAAGTCTTTTTCTTCGTCAGTAACTTCGATTCCTTTTTGGTATTGGTCACGTAGGTACTTGAATTGATCAACTAGCCGTTGCATGAATTCAGTCATCGTTAATTGATCAAAAGCGACTTTGTCATCTGGTAGGCCAGTATTTTCAATGAATTCGTGAGTTGTTGCCAGTGGGCTGCCGTTTAAAGCAATCAAGCGTTCTGCAATTTGATCGAGCTGTTCGCTTAGTTGATCGCCATATTCGTCCATCAGCGGATGGAGACGGAAGAAGTTTTCACCGCGCATATACCAGTGTGTTTGTTGAACGTTGACCTTTAATTGGCTGATATCGGCAATCAGTTGATTGAGTTGTGCTTTTGATTTTGGAAAGTCATAATTGTAAGTTGTCATAATGAACCCCTCTTCATAATTATTGGTCACACTAATACTATAACATTTGTGAAAGCGTTTTTCAAATCAAATACTTGTGGTCCATTGGCGGTATAAATCTTCGATAATTGCTACGGTGTGGCAGGTGAGTGTCGGCGCCATAACTGGGCTAGTCAGTTGATGTTGGGACCAGAGTTGATTAAAGTGCTGAATCTCAAAAACAAATTCGCTATTTTGAGTGACCTGTAACGAAGTGGCGTGGCCAGTATTATCATATAAAGTGGCGCTGCTAGCCTTCCAATAGTTAGGAATCACGATTTTACCATGACTGCCATAGATGATCATTCTGCTAGGTAGTGGTGTTTTGGCGGTGATGAATAGGTGGACTAAAATATTCTTTTCGGTCTGCAGGATCACATCACTTTGTTGATCAGCTGCGGGTGCCTGCCGCTGACAGAGGCCGTGATAACTAGTAAAGCGTTGCGCTAATAAGTATTGAATATAGTCTAGCGGGTAGGCGGCGCTACCATGAAAAGCACCACCACCGGCGGCAATATCTTGGAACCAAGCAATTTTAGTGCCACCGGGATGATAACTTTGGGCATCGATCCAACTAACTTCACCGATCGCACCTTGCTGCAACAGTTGCTTGATTTTCTGGGTCAGTGGCAGAAAAACTGCCTTTTGAGCGGCCATTAAGGTTACTTGATGCTGTTGAGCTAGAGCAAATAAATTTTGGGCTTGATCAAGGGTCAGCGTGAACGGCTTTTCCAGTAATACACTTTTACCGTGGCTAATGGCTAATTTGGCACCAGCATAATGACCGCCATTATAAAGGGGAATGTAGATCACATCCAAATCAGGATCAGCGACTAATTCGGCATAACTGCCATACGCCCGCGGAATTTGATTGGCGTGGGCAAATTTTTGCGCACGAGATAGATTGCGCGTGCCGATTGCTAAAACTTGTGCAGCTCCAGCTTCACGTAAGCCCGCGATAAAACGAGGCGCGATTTGTGCGGCGCCCATGATGCCATAGTCAATTAGTTGCACTTAGATCACCTCGAATAATGATTTAATTCTAACGTAGCAGTTTAGAAAGCGCTTGTACAGTGAGATAAACAAAAAACACGCGTTATGCGTGTTTTTCGATTAAAACTGGCCATTGGGAATACCCGGACCTGTATTGGTTCCAGTGCCAGTTGTATTATCGTAAGTGTTGGTAGTGTCGCTACTGCTATAGGTGCTGCCATCATTATAGGTGCCAGTGCCGTAATCGACAGTACTATCGGAACCATAAATCGTGTACGTCGTATTTGTAACACCGTCAAAGTATGGATTTGCCTTATTTAGCTCGGTTTCTTTATTGCTGACAGTTTCAGCACTTAAGTTTAATTGTTTACGTAATTTCTTCGAGATGCGATTGATTTCTTTAGTTGAAGCAATCTGGTAGGAACTACCGTTGATATAGGCATCCTGACCTTGTAGTTGATCAGAGACCATGTTAGTCGCTGCTGAACGATAATTAGCCGCCAAGCCCTTCATATCAGAAAAACTAAGATCTGTTTGTAGGTTGTTTTGAACAACACTGAGGATCTTTTGATAATTAGCGACCCCGTTTAATGACAATAGTTTCTTCGTGACAGCCTTGATTACTTGTTGTTGCCGCAATTGCCGACCATAGTCACCCTTAGGATCATCGTAACGCATCCGGGCAAAAGAGAGAGCTTGCTTACCGTTCAGGTGGTGAGTCCCTTTCTTGATCGTAATATTATTAAAGGTGAAGGTCAGGTTACTTGTGACCGTGACGCCACCAACGGCATCGACAATTTTAGCTAAGCCACCCATATTCAAGGTTAAATAATAATTAATTGGAATATTTAATAGTTTGCTGACGGTTTTTTTAGCGGTTTTGGCGCCACCAATTTCGTAAGCAGAGTTGATTTTCTGAATACTAGTTTCACCGCTGGCCGTCATTTCCGCCATGGTGTCACGGGGAATACTGACAAAAGTCGTTTTCTTAGTGGTTGGATTGATCGTCGCCACGATCATAGTGTCGGAGCGACCTTTATCTGTCCGCCCATCTGCGCCAGTATCGATCCCTAACAATAGGATCGACAGCGGCTTTTTCTGTTTGACCACTGCTGAGGCATTCTCGTCACTTGCTTTGTAAATCTTATTAGCGGTTTGTTTAGTTTGGTAGTAGGCATAGGCCGCAAATACGCCACCGACCAGCAACATAACTGCAATCACGGCAAGCAAAATTTTCGGCCATCGTCTGGATTTCTTTTTATGCAACATAAATTAGTCCCTTTCATGTACCTCTTATTCTTTGCAATTATAGCAGTTGTGGCTTAAATCAAGCTTAAATATTTTGATAAGCTTATAAGATGCGGCGCTATAGAACCATGAAATCAAAGTTTTTAGTTATAAAAAAAGTACCGCTTAATCAGCGGTACGTCAATAAAAATCATTTTTCTGGTGTTTCATCAGGTGTCAAGTCAACTTGGCGTGTAACCTTAAACCAACTGATGTAGGCATTCTCAACTGCACCAACGGTAAAAGTAAAATCATCGATCTTGAAGACGTCATCAGGCTTAACGGCGGGATGGTCTTTCATAATATAGCCGGTCAATGTGACTACGTCAGAATCGTCAAATTCGCGGCTTTTAACGTTGAAGTAACGTTCAAAGTCATAAAGGGTGATCTTACCATTAACCCGGTAACTACCATCATTTTGTTTTTCCACATATTCATCAGATGGAATTTCGTTTTCATCCTTGACGGTACCAAATAATTCTTCATAGATATCTTTATCGGTCACGATACCACTAGTACCACCGTACTCATCAACTACCACAACGATCGGGGTTCGTTTCTGAACCATTTGTGCGAGAACATTTTGTAGTGGGGCGGTTTCTGGAACGGTGATAATATTACGTAAGAGCTTGCTGACTTTGATTTGGTCGCTGTTTTCGGCTTGTTTGATCAAATCATAATTGTAAACGTAGCCGATGATCTTATCTTTATCATTATTTTCAACGACAGGAAAGCGGCTAAAGCCATTAGTGATGTACATTTTGATCGTTTCAGCTACCGTTGCTGTAACGTCCACAACAATCAGTGAAGTTCGATCAACCATAATATCTTTGGCGATTTTATCATTCATGGCAAAGGCGCGTTCCATGTAGATATAATCATTCCGTTCCAGTTGGCCACCGCTAACCGCATTACGGGATAAGGACAAAATTTCTGCCTGAGAGAAGTTCTCATTTTCCTCGTCAGCCGGCTTTAAGCCAATTAAACGAACGACACCGCTGGCTGAAACATTTAGCAACCAGACAAATGGATAGAAAATCAAATGAAAATAACGTAAAGGCGTTGTAATGAACATCATCGTTGGTAATGGCATATCAATACTGATATTTTTAGGGACGATTTCGGTAAAGACAACTTCTAAGTAAGTTAACACGATGACACCGAGAACCGCACCGACCGCGTGTAATGCCGCGGGGTTCATTAAATGGCCTAGATTGAACAAATCAACTAGAATTGTCTCCACCGTGGCTTCGCCGATCCAACCTAAGATAATGCCGGCGACACTGACCCCAACTTGAGTGGTCGATAAATATTCATTTAAATTATGCACCATATGCAGTGCGGTACTAACTTTTTTAGAGTGGCCACCACGTTTTTCTAACTCTTCTTCAAGTGCGCTTGGTCGGGTTTGCACCAAAGCAAACTCCGAAGCCACAAAAAACGCCGCAAATAAAAAGGTGATCAACATGATGACCGAATTTACAGCGATTTGACTACCAGTCACGATCATTCCTCATTTCACTCAATATAACTTTATTCTACCATGTTTAAATAGTAAATTAAGTCCTGATACCAAAATTAGCCATGTAATTGATACTTCCATTAACTAGTGGGTATTAATTATCGCACTAATTATAATAATGTACAGTCTTTTTAGCTTAGACGTCATCTAAATTAAACAAATATTAAATCGGTCGCAAGTCGGTGGTTAGTTGGTAAAAGTCTGGTAAAGTAAAAATAGGCAAGTGGTATAAAGCCGCCTAGCCTTAATAATAATGAATTAATGGCATAGCTATAAAAATCAGCATGGTATTACTTTGCTGATTAAGCACGTCCAATTTTAAGGAGAACAAATAATGATCGTTACAATTATTATTGCAGTAATCTTGATCATGGCTGTTTATCGCGGGATGCAGCGTGGCTTGATCGTCCAATTACTTTATACACTGGGCTACATTGGTGTTTATATTTTCGCGCGGCTGGCGGCACCTAGTGTTAGTGCTTGGTTGGCAACTTGGTCAGGCAGTGCCGCAGCCAGTCTTGGTGTGACTAATACGATCGCCTTTTTAATGATGATCGCATTAGGGTGGTTTATTGTCCGCTTGCTGGCACGCTGGTCACGATTGATCACTTGGCTACCAGTCATTAAGCAAGTCAATAGTGTTGCCGGCGCGGTAGTGGCGTTCGTGTTAAATTATATTGGTTTGTTCATTGTTTTGACGGTGCTGAATTTTATTCCTAATACGGCGATTCAATATCAAATTTCGCAGTCCAGCGTTGCGCAAGTCATTATCGATAAAACGCCAGTGTTAACTAGCCAACTGCTACAAAAGTACTTATTCAATAATGAAGATACTGATAACACAGATTCAACGACGACTGATGACAGTAGCTCGACCACTGATCAAAGTGATGAAGCAACTACAACAGATGCGAATTCAATTTAGAGCTAAAACTCGACACCGATAATGGTGGCGAGTTTTTGTTTGATTAGTTAAAAATTATCCTTCATCTTGGGTAATCTCTTATTTTACACTTACGAAAACTTAATTTTTCTGCTAAAGTAATCTTCTGTGTTCAGAAATCAGATTTGGTTTACGGCATAACTTTTTGGAAGGGGGGATTTTTCAATATGAAAAATCTCGCAGAGACTAAACGTTTGCCGATCATGGCTGGTCTACTCATCGGTGGCTTCATCGGTATGTTCAGTGAAACAGCGCTTAATATTGCATTAGCACCACTGACAACTAAATTGGGTGTATCCACTGGGACGATTCAGTGGCTGGTTATTGGTTATTTATTAATGGTCGGTATTTTATTGCCATTATCTGGATTATTGACCCGTTGGTTCACAACACGGCAATTATTGATTTTTGCGTTATGTGATTTTATTGTTGGGGCACTGATCGCAGCTTTATCATCATCATTTACGTTCTTATTCATCGGACGTTTGATTCAGGGTGTTGGGACAGGTATTTTACTGCCATTGATTTTCTTAGTTGCCTTGGCCATTTATCCGTTGGAAAAACGGGGTGCAGCAATGGGCTTGATTGGCCTAGTGATCATGTTTGCACCAGCAATTGGCCCGACGGTGGCTGGGTTGATCCTTGGCGCTTTATCGTGGCAGTACATTTTTTGGGCGATGATTCCATTCTTAGTGATCGCTTTGATCACCACGATTATCTTCACAAAAAATGTGATGCCGATCACACGGCCACATGTTGATGCTTTATCAATTTGTCTATCCACGATCGGATTCGGTGGTGTTGTTCTCGGAATTAGTTTGGCTAGTGATAAAGGCTGGACCTCGCCAATTGTTCTTGGTGCGTTGGTTGTCGGAATTGTGGCGTTGTTCTTCTTTATCCGCCGGCAATTGAAGTTACCAGAACCAATTCTCAATGTTAAGGCTTTTGCGCATGGCGGTTTTTCTTTAGGTACCGGGTTGGTCATGATCGACTTTATGATCATTATGACATCAATGTACTTATTGCCGATCTATTGGCAAAAAGGGTTATTGGTGCCAGTTGCGCTAACTGGGATGTTAATGTTACCTGGTGGTATTATCAACGCAGTGGTTTCATCGATTTCTGGTCGTTTGTACGATAGCTTTGGTGCTCGGATGCCGGCCATGTTAGGTTTCTTGGTTTCGATTATTGGTGCGCTGATGTTATTCCTTGGGAATGCTGACTCCAGTTATCTCTATGTTGTGTTTGCCCACGTTATTTTAATGATCGGGGCACCACTCGCTATGTCGCCATCACAGACCCATGGCTTAAATGCATTACCGCAGCAATTATCCGCTGATGGGAGTAGTATTATGAATACCTTGCAGCAGATTTGTGGTGCAATTGCGACAGCTTTAGCAACGAGTTTGCTAGGGGTTGGTGAAGCCGCTAGTTCTGCAGCTGGTGCGGCTAAAGTCGCCAGTGGCACGCGGTTTGGGTTTGCTCTAACGGTTGGTTTGGCAGTATTAGGTTTTCTATTGACGTTTGCTTTACCGCGTAAACAAAAAGCTTAAATTGGGTGTTGATCAACTATAAGTAGCTTTGCTTTTAAACTTTAAATATTATCTAAAGGTTGAAAGTATCAAAATAGACCGTAACCATTGATGTCAAACGGTTATGGCACGATATATTACTAGTTTCCACTTCATTGAGCATTACCGAGTAGCCTGGCCAGGCTATTCGGTAATGCTTTTATAAATTCGTCAAAAATAATAGTTAATGTTTCAACCGCCATGTCGAGTTTTTCACCTAGACCAGTAATTGTTTGTATCAGCCAATTCAACGCACTTACTAACTTAATATCAGGCAACGGTCGTCCATAATCGAAGAATAAGTCACCCAGCGTCCTGTCGTCCGTATTTTCACGTTGCACCAATGCAAGGACGTCATAGCTTAACATGACCATTGCTAGGTGACCGCAAAGCCCATCATAGCTTTGGACTTGAGTCTGATCAAATTGCAGGTATTGTTTAGCGACTTTAAAATAACATTCGATCTGCCAACGCCGACCGTACATCTGAATGATTGCTTCTGGTCTTAGGTCAGTCATTGTGGTCGCCAACACAAGATATTGATCAGCCTGGCCACGTTTGGTTACGAAGACTAACTTCATTGGGATTTTTTCGCCATCAACTTCAAATGTGACGATTGGACTGTATAGATAGCTATCCTTAATTGGCCATTTACTGCGCCGTAAGTTAGTGTATAAAGTCTTAATATCCATTTCTCGGCCACGATAACGAAAATAGACTTTTTTAGTTTTTTTCAACATACCAATCCCATGACAATGACGTTTTAGCAATGCCGCAAACATACGCGGTGATGCATACCAGCTATCGAATAAGACGTACTTGGCCTTGATGCCGGATTTGATTGCATCATCTACTAATTCTAAAGCGACATCGGTCATTTTACGGGTTGCCTGTGTACGTCGTTTCGCGGCCAGTGATCGTTGATCACTGGACTTAAGGTGCCCAAACCGATTTTTGGCGTGGCTTGATGACATCAAGGCAAAGTTCAGCGGTAAAAAAGTATTGCCGTCACTCCAGCCTAAAGTTAGTGTCCTAAAGCCTTTAAAATACTGCTGTTTGTCGTGGTCAAAACACGAGCTAATAATTCGGTTTTGCGTGAAAATTCACGTTTAAACAATGAATCATCAATGATCAAGGCTTGTCGCCGTCTTGGATCGGTAAAATGTTGCACGTATTGGATCAAATGGATCGCTAATAGCTGAACCAGCCGTTGCCAATTAATATGTGGATCATTTAGACAATTGCGAACAGTTCGTTTTGAAAAATCGTTAGCCTTTTCTGCTCTAAAAATGGAGTAGCGATTAAAGATGGTGGTCAATAACCATTCAAATAAGCGTTCAGTTTTAATACCGCGCGATTTATGGATATTGACACGACGCAAAATAGCGGAGAGATGGACCAATTTTGAAAAATGAGCAAAAGAATGATGAATATCAGTGTCATTGTATTGTATAGTAGACATAGGCATGAAACTCCTCTGTATGGTTTTTGTTTAGACGCTTTAAGTATACAGATGTGAATGGTTTCATGTCTATTTTTGTAGCAAAAAAGCCCTAACAGATCAGGGCTTAAGTGGAAATATTAACTTTCAACCTTTAGATATTATGAAAAATAAAACCTGCTAGGTTGGTAATTGGCCAACTTAATAGGTTTTATTTAGTCATAATTACGATTTCATGTGCTCACGAGCTAAAATGTCCTCCGTAATATTCTGCAGCGTAATTTCGTTCATCCGCTGAAAGGCTGTTGCTTCAATGTCAGCATAATACATGTTTAGTGTTTCTTGAATATTCCCACCAACGATACATTGAGGATTAGTTTTAGGATCGATATGCAGTAGGTTGTGATCCATGGTGATTGCTTGATAGACGTTTAAAATGGTGATTTGATCGGGCGCCACACTCAGTGTAGTGGTGGCACTGCCAGGTTTGGTATTGATCAAACCAGCTTTTCTTAGATCAGACATTAAATTACGGACAACACTGGCATTTGCTTCGATACTTGCAGCAATCGCCTTACTAGAAAGATCACCGTCTTTACAGATGATCAAATAGGCCAGAATATGAATTGCGTCACTTAACTTGTGTGAGTACTTCACGCTTTACACCTAATTTCGCTTAATAATTTCATTAATTGCTTCCGGCAGACTAGTTAATTCATGCCCCAGAACCGCTGGCAGATCAATTGTTGTTTCGTTTAAGGAACCATCATTGATTGGTTCTTGGAATGAAGCAAAAAGCGCAGCCGTATTGGCATCTAGTCCAGTGGCCACTAAGTTATTCTGATATTCAGCTGTCGTCATTTGTTTGACCGCAAAATGATGACCAGTGGCTTGTTGCAGAGCTGCGCCTAGTTCAGCATAGGACCGTGCTGGACCGGCGAATTCGTAAACTTCTTTTGGCTCATTTAATGTTAACACTTTAGCGGCGGCTGCGGCAAATTCACGTTCTAGTGCCCAGCCAGCTTTACCACTTGCCCAGTAAGCAGCGGTTTGATTTGCGGCGCCACTTTGTAAAAAGCCGATTTCGTTTTCTAAATACCAATTATTACGTAAAAATGCATGGGCGACGCCACTGTTTTTAATAGCAGTTTCAGTGATTCTATGATCGCTGGCTAAGGCGCTAATTGAATTTTGGGCATTAGGAAAACTAGTGTAAGCAACAAATTTTACATGCGCTGCGACTAAAGCGTTAACCACATTTTGATGTTGGACAGCACGAGCGACTGACTCACCTGGTAGTGAGGAAATGAAAAGTAAGCGGTCGACGCCCTGTAAGGCGTTTGCCATAGTTGTTTCATCGGTATAATCGGCTTGTCGGATCTCAATACCTTGTGGTAATAATTTCTTAGCCTTAGCGACGTTGCGTGCGATTGCGATGATATTCTGACTGGCGGTAAGTTTTAAAAGTTCCTTGAGCGCAAGTTGTCCAAAGTGCCCAGTTGCGCCAGTAATTGCATATTTCATGAGTAAAAACTTCCTTTCAAAATCAGATGTTGTTTTATTATTAACAACTATATGCTAACACATGTTGTTTTAAAGTCAACAGATTGCTACTTCGGTAATTGTTTAGCTCTGGTGGCTCTTTTGCTAAAAAATTAGTATAAAATAAAGTTATTCATTTAACCCAAAAATTGGGCTATAATTGTTGGCCTAGCAGGTTATTTGGCGAAGCGAGGCTACTTTGTAAAGGTTAAAAATAACGTTGTTCAAGAAAATATTAAGCTGTGAATTGAAGCAAATGGCAGATTGCAAGAAATAACTTGAACAAATTTAGTAACGCAGATTACGCAAAAAGATCTCAATCGGTGTTCGCCAATTTAAACATTTGAGTGGTCGGGAATTCAAATACCAGTTAATTTGAATCAATTCATCATCGGTAATCTCATCAATCGGTTGACCTTTGGGAATGAAGCGGCGTAGTACTCGGTTGCGATTTTCATTACTGCCTCGTTCATGTGGCGAATAAGCGTGCGCAAAGTACAGCGGAACACCGGCCTGTTCTTCAATCAAATTGTAGTTGGCGAATTCTTTCCCATGGTCAACAGTAAGGGTCTTGAGATTATCTCCTAACTGGTTAGCCAATTCTAAAATAGCCTTGGTCATTGAAGTACTATCTCGTCCATTAAGCCGTTTAACGATGGTAAGCCGACTCTTACGCTCGACAAACGTAGCTACTGCTTGACCTTTACGTTTTCCAGATAAAACTGTATCAGCTTCGAAGTGACCTGAAGTATTACGATCAGAAATTTCAGCTGGACGATCTTCGATGGAACGTCCATGACTAAAACTACCACGGGTTTCTTTAGATCGTTTGCGACGAATACCATGGTCAGGTAAATCAGTCACATTAATATCCAGTAGTCCCTGATCAATCCAGTTATAGATGGTTTTGTAGGCAATTCTAACTACATGAGCCACTTGTTCAATTGACCATTTTTGGATCTTGATTTTTTCTTCAATCAATCGCTTTAGGTTAGTCGTTAAGATGGTTTTACGACCACGATGACTAAGTTTAACTTCATGGTCAGTTTGAGCCTTAACTGCGTGATACTCACCAGCTAAGCGATGAACCTCATTAAAGATAGTGGTTTTACTAAAGCCTAAATAATCGGCAATATATTGAAGTGAGTGCTTTTCATGATGAAGTGTTTCGATGACAACGCGGTCTTCAAATGATAAAATAGTGGTGCCCATAAAGGTCCTTCTTTCTAGTGGAATGTTGTGGTGACACCATTAAAGACCTTTACGGGTTTTTCTGTCCACTAATATGTTCAACTTAAATTTTACAATCTACCAAATATTAACAATTTTTATTTAATTTACGTCATTCCAGCTGATTTTCTGCTATCATTAAGGATAAAATCGGGTGAAAGAGGTTACCAGTTAATGGACAAGCGCAAAGCATTGATTTTATTGCAAGAGCTATTAAAAATTAAATCGGTGAATAATCATGAAGCCCAAGTGGCTGACTATATTAAATTGTTATTCGATCAATATCCAGCAGCACAAGTAACAGAAGTTAATTACGCGCCAGGTCGTTCTAATTTAGTGATCACGATCCATGGTGATCAACCGGGTAAAACACTCGGTCTATCTGGTCATTTGGATGTGGTTTCGCCAGGGGACATCAGTGCTTGGCATCATCCACCATTTGCGGGGGAAATGGATACGGATAATGTTTACGGACGTGGTGCCAGTGATATGAAAGGTGGGCTCGCGGCCTTGATCTACGTGCTGCTAGATTTATTAGCTGAGAAACGTAGCTTTGCCGGGACGATACGTTTGTTTGCTACCGTTGGTGAGGAAACTGGTAATTACGGTGCAGCACAATTGACACGGCAAGGCTTTGCCGATGAGCTGGATGCATTGATCGTTGCTGAACCAAGTAATCTGCAAGTTGAATATACGCATCGTGGTGTGATCGATTATGAAGTATCGGCTACAGGGAAAGCAGCGCACAGCGCTAATCCAGCAGCCGGCAACAATGCCATTGATCAGCTATTTCGTTTTTATGAAGCAATCACAACGTTGATGACACCGAAAACGAAGGTCGATCCAGTATTGGGACCACTTTTACATAATGTGACGCAAATCGCTGGCGGTGAGCAGATCAATTCAATTCCTGCGCGGGCACGATTATATGGTAATATTCGCACGACGCCATTGTATCCCAATCAACCGTTGATGGCGGAGATCGAAGCATTAGTAGCCGAACTTAATCAGCAACCGGAAAATGAGCTACAATTAACGTATCATTATCCAGAAAGTCCGTTACCTGGTAATCCGCAGGCCCCATTTGTTCAGTTGTTCCGTAAGGTAGCGACGCATACATTAGGCCATAAAGTTGCGGTGGTTGGTGATAGTGGCGCCACGGATGCCTCGGAATTCATTCGGGCAGCACAAAAATTTCCCGTAGTTATTTTTGGTCCTGGGAATGATAGTGGCCATCAAGCCGATGAATATGTAGCGATCAAGGACTATACAGCAGCCATTACGATCTATCAACAAGTTATTTTACAATTTTTACGATAAACAAAAACGTCTCGCAAATTTTTGCAAGGCGTTTTTTGATGAGGTAATTTTATTCGGCTACCTCTAGGGTCGTACTCTGATCTAAAAAGCGTTGTAGTTCAACTGCAGTCGGATAACCGTCATTGTCACCGGGATGTTGTACGGCCAGGGCACCGATCGCGTTACCGCGTTGTAGGGCGGCCTCGATCGATAAGCCCTCTAGTCGGGCAGTGATAAAACCGACCGCAAAGCCATCCCCAGCGCCAACGGTATCCACTACTTGTTTGACGGCGAAACCAGGTACAAAATAGCTACGAGTTTTTGTTTTGGCAAAAGCACCTTCAGCGCCAACTTTTACGATCACTAATTTAGCACCTTTAGCTAAATAAAAATCAGCAATCGTATTAGGATCAGTGCTGCCTAACAAGATCTGACCTTCATTGATCCCCGGCATTACAATGTCAGCTTGCCCGGCAAAATCATTAATGGTCGCTATCATTTCCGCTTCCGATGCCCACAGCGCTGGCCGTAAATTAGGGTCAAAAGTAGTCGTAATGTTCTGTTCACGGGCTTTATCGATCAGACGCTGAAAAGCGGCCCGGCTATTGTTGGATAAAGCAGGAAAAATGCCGGATAGATGAATATGTTTGAGACCAGTAAAGTCGATATTATCGATAGCTGCCGGAGTTAATTGCGCGGCAGCTGAGTTTTTACGGAAATAAAAGGTATTCGGATCACCACTGGAAACTTTTTCTTTTAGCTGATAGCCAGTCCAAGCATCCGGTGTGGTGGTAATATTATCCGTTGCGATATTATTAGCTTGAATGGCGTTAATAATAAACTCACCAAATGGATCCTGACCGACTTGAGAAACGTATTGGCTGGCATGCCCCAGACGGGAAACACCTACGGCAACATTTAACTCCGCACCAGCCAGAAACTTTTGAAAATGCGTGGCGTCAGCTAGTTTAGTATCTACTTCTTGGGCAGCAAAAACGACTAAGGGCTCACCAATCGTTAAAAATTCACTCATTAAAAGTTACCTCTATCTCACAATTTGGGATGGTTTTTTAGCAAAGGGCGCTAAGTTGCAACATGGCTCTAGGGTGGTTTCTTAGCAAAAACACTAAGAAGCTTTGGATGTTCGTGGTATTGAAGTTACGGTTAAACTAATGACCTGCTTATTTATTTTTAGCGGTCGCGGATTGTTTAATGTTTTCTACTTGTGTTGCCTTCAGATCAACTTCAACTGAAGTATTTTCTTCAAAACGCTTGCGGTACTTTTCGGGCACGATTGGCAAACCTTTACGCCGCGCACGTTTTTCAAAGTACATGGTAACGATCGGCGTTAGGATTGAAGAAACTAAAACACTAGTTGCGACGATGGCGGTGGCAGAGGCAGCAGTTCCGGCAAAATCACCGTTGGTCGAAGCAATTGCGTAAGGTACGGCTACTGCGGCACCGGCAGTGGAGGAAGCGGCCCAGCCTGCGACACCATCAGATTTGGTGAAGAAACGATCAACGAAGGCTAGGGCAGCGCCAGAAACTAAGACGACCGCAAAGCCCATAAAAATACCGACGAAGCCGGATTTGAGGATCATACCAAAGTTGAGGCTGTAGCCTAAAGTAAAGGCGAAGAAATGGGACTAATGCCGGTACCATCGGTCCAAATAATTTGCGGAAACTATGGTCCAATGACCCTAAAGCAATCCCGACAACAAACGGAATCAAGGTTGAAACCAAAGCTTGCCATGGGAACGAAGCAATTCCAGCGACGCCCATGGTGACCATCGTCATAAAAGGACCTGATTCAATACTGATAAACGGAAAACCGGCGGCATCTTCTTTACGCCCTAAGGTAGTCATCAAGGCCATATATAGGCCCCCGTTAGTTTCGTTAAATGAGGCGATCACGGCTAAAACGGATAAGCCAGTGAATAGACCAGAGGTAACGCCACCTTTAGGCAGAAAAGCGTTCAGCGTCACACCTAGTAATGCGGCGACCAATACTTTGGTGACTAATAGTGATAGCCCTTTTTTAGCAATGTAACCAGTTTGCTTCAAGTCGATCGTGGTACCTACCGCGAAGAAAAAGATGAACAGGATCACCGAGGACCCAGTTAAGTAACTACCGGTAAAGCCGCCGTAAAATTTATCAACGCCGGGCCAAAGAGTGTTGACTAAAGTACCAAGAAATAGGGGAACGACCATCATGCCGCCGGGGATTTTTTCAATACTTTTTTTGATTTGCATTATACTATCCTCCTGAACTTGTTATTCTTAATTTCACAATAAATGCTTAATTATAGTTTTTGGCTTTATTATTCAATGCTTCTAAAAGTTAATAAAATCACAAGTTGTATTAAAAAAACACAATAGGACTAAGGCTAAATTACGGTATCGAAATGAAAACTAAATTGAGTAGTATTAGCGCAGATCATGCATATCAACTTCGTCCATATCATCGTAGGTCTGGTTTTCGCCGCACATTGCCCAGATAAAAGCGTAACTAGTTGTGCCTACACCGCAGTGGATCGACCAGCTTGGATTGACGACGGCTTGTTCTGGTTCAACAAAAATATGTTTACTGGCACCGGGTTCGCCTAAATAATGGATCACCCGCGTATCTGGTGTGGCAAATTCGCAGTACATATAGGTTTCCATCCGGCGCGCGTGGGTGTGGGCTGGCATAGTGTTCCATGCGTTGCCCGGTTCCAGCACGGTATAGCCCATTTGTAATTGGCAGGTATCCATTTGTGAAGCATCGATATATTTATGAATCGTCCGCTTATTCATGTGTGCTTGGTCACCCTTAGGCATGGCGATCGCCTCAGCGAAGGGGAGCTTTTTATTCGGATAGTTTTTATGGGCTGGTGTGGAAACGATGTAGAATTTAGCAGGATTTGCCGGATCAGTGGATTCAAAAATAATCTGTTTGGTGCCCATGCCAATATAATAGCCGTCGTGGGTAGCAACCGTATCTTTGTGACCGTCAATGGTGATCATACCGCTGCCGCCAATATTAATAAAACCGAGTTAACGGCGTTGCAGGAAGAAATCAACACCTAGTTGCTGATCTAATTTGATTTCTAAGCCAGTCGTTGTGGGGGTGACACCGCTAAAGATCATCCGATCGTTGTAAGTATAAGTTAATAAAATATCGGCAGGACTGAATAACTTTTCCATCAGAAATTGGTCACGTAGGTCAGTAGTACTGTAGTGCTCAATATCTTGGGGACTATGTGCGTGATTAGTGGTCATTTGAAAGCTCATTTGACTTACCTCCTCTATTTCTTAAAAAGAAATGACGTTGCTAGTTTATGTTGTAATCATAAAATGATTATTAATAAAAACACAGGGAATATACTTAATTATGATAATTTTAAATATAATTAAATGAACTCTAAAATAGTCTTTTATCGCTGCTGTTTTATAAAAGACTTGCTAAACCGTATTTTAATTAACTGTAGCGGATAAAATTTACTTTAGAAAAGCATAAAACTTGCTTTGACTTTTGATAGTAGTTTATTTTGGTATTAGAGTAAACGCTTTCTTAAACCGCAATAACTAAGTTATGAACTAGAGGCGTTTAATGACTTGCTACTAATAACATTTAATGAAAGTGAGGTTGTTTATATGCGTAGTTTTAGTTATATTGGGTTACGGCAATACTTATTAGCACTAGGTGACGAATTCGTGAACTGGATGTGCTTGTATTTGAAAGTCCCAGTCGCTATTATCAAGTGTGTTTACACCAACTGCAGGACTTGGAGCGATTGACTACCAAGGCAATTTTTAACGTTGATTGTTAATTTTGAAGCGCAACTACATACTATGAGGATAAGGAAATGCTGCGGATTAAAAAAACGCCGACCAAGTTAATTTCTCATGAAATTAACTTGGTCGGCGTTTTTTTAATCAGTTAAATAGATTTTACGTAGATCTTGCAGATCGTGATCGGTTAATTGTAATCCCTCATGCAAATAGTTGTTGAGGTCGCCAGACTCTTGTTTGACTTGCTTAAGCGCTGTTGCCAAGTAATCGGCATGGACGCTGAGTAATGAGCGAATATTAGCAATCGTATCGGCAGACGCGTGTTGCGTTTTTAATTCGTTTAACCGTGCGTTGATATGCGGTGCGGCAATCGTATTGGTTAGCAGATAGTCGGTTTTGATCGTTTTGGCATCGACACCAAGCGCGGTCATGAAGAAAACAGCTGCCATTCCAGTCCGATCTTTACCGGCAGTGCAATGGAATAAAGTCGCAGCGCCGTCAGCAGAATTACTTAACAAAAGCTCGAAGAACTGATGATAGATCTGTTTAGCGTGAGGATCCGCAATCATATTATGATAAACAGTTTTCATGTGTTCATGACCATGATTGGGATTACCTTGATATTCAAGTTCTAGTTGCTGTAATGTTTGTGAGTTTTGTGTTTGATCGTAGTCAAACACTGGTAAATATTTGTAGGTGGCATTGGTGGGCACCTTGTCTGGAGCTTGTTTGACTTCATCGGCGGAGCGCAAGTCAACATCAATTCGCACACCATAGTTGTCGAGGTAGGTGAGGTCGTGTTGATTAAGTGGCGCCAAGCGGCCGGAACGCAGTACTTTATGGTATTTAATGTGCTGACCATTGATCGTTTGATAGCCACCTAATTCGCGAAAGTTACTGCCGCTTGTAATTGGGAGTGCCCGTAAATCAGTTACTTCTGTCGTCATCGATTCCAATCCTTTCAAAGAACTTTAAAGTGAATTAAAAAAGCGCCCAGATTTTGAGCACTAGCTTACTACTTCGCAGCAATGGTGGATTTATTAGCAAAGACCACTAATAATCTTTGGCGCTACGGGTGTTGACCATTCTTGTAATAGCTAGGTACATAAATCCGCTTTTTCAACCACGTTTCCACTAAACTTTTTGATAAACACTAACTTAACAACATTTCTAAACAAGACTTACCTTACCACAAATCAGCGCTGAAAGCTGCCGTGAAAACTCACTAATCGTCCAGTACTTCGATCCCTAGAACAGTCAGGTGACCATTAGCGACTAGTTGGATGACTAACTTAGCCATGTGCTCAGGTGAAAAATCACTATCAGCGCGTACCCACCAATTGACGGTGCCAATAAAAATTGAGGTCATGTAAGAAATGATAAAGTCGGTGGGAATCTTTTTCTGGTTGTGGGTGATCAAAAGGTGATCAAAGATTTCCGCATAGTGCTGGGCTAATAAATCGTGCAATAATTCGGATAAACGCATGGCATTAGCACCATCAAGTGCCAGCATATAGAATTGCCGGTTAGCTTTGATTTCGGTGAATAAACGCGTTAATAAGCTAGTAACGGTTTTTAATTTGATTTGATTGCCGCTGATCGTCTCACCATCGAGAATCTTCAGAAACGGCACCATGCTCGTCGTAAAAATCTGATCGTACAGATCTTGTTTATCCTTAAAATGGGCATAAAAAGTGGTCCGATTGATCATGGCTTTATCGGCAATTTCTTGGATCGTCACCGCATCGAAACCTTCTTCCTCAACTAGCTGCATGAAGGCGGCAAATATCATTTTTTTGGTGCGCAAGATGCGCAGATCCACTTTTTTAGCCATTTTTTGATTACTCCATTTCTTGAAGCTTATTCAGTGCTCAGTGAGCGTGTTTTTCGTACAATAGCAAATAATCGACTTCAGTATCTAATTGAGAATGATTTTCAATTGTGAAAAATATCGTTAACAGTATTTTGTAATCGGTCTATTTTTTACTAATTTAGTCAACAATTCGGTTTGATCCGTTGCTTATCGCACAAACTAGCGGAAATTGCTGATTGAAATATTTTTGTGAAGTCGTAAACTAAACACAAATAGTATAACAGACATTCTGTTGGATATTCAACACGTGTTCGCTTTCTGTGGTGAATAGTGTTGGCGTCGTGATGGATGTTTTTTAGACTGATTGAGCGTAAACGTGTTGGAACAAGCAGATTTCTGCGCCTAGCTATGTAAGTCAAACGTATCACTGGGTGGCGACATATTGCCTTACTGCCATGTTTCTTGCGGCACAAATTTTGCCACAAGAATGGTCAGCGACCGTAGCATCTAGATTATTAGTGGTCTTTGCTAATAATCCACTACTTTCGTGGAGTAGCAGGCTAGTGCTCAAAATCTGAACGCTTTTCCCAACACTCTGAGTGTAAACGTGTTAAAAAAGACAGATTATTCCACATAACTACGCTTGGCAAACGATCACTGCGTGTATCTTATTGTCAAGTTAGGTTATGTTCCATAATCTAAGCGTCTTTTTTAACACTCTGATTTAAGGGGGATTTCGCGATGACGGAGAAACTTTATGGTGGCATTGACGTCGGCTCGACGACGGTTAAGTTGGTCATTATGGACGCGGCGCAGCAAACAATATTTGCCCGTTATGAGCGGCATTATTCGGATGTAAAAGCGGCGAGTAAACGGATCTTAGAGGAAGCGATTCAGGAAATTGCACCGACAACGCCGATTGCTTTTACGATCACTGGCTCTGGTGGTATGGGGCTAGCCAACTTGTTACAATTGGAATTTGTGCAGGAAGTTATTGCTTGTACTAAAACGGTCGAAACGTTGATTCCGCAAACTGACGTTAGTATTGAACTCGGTGGTGAGGATGCGAAGATCACGTTCTTTGGCGCATCGCTAGAGCAGCGAATGAACGGTAGTTGTGCTGGTGGTACTGGGGCATTTATCGATCAAATGGCAACACTATTAAAAACGGATGCCAACGGCTTGAATGAAATGGCCAAGGATTTTGAAACGATTTATCCAATCGCATCACGTTGTGGGGTGTTCGCTAAAACTGACGTACAGCCTTTGATCAACGATGGTGCACGTAAAGCTGATATTGCAGCAAGTATTTTTCAAGCGGTGGTCAATCAGACTATCGCTGGTTTGGCGTCTGGTCATAAAATTAAAGGTAAGGTCGCCTTTTTAGGTGGGCCACTATACTTTATGGATCAGTTGCGGGCGCGGTTCATTGATACATTGAATTTGGCGCCTGAAGATGTGGTCTTCCCAAGTGATCCCCAGCTGTTTGTTGCCAAAGGCGCAGCGTTATATGCTGAAAAACAGCCGCAAATCAACTTGGTGACTTTACTTGATCGTTTGGAACATGGTGACGATCGGGTCATGCGGCCATCACGGTCGTTGACGCCATTATTTAAAGATGATGACGAGTTACAGGAATTTCGTAAGCGCCATGCTCAAGCCAAAGTTGAAACCCGTGATTTGGCTAGTTATCATGGTGTGGCTTTTCTGGGGATCGATGCTGGCTCCACAACAACTAAAGTTGCTTTAATGAGCACTGATCATAAATTGCTGTACACTTATTACGATAACAATGATGGTGCGCCGCTAGAGAAAACAGAAGCCATTTTGACTGACTTATACGCTAAATTACCGGCTGATGTCACGATTGGTAAAGCTTGTGTGACTGGCTACGGCGAACATTTGATCAAGAATGCGCTAAAAGTTGATCTCGGTGAGGTCGAAACAGTGGCCCATTATCGGGCTGCCCATTTCTTCCAGCCTGATGTTGATTTTATTTTAGATATCGGCGGCCAGGATATGAAGGCAATGACAGTTAAAAATAATGCGCTGACCACGATCAAGTTAAATGAAGCTTGTTCTTCTGGTTGTGGCTCGTTTATCGAAACTTTTGCCACTTCGTTGAAATATAGTGTGAAGGATTTTGCGCAGGCAGCGTTATTGGCTCAACACCCAGCTGATCTTGGTTCACGTTGTACCGTCTTCATGAACTCAAAGGTTAAGCAGGTGCAAAAAGAAGGCGCCACGATCGGCGATATTTCAGCTGGTTTATCGATGTCAGTCATCAAGAATGCCTTGTTTAAAGTTATTAAATTGCGTCGGGCCGAGGATTTAGGCAAACACATTGTCTGCCAAGGTGGTACTTTCTATAATGAAGCTGTTTTGCGTGCGTTTGAACAGATCTCTGGTCGTGAAGTGATCCGGCCGAATATTGCTGGTTTAATGGGTGCTTATGGTGCAGCTTTGATTGCTGAAACTGCCTATGAAACAGGCGATGAAACGACCTTACTTGATACCAAAGATATGCAAAACTTGACCTTTAAAAAGGAATTCATGCATTGTGGTTTATGCGAAAATAATTGTGCCTTAACGATCACGATTTGTAGTGACGGTCGTCGCTTTGTCACCGGAAATCGCTGTGAACGCGGTGAAGCTCGTGGGATGAAGCAGCGAGTACCGAAGGACAACGGTAAAATTAATTTAGTTCAAGAAAAATATAAGCTATTGTTCGGCTATCGCCCATTACGTAAAAAGGAAGCTCGCGGCGTGATTGGTATTCCCCGGGTACTAAATATGTATGAGGATTATCCATTATGGCAGACTTTCTTTACTAAATTAGGGATTCGCGCAGTGTTATCACCAAAAGGCAGCAAAAAGCAATTTGAATCTGGGATCGAAACTATTCCTAGTGACACTGTTTGTTATCCAGCTAAACAGGTCCACGGTCATGTACAGGCTTTGATCAATAAAGGTATTCATACGATTTTCTATCCTGGGATCGTCTATGAACGTGTAGAAAATAAAGACGCACAGAACCATTTTAACTGCCCCATCGTACAATCCTATCCTGATGTGATCCGCAATAATGTGGACGAGATTCGTGCGGGTCAGGTTGATTATCGTAATCCATTTTTGAACTTGGGTGATCGTGAGTCGACTGCGCGTAACTTGTATGAAACTTTTAAAGATTTTGGTGTGACTGAAGCTGAAGTTAAAGTTGCTTTGGATGCTGGTTACGCTGAATTAGCACATTTCAAACAACAGATTCAAGACCGTGGCGAAGATACACTGCGGATGTTAAAACAAACTGGCGAGCGTGGAATCGTTCTAGCTGGTCGCCCTTATCATTTGGATCCCGAGATCAATCATGGGATCGCACAGATCATTACCGCTGAAGGCTTCCATGTACTAACCGAAGATTCGATCGCACATTTAGGTGATGTCAAAGGCTTACGCGTGGTTAATCAGTGGGTGTATCATTCACGGTTGTACGCTGCAGCACGGGTTGCTGCCCGGGACCCACAGTTGGAATTTGTCCAGTTGAACTCCTTTGGTTGTGGCTTGGATGCGATTGATACCGACCAGGTCGAAGAAATCATGACCCAATACAATCGTTTGTACACTTGTTTGAAAATTGATGAGGGGACAAACATGGGCGCTGTCCGGATTCGGTTGCGGTCATTAAAGGCAGCAGTCGCTGAACGGCGTCGGCGTGCAATCATGCCCGAGAAGTTACATGAAGATGAAAAGCCCGTACAGTTTACCAAAGATATGCGTAAAGATAAATATACATTGTTAATGCCGATGATGTCACCGATCCATCAGCAAGGTTTAGTTGATGTGGCCTTGCAAGCATCTGGTTACAACGTGGTCAATTTGCCAGTTGATGACCATCATGCGATTGATGAAGGCCAGAAATTCGTCAATAACGATGCCTGTTTCCCAGCCATTATTTCCATTGGTCAAATGTTAGAAGCACTGCAGAGTGGTAAGTACGATCTTGATCATACTGCTGTAATGATGACCCAAACTGGTGGTGGCTGCCGGGCGACTAACTACATTCCGTTGATTCGTAAAGCATTAAAGGATGCCGGTTTTGCCCAGGTGCCAGTGGTTTCCATGTCATTAGGTAATCAGGGTGTTGAAGAAACACCTGGCTTCAAGTTGACGTTACCATTGTTGAAACGAGTTGCGTTAGCCTTCTTGTACGGCGATTTATTTGAACGGGTGGTTTATCGCACACGGCCGTACGAAAAAACGCCTGGTGAGATTGATAAAATGCATGATCAATGGTTGAAATTAGTTCAGCCGAGTGTGATCAAAGGCAATTTCCACGAATTTAAGCGCAACGTGCAACAAATCGTCCGTGATTTCGACACGGTACCGTTGCAACAATTGAATAAGCCGAAAGTGGGTATCGTTGGCGAAATTTTAGTCAAATACTCACCAATTGCCAATAATAATATTGTCCGTTTGCTTGAACGCGAAGGCGCTGAAGCCGTTGTTCCCGATATTGTTGGCTTTATGAACTATTCGTTATACAATCAGATCTACCGTTACCAGCAATTCGGCTTTGCTAAAAAGTCAGAAGTTTTAGCTGAAATGGCGTTGAAACTGATCAAATGGTGTGAAAAGCCATTGCAAAAAGCGTTGACCGCTTCTAGTCGTTTTGAGGGTATCGCCGCAATCGAAAGCTTAGCCGATGATGCTAGCAAGATCCTTTCATTAGGCAATCAAACTGGTGAAGGCTGGTTCTTAACCGGTGAAATGATCGAGTTGCTCAAAGGCGGAGTGGACAACATTATCTGTATGCAACCCTTCGGCTGTTTACCAAATCATGTCGTCGGTAAAGGCGTTGTCAAAGAATTACGCCACCAGTACCCACAGGCTAATATTGCACCAATCGATTATGATCCTGGTGTTTCGATCGTTAATCAGTTGAACCGTATCCGTTTAATGTTAGCAACTGCCAACAAAAACTTGGCCACACAACAAACTGTTGTTACACCGGTGAATAGTGGCCAAAAACTCTCTACGGTTGGTTCACAAGTTTAAAAAATGAAAGTAAACAAAAACGCCCATAATGGAGCTACTCCGTGTCAAGTGGACAGATAAATAATTAAAATCAGGCAATATTTTTTGAGGCATGATTTCGAAATTCTTTCGGAGTCATGCCTTTTAGTGTGCTTTGTCGGCGTTCATTGTTATACCAGTTCATAAATTCTGCTATGTTGTCTATTAATTCTTGCTTTGTGTTTGAAGTGTGGAACCTAAAGTACTCTTCTTTCATATGGCTCCAGAAGCTCTCAATTGAACTATTATCACCTGGTTCTCCCGGTCGCGACATACTATGCAAGACTCCTTCAGCCGATAAGGTAGTGTTAAACAGCCCTGACACATATCCGCTACCGCGATCACTGTGCAGTATTTCAGGTACTGCACCAGGTTCATTCTCAATCGCTAACTTAAATGTCTCTGTTACCAATTTTGCGGTTTCTGTATCATCTACCATCCACGCAATTATCGAATGGTCATACAGATCCTTTATTGCACTGAGCCGAAGCTTACACTGATTATTAATGCCATAGAGTAACTCGGTACAGTCTGTAACCCAATATTTATTAGCGTACCCGGGCTTAAAGTTGTGCGTATAGTCTTCGTTCAGTAGTAAATTTTTACTGATAATTTCTTCTTTACGATTTTTCCTTGGTTTACGTTTGGTCTTAATTGAAGCTACTATATTATTTTCTCTCATGATTCGTCGCATTTTACTATTGGATACATGATATTGTGTATCATCATTTACATGCATCACTAAGCGATTTACCCCAAAGATATAGTTGTGTGCTTCTTCTAATTGAATGACGTAATCTAGGATGCCTTGATCATCGATATTCCTTTTCGATGGAACATGGTTTAACCAGGCATAGTAAGATGAACGTGCAACTTGCATAAGTTGGCAGCTCAGAGCTACACTGAAGACTTTTCCACTTCTTTCATCTACTTTCTGCGATAATTCTTTAATTGCACGATATTTGTTCTCTTGGAATCCCTTCTTTCTATCTCCTGTAATTTTTTTAAAAGATTATTTTCTGTAGACAAGTAAGTTACCTGCTCCTTTAGTCGCTTAACTTCCAGTGCCTGCTTTTCAGCCGTAGTGAGTAAATCATTTTCAGATTTCCCCTTACCGCGGCGATCAATGAGTCCATCGGGACCATCTTTCTTAAACTTCTTAGTCCAACTGTATACCTGACCATATGAAACGTTGAACTTACGCATGGCACCACTATAGTCATAATCATGTGCAATAACCCAATTTGTGATTTCTATCCGCTCTTTGAGAGTGGTTGATCTTCCTTTATTCATCTCAGATCTCCTAGTGGCCTCTAATTTATTACCACTAGTATACAGTTTTACCCACTGATAGATGACAGATTTATTGGATATATTGTACTTGTCACGTAGGAACGGTAGTGAGGTATCTGTATTGAGATATTCAAGGACAACCTTTTGCTTAAACGCTTGAGAGAAGTGGGTGTATTTCCTTTGTTTAAGTCCATCAATACCTTTAAGTTGATACTGATGTCTCCAAAGTTCGACGGTACTTGTAGATAGAGCATGGTATTGGGTAACCTCAGTTATACCCCAGCCTTTATCTAAGCAGGACAATATCTCAATCTTTTCCTCTACACTATAATGTTTAGCCAAAATAAATACTCCTAGTTTGTTAGACCAGAATTTTAATTATTTCCGTGTCCAACTAACTAGGAGTATATCCTAATTGGACGTTTTTTGTTTTGTCTTCATTTAGTGGCTAAATCAATAAAACTGCGGTCATCCTGCATTAAGGGAATTATCAATTCATGACAACGCGAAAGCTTGTCGTTGGTAAAAGTGAAAATTGAGATCACCTCAGCTAGTGCCTGATGGCCATTATGTTGTGTTGCGGTTAGTTGGTAAGCTACGGTGATCGTTTGGGTAGCTTCGTCAAAAACCACATCATGAAAATAACTAAAAACTAAATGGTCGAGATTCTGTTGTAAGTTGGCTAAGTGTTGCTTGACTTGGCTGTAATTTAATTGTTGACCATTAGTGGTTTGAAGATAATTGGAAGTGAAATACTGGTCTAATTTATCTAATGCAAAGCGGCTCATGACATCACGATAAAGTACCGTCATAAATTGTGTAGCTTGTGCTTTGTTCATTGGGTTGACCTGCTTTCTAAATTGACAGAGAAAACGTTTTCATAACTAAATTATACGGTAAAAATTTATTGAAGGGTAGTCAAAATTTACATGATTTCACAAATTTTCACATTAGGCTAATGCGGCAGCTTTTATGATTTTATTGACTGAATTATCGACGAATCCGCCGGCGCGTGATCCGCAATTACTATCATTCGCGCAATCCAAAAATAACGCCTAGTGTTAGGCGTTATTTTGCTTTTCAACGTATTCTTTTAATACAACCGCTTGATTATGTTGTTCATCTTTGGCACCAAATAGAAAAATCACGATTGCATGCTGTTTCAGCGTATTTAAAAAATCAGTAGTGGCTGGATTGGCTGCTAATTCGGCTAGATAACGTCGGCGAAATTCAGGGTATTTAGCAACATCATGATTAAACCATTTGCGTAAGTCATTTGAGGGTGCGATCGCCTTATTCCAATCATCTAACGCGGCGTTGACTTTACTGATTCCGCGCGGCCATAATCGGTCAACTAAAAGCCGATAACCGGAATGATCAGCCGTTTTAGTATAGATTCGTTCTAATTTGATTTGCATGAATGAACTCCTTTCGTTAAATGGCAAACGTACGTTCTAAATATGCTATAATAAATAAAACAACAAAGGTGGTTGCCTTGCATGAGTGAAAAGTATGAATGGCGCAAACAAGAAAAAGCAATTTATCCGACACGACAAAAACCAAGTATCGTTGAACTTAGTCCGCAGAATTTTATCACAATAACTGGCCAGGGTGATCCCAATCAACCAGAATTTAGCCGCCGAATCGCCGCCTTATATGCAATCAGTTATACCATTAAAATGGCGCCGAAAAAGGCGATCAATTTTGCGGGCGCATTTGACTACACCGTGTTTCCTTTGGAAGCTTTCTGGACATTGCCAGCTGGCTTTAGTGGTGAGGTTAAGGATCACAAAGAGATGCTGCAATATAAAATGATGCTAAAACAACCTGAGTTTGTGACGCCAACTGTTTTTGCGCAAGCTAAGGAGTTAGCTGCAGCTAAAATTCCGACTGATTTGGTGCCCAAATTGAATCTAGAAACTATCAGTGAAGGACTAGTGGCAATGCAATTACATGTAGGGCCATTTGATAATGAACCAGCCAGCTTCGCTAAACTGCAAACCTACTTAGATTCAGCCGGCTACCGGCGGACCAGCTTGGCACATAAAGAGATTTATTTATCGGATTTTCGGCGTACCGCGCCGGAAAAACTGAAAACTATTCTGCGGGTCTCTGTGGCTAAAGTGGCCGCTCCAACTGCTTAACGATCGATGGTAATTCAGTTGGCGCCGTTGCAAAAGCACTCGGTACCGCTGCGCTTAATTCATCTTGGGAGCCGAAGCCATAAGTGACGGCAATACTTTGCAGACCATGATCATGGGCCCCATTAATGTCATTTTCGCGATCACCGACCATGACCAAGTTCTGGCCATGCACCAAGCCAGTTTCGGTTTGGGCATAGGCGATAATCTCACTTTTACCAGCGCGGGTTTCATCCATGCTGGCGCCATAAATTGCCGTGAAATATTGACTGAGTGCAAAGTGATCGCTGATCTGTTGTGCGTATAATTCTGGCTTTGACGTGGTGATATAAAGTTGATAATTTTGTTGTAGTTGTGCAAGTGCACTAGGAATTCCAGCATAAACTTTGTTTTCCAGAATGCCTTTATCGGTGTAATACTCGCGGTACGCTAATAAAGCTTGTTGCGCATCAACGGCACTGAGACCACAATACTTTTGGTAAGAAGCCAGTAATGGTGGTCCAATAAATAACTTTAAAGTCGCGTCATCTAATTCTGGTAGCTGTAATTTATTTAATGAGTATTTGATTGAATTAACGATTCCCAACTGTGAATCAGTGAGGGTACCGTCGAGATCGAAGAAAAGTGCTTGTAGCATGCGAAGCCTCCTAAGGTCATGATGAAATAATTATTACGTGTGTCTAATTTCTATTGATTAAGTTTACGCAGGTAACTAAGCGCGTAATATATTTTTGTTTGCTATAATAAGTATACGTGTTTTTTCAGAAATTGGCATAACGTGTTAAACTAATGTAGAGAATATTGGGTGCACTGAATTGAACGGGTGAATGTATCTAAAGTTGTTGATCAGGCTATAGATGATTGACCTTAATTGTGGAATAGGAGTTTTTTTATGAGTTTACCAAGTAGAAATCAATCACGGCGGCAGAATGTGATTGCGGCACCGCCGAAGCGTCATGGTGGTTTGGCGGTACTATTGAGTATTTTAGCGGTGATCAGTTTATTGTTAGCTGTAGGAACTGGCGTCGCTAAGCAGCGTGTTTTTAACGCTGATTATTTAGTGACCGAGTTAGATAAAACTGATGCTGGTAAGCAACTAGCCGAAGTCGCTAATGCTGAGTTGGCTAATGTGGTAACTGATAACGGCTTGCCGAGTAGCATTGCGCCACAAGTGGTAACCGCTAAAACTGCGCAGCAAGATTTGGATCAAACGGTGCGTAATCTGTTGGCAGGAACGAGTCAGCCGGTTTCAGTCAGCCATATTGTTGCGCACACTAAAACTAAGTTGACCTCAAGTTTAAGTCAGCAAAGTGCCGCCTTAGCTGATCTAGGTACGACTAGCACAGCTGTCAATGCGCTGGCTAATACATTGGAGACTCGGCTGACTAAAGAGTTGAATGTTCCGCAAGTGACTCAAGCGACACAAGAAGTTAAGACAGTTCGGAGCCTGGTCACCGGTGTTTTCTGGGGTGCCACGATTTTGACGGTTATACTGCTGCTTGCCTTACTATGGTTGGATCACAACGTTTTCCGTTTTGCTAAGCAGTTTGGTTGGATTGCGTTGGTCAGCGGCGTGATCGTCTTTATCGGTTACTTTGGGGTTTCCGCTGCCGGAATCATAGAAATTGCGGCGATCGCAGCTAAATCGTTTAGTACTGCAGCGGCGGCAATCGGTAATGCGGTATTAAATAGTTATGCCGTACCAAGTTATATCTTGATGGGACTCGGAATTATCGCTTTATTGATCAGTTTGTTAGGCCGTAAACGGCGTAAAAATTAAATAGTTTAGACGGTTGGAGCAGATGCTTTCAAGACGGTCCCTTCTAGGGTGAGGAGGGCTGGCTTGGCGTCTGCTTTTTTGTTGATTATTAGAGGAGGAAGCGAGTATGGCATTTTTAGGTATTTTATGTTTGATCTTGGTCACTACCTTATTAGCCGGACATTTTAGTCGCAAAATTGGCGTACCGGCGGTGATTGGCCAATTATTAGTTGGCATCGTCTTAGGACCGGCGATATTAGGCTGGATCCAGCCAAGCAGTTTTATCCATGATTTTTCCGAAATCGGTGTGATCTTATTGATGTTTATGGCTGGCTTGGAAAGTGACATCGGCTTGTTACGACGGTATTTACGGCCGGGCATCTGGGTTGCACTAGTTGGTGTTGTATTTCCGTTAAGTCTAGTGACTTTAGTCAGTCTTTGGTTCCATTTTTCGTTATTGCTGGCAGTTTTCATGGGTGTCATCTTCACGGCAACCTCGGTTTCGATCTCGGTGGAAGTTCTGCGTGAATTGAAATTGCTGGACAGTAAGGAAGGAACTACGATCTTAGCAGCAGCGGTAGTCGATGATGTTTTAAGCGTGGTTATTTTAAGTGTTTTTGTTAGCTTGAGCGGTGAAAACACTGGTAGCAATACGCCTAGCTTATTAGTGGGCTTCGCTGAACAGATTCTTTACTTTATTGGTATTTATTTCGTGGTCAAATGGATCGCGCCATTTTTGATGCATCTGTCGCAGCGCTTTTTACTTGGCTCAGCAGTAACGATCATGTCGCTAGTCGTTTGCTTAAGTATGGCGTATTTAGCGGATTTGATCGGTTTATCAGCAGTGGTTGGTTCGTTTTTCGCTGGTATTGCGGTTGGACAAACACCTTATAAAGCTGAGATTGATCACAACGTTGAGCCGATAGGGTATGCCGTTTTTATTCCGGTATTCTTTGTTAGCATTGGTTTAGAGATGGACTTTAAAGGGATGAGCTCGGCGCTGTGGTTTATTGTCGCACTGACAATTGTGGCGATTCTGACCAAATTAATTGGTGGTGGACTAGGTGCACGGATCGCTGGCTTCGATCTTGCTAGCAGTTACACGGTTGGTGCGGGGATGGTATCACGGGGCGAGATGGCCTTGATTATTGCACAGATCGGTTATCAGGCTAAACTGATCGTTCCTGAGTATTACTCGGCAACGATCATTGTTATCGTACTGACAACTTTAGCAGCACCATTTTTACTGAAACATGCGGCGGCACGACAGCTGGCAGCAAGTAAATAGAGATACAGATGATAAAAAATCAGCTCAATTTATGCGAGCTGATTTTTAATTCGTAATTATAATATTCAGTAAGTTAAAATCGTTACGAGTTATAGCAACTATGCCATACTAGGTGTGATTAAAATAAGAAGATGAAACTGCGGTTATTGTCATAAAAGTGAATGAAGTGACCCAAATAAGGCAGAAAGGATTCTAGTTAGCAAACAGTAACTGGACTTCTTGCTCTAGTAAATCTAAATTGATCGTCAAATGGCGATTCAAATCTTGAACTAAATTGTAGGCAAACGTGGCTTGTGCATCGGGCGTTTTGAGTTCTCGAGTAAACTCATGTGCGTCAAAATCAAAGTTTTCGAGAATAAAAATATGGTCGCTGACATATTTTAAATTGTTGTCTTTGTGACTCGCGCCGGGCTTTAAGACACTATCGATATAGTGATATAACGTTGGTAGGTCATGATACAATGGTTTAGCCGTGTCGAGTGTTACGTGGAAATTAGTGGCCTGACCGGCTAATTGATCATTAAGCGTCACTTGAGTCAAAGCTTGATAAAGTTTCATTGTGGCACCTGCTTTCAAAATAGTAGTAGCTCATTGAACATTGCGTACGAGCCTAATAAAAATCAACTGTTTATAGACTCATTATATGCAAAACCGGCGGTCACGTACAATTTAAACGTTTGGATGAACAGTCAGTTTCTGTTTAGATTCTATATGAATTATACTAAAATCAGAAAACATGTTAAAATAGAGGTATTGTTCAGAAAGCTATTTTTTTAATAGTTTGAGTATTGGGGATGAATCAGCATGACAATGTTCGTGCTTGTTAGCTTATTGATTGTTGCCGGACTGATTTATTTAACGGCGGCACATCTATTTGCTGGCTTTGTTTCAGTTATTATTTTTCTCGGTGATCTTATTCTCATCGTGAGCGGCGCGTTACTAACGTTTGTGTTACAATTTTGTATTCGTATCAAGCGCTTAGCTGTGCGGGCCAAACAATTCGTACAAAGTGAATCATGAAAGATGATGTAGCGGATCAATTTTTTGATTCGCTACATTTATTATTTAGTGACTAAATGAGATTTATTTTCATTTAGTCACTTTTTATTTATAGGTGCTAAATACCTTATATATGTGATTTATAAAGGCCGATGTACTAGTATAAATCATGTTTTTTTCTGAAAAAACTTGATTATTATGAAAATGACTATTAAAATGAGATAAAAATTAAAATATTCTAATCTTAGCGAACCCGAGGTGGGATTTCATGATAGATCGTGAACAGACCCTCTATGAACCGCGCTATGAGCACGCGGCTTGTGGGATGGGCTTTATTACCCAGGTAACTGGGGAGCGTAGTCATCAGATAATTGAACAAGCGTTGACCATGTTAGCGCGGATGAATCACCGTGGCGGTACTGGGGCTGAGCCTGATACCGGTGATGGTGCTGGTATTTTGATGGCATTACCCGATGCATTTTTTCGCAAATATGCACAAGAACAAGCCTTAACGTTACCGCCAGCTGGTGATTACGCAGTGGGGATGTTCTTTTTGCCCCAGACACCGACTGATAAAGCCGCTGAGTTGACGGCGGTCACAGCTGAGATTGGCCACGCGGGCTTTGCTGTATTGGGAACGCGTGCGGTGCCTTACGTCTACGAAAATTGTGGTCCGACGGCGCAACGCGTTATGCCTGGTTTTGCCCAAGTTTTAGTGGCACGGCCCCATGATATACCAGCGGGGCGGCCATTTGAGGATGCTTTGTATCAATTGCGGCGTCGATTAGAAAAAACGTTTGCGGCGGATGAATTTGCGATTGTCAGCTTGTCTAGCCAAACATTGTGCTATAAAGGTATGTTGCACGCTTATCAAGTTGGGTTATTCTATCCTGATTTACATGATCCGGCGATGCAAACTAATATTGCGTTGATCCATTCACGTTTTTCAACCAATACTTTTCCAAGTTGGGAACGGGCGCAACCATTCCGTTTTCTCGCCCACAACGGCGAGATCAACACGTTAAAAGGTGCTGAAAATTGGATGGCCAGTCACGATATTGAAGTTTATAACGAAGAAGATTCCGATTCAGCTAAGTTGGAAAACTGTTTGGAGTACCTTTATCGCAACGGGCGTGATATTCCGCAAGCGTTGATGATGATGGTTCCGGAAGCTTGGGGTGACGCGGTCAAATTACCTGATGATGAGCGTGCCTTTGACGAATATAACGCCAGTTTTGTTGCGCCTTGGGATGGTCCCGCAGCGTTGTGCTTTACTGATGGGGTACAAGTTGGTGCGGCGTTGGATCGTAATGGTTTACGGCCATCGCGTTATTTACTGACTAAAGATAATTTGTTAGTCGTTGCTTCTGAAGCGGGAACGGTGGATATTGCGCCTGAAGACATTGCTGAAAAGGGTATCCTTGGCCCTGCCGATATGATTTTAGTTGATACTGCTGCGGGACGCTTCTACCACACTGCAGAATTAAAGGCGCATTATGCGCAACAACACCCTTATAGTCAATGGTTGCATGACAATCAGCTGACGCTAAACAGTTTGCCCCAAGCCGATGTGACCGAGAATCTATCACCGGAAGCGTTGCAAACGTTATGGCGGCGTCACGGTTATACCGATGACATTATTCGTGAAGCCATTGTACCGATGGCTAAAAATGGTGAGGAACCAATCATTTCAATGGGATTCGATTCACCACTGGCAGTGTTGTCCGATAAACCCCAATCTTTATTTACTTACTTCAAGCAACAATTTGCTCAAGTCACGAATCCGCCGATCGATGCGATCCGTGAAAAGTTGGTTATCGGGACGGAATTATTTATTGGCCGTGACGCTGATGTGACCACTGATACTGCCGCTAACGCTAAGAAGATCAAGTTAGCGACCCCAATGCTCAGTTCAACTGATTTTGAACGGCTGCGGCATTTGGATATGCCAGATTTTAAGTCAACTGAGATCTCATTATGCTATGACAAAAAAGCACGGCCTAATCGGCTAGAACAGGCCTTGGATAGCTTTTTCCAAACAGCGGAAGCGGCCGTTGATACGGGGACTACATTGTTGATCCTCACCGATCGCGGTGCGACTGAGGATAAATTGATCATTCCAGTTTTACTGGCAGTTGCCGGCTTAAATAATTATTTAGTCGCTAAAGGCAAGCGCGGTCAAGCCTCGCTTATCGTCGACACTGGTGAAGCGTGTGAAGTCCATCATTTTGCTGCATTGATCGGTTATGGGGCATCCGCGATCCATCCATATGGCGCATACGCCACACTCGGTGCTTATCAGTTAGCTGATCATGTGGAAACTTTCCGTCAAGCCTGTGAAAAGGGTATTATCAAGATCATGAGCCGGATGGGCATTTCGACCATTGCGGGTTATCAAGGTGCGCAGTTATTTGAAGCGGTCGGCCTGTCGTCAAAAGTTGTTGAACGCTACTTTACCGGCACACCTAGCCGAATCGGCGGCCTATCCCTAGAACAGATCGAGCAGGAATATTTGGCGCGTTACACTCGTGCTTACGGACCGAAAGCACATGATCCATTACCATCCGGCGGTAGCTTTAAGTTCCGCGCTGAAGGCGAGCACCATTTGTATAATCCCATGACGTTATATAAATTCCAACAGGCTGTACGTGGTGGCAACTACAAGTTGTATCAAGAATACGCCAAGGAAATGCATGAAGAGGAGTTAGCCAGTCCGACAACGTTACGTTCATTGTGGACGATCAGTTCGACTAAGTCGCCGGTGCCGTTAAGTGAGGTTGAGCCAGTCAGTGCGATCGTTAAACGCTTTAAGTCAGGGGCGATGAGTTATGGCTCATTATCTGAAGAAGCCCACGAAACAATTGCGGCAGCGATGAATGCGTTAGGCGCTAAAAGTAACTCTGGTGAAGGTGGCGAACAGCGGGAACGCTTCAAGCCGCGAGCGGATGGTCGTAACTTAAATAGCAAGATCAAGCAAGTCGCATCGGCGCGGTTTGGCGTAAATACTGAATATTTGATGAGTGCTGAAGAAATTCAGATCAAAATGGCCCAAGGCGCTAAGCCAGGTGAAGGCGGTCAATTACCGGGATTGAAGAACTATCCGTGGGTCGCGGCAATCCGTGGCTCGGTGCCTGGTGTGCGTTTGATTTCACCGCCACCGCATCATGATATTTATTCAATCGAAGATTTGAAGCAATTGATCTTTGATTTGAAGCAAGTCAATCCGCACGCCAAAGTGACGGTTAAATTAGTTGCTAGCACGGGTGTCGGCACGATTGCCACTGGGGTAGTCAAAGCTGGTGCCGATAAAGTCGTGATCTCGGGTTACGATGGCGGCACAGGCGCAGCCCCACGGAACTCAGTACGTGACGCGGGCTTACCGTGGGAAATGGGACTTGCTGAAGCTCATCAAACCCTAGCCTTAAATCGTTTGCGGCAGCGAGCAACCTTGGAAACCGATGGTAAATTAATGACGGGCCGTGATATTGCTGTTGCGATTATGCTTGGTGCTGAAGAGTTTAGCTTTGCGCAATTAACGCTGGCGTCAATTGGCTGCATCATGATGCGGGTCTGCAGTTTGAATACTTGTCCCACTGGGATTGCGACGCAGAATCCAGCCCTACGTAAGTTCTTTGCTGGTAAGCCAGAACATGTGATGAACTGCATGCGTTATTTGGCCCAAGATCTGCGTGAACAAATGGCGACTTTAGGTTATCGGACCGTTGACGAAATGGTTGGTCATACTGAACATTTACAACCGAAATTTGTGGCTAAAGGTAAAGCTAAATCATTGGACTTCAGCCGTATTTTGAGCACATCGATCGGCATTGAGCGTAAGTCAAATGAGCCATTAGCGACACCGGCACAACAGCCAGAATTAGATGCATTTGCGACGCAGGCACTGCAGGAAGTCAAGTCGACTGAACTTAGCGCACCGATCAATAATGTGATGCGGACAGTTGGCGGTAGTATTAGCGGTTGGATTGCTGAACGCTTTGGTAATCAAACGTTGCCAGCTGGGCGGATCAGTTATCAATATACTGGGGTCGCTGGTCAAAGTTTTGGCGCTTTTATGACGCAAGGGCTAGAGCTGAAATTAGTCGGTGAGGCTAATGATTATGTGGGTAAAGGTTTGAGCGGCGGTCGTTTGATCGTGCAAGCACCAGCTAAAGCTCAGCAGCTATACAGTACCACACCGATCGTTGGTAATGTTGCTTGCTTTGGCGCCACATCCGGTGAGGCCTTCTTTAATGGTCGCGCGGGTGAGCGTTTCTGTGTGCGTAATTCAGGCGCTGATGTTGTTGTTGAGGGCATTGGTGATCATGGTTGCGAATATATGACTGCCGGTACAGTGGTTGTTTTAGGTAGTACCGGACGTAATTTTGGTGCTGGGATGTCTGGCGGGGTCGCCTATGTTTACGACCCAACGGCTAAGTTTGCGGCTAACTGTAATCTGGAAATGGTTGAGCTATTTCCAGTGGGTGCAACTGGCGACGACAGTATCTTGAAGAAATTGTTGGAGAAACACGTTTATTATACGGAGTCGACTAAAGCCAAGGTAATTTTGGCGGACTGGGAAAACGAGCGACAACATTTTGTTAAAGTTTACCCACAAGACTTCCGTCATATGAACGAAATTATGGCGGAATTAGCTGCCCAAGGAACACCAAAGGCACAGTTGGCCGAAAAAGCCTTTGCAATCGCCACTGGCGAGACGATTTAGATAGGAAGGAGTGAATAGAATATGGCTGATCCATTTGGTTTTATGAAATACCCCCGCCGTAACGATACGTATCGACCGATTTTTGAGCGGGTACACGATTTTAAAGCGCTAGAAGAAACCTTGCCTGAGGAAGAACGTCGGCGTCAGGCCGCTCGCTGTATGAACTGTGGCGTTCCTCATTGTCATTCTGGCTTTTTCTACGGTGGTGGGCGCGCGGTTGGCGGCTGTCCCAATGATAACTTGATTCCGGAATGGAATGATTTGATCTATCGTGCCGAGGACAAAAAGGCGTTTGAACGGTTGACACTGACTAATTCACTACCTGATTTCACTGGTAATGTATGCCCAGCACCATGTGAAGTGTCCTGTAATGAAGCATTAAACGGCCAGGGAATCACAATTCGTAATAACGAACGCTTCATCATCGAGCAAGCCTTTAAGCATGGCTGGGTCAAAAAAAGTGGCCTACCGGTTAGCCGAAATGGCATCGAAGTTGCCGTGGTTGGTAGCGGCCCAGCAGGCTTAGCAGCTGCTTGGCGGTTGAACCAGCTCGGTTACAGTGTGACCGTTTTTGAAGGTAGCGACCGTCCGGGTGGTCTAGCGATGTACGGCATTCCGAATATGAAATTACCGAAAACGATTGTTGAGCGGCGAATCAATTTGATGAAAGAAGTCGGCATCAAGTTTGTCGTTAATACAACGGTCGGTAAGGATATTACCGCTGACGAATTACGGCAGCAATTTACCCGCGTGATCTTGGCGATCGGTGCAGGTGTAGCGCGCGATCTTAAAGCACCAGGCCGCGAACTAAATGGGGTTCAACTGGCGGTTGACTTTTTGACCACAGCGACTAAGGCCGTCGTGGCTAATGGTACTGCGGCAACACAGCGTTTAGCCGGTAAAAAAGTCGTCGTGATTGGCGGTGGCGATACTGGTAATGACTGCATCGCCACTGCGGTGCGGCAAGGTGCGGCCGACGTTAAGCAGTTGGAGATCACTGCGGCAGCACCGGCTGAGCGTAGTGCGGATAATCCCTGGCCCGAATGGCCGCGGGTAACCAAGTATGGCTACGGTCAGGCAGAAGCACAGGAATTATTTGGTGATGTGATCACACAATACGAAACTACGGCAACCACCTTTAATGGTACCGATGGTCAGGTGACTAGTTTAACTACCAGCAAAGTTAAACAGTTTCAGCCGATTGCGGGCACGGAGCAAGAAATGTCGGCTGATCTAGTATTATTGGCACTTGGTTTCACTGGTGCGGCAACGGATGTATTTGATCAATTTGGCGTTAACGAAATTTACGATGGCTATAATACCAACGTTGATCAAGTCTATGTTGCTGGTGATGCCCGGCGTGGTCCTAGTCTAGTGATCTGGGCGATCCGCGAAGGCCGTCTTTGTGCCGAAGCTGTGGCTCAGTCGATCACAGCCGTTGTGGCCGCACAAGCTTAGTACTAATTATCTAGCAAAAGCTGTATCCAGTAATTTTGGATGCGGCTTTTTTGTTGTATTGTTTTTGAGGGTCAGGTTTCAATTCAGTACGGGAAAAGTAACAAAAAAGGATGCACCCATAATTTATAGGCACATCCATAGATTTAAGCTATTTTAAACGATCGCTGGTTTTGCTCCGTTGTGATCACTGGTGTTACGCTGGCACCGCGATAAATAAACGCAGTGGTGAAGCGGCACTAGTTGTTTCACAAGTTTGAAAGGAAATACCGCCAGTAACACGGTGGGATAACAATACATTGTAGGCGCTGTTGTAGTCGACCCAGGGTAGCACTTCGGAGATACGATAAGCCTGTCCATTAACGTATACCGTTGCGCCGACAGTTGCTGAACTAATGTAATTATGGGCAGTACCTTGATATTCAATCAAGTAATGATTGGCTAACTGGCTCCATGAATAAACATTACCGTCAGCAGGAACGTGACCTGAACCAGAAAATGAAACAATCGGGAAATCGACCCCACCTAGAGTGAATCCTGAATGCGTAACTGGTGTAGTTGATTGTGCGGTTGTCGTGTTTTGCGTTTCCGCTACAGTTGAAGTAGTCGCTTGACTGGCTACTTGTTCTGTTGATTCTGCTGTTTGCGTAGCAGGAGTGCTGGCACTTGCCTGACTTGTGGCCGCCTGATCAACAGTTTGCTTGGTTATGGATTTTTTATTGCTGATTTTCTTGGTTGTTATCTTTTTGTCACTAATTCGCTGCGCCTGGAAGCTATCATTTTGGGCGGCGACATTTGAATTATGCAATAATAGCGGCATTAGCAATGCGAGTAAGACAAAATGTGTTGTGGCCAAGTGTTTACGAGTGCAGAAAGCCCTTATTGATAGGGATGCTGGGTGTATGAGTGCGGTACGTGTGATCAAAGTTACAAACAATAGTAATAAGATGATGCTGGTGATCCAGAAAAACATTTTAATAATTTACTCCTAACTAACTATGGCTATTCGCCAAGTTACTAAACCAAGAAAAAGGTCAACCTATATACCCTACAAGCCTTTGCGGACGATGTTAATGGTTTTCTGAAAATAAATTGAAATATCGAATGCTTTCTGAAAACTGTTTTAACTAGAAAAAGCGTACCCAGAAAACCAAATTTGATTTTTCTAAGTACGCTTTTTTAGATACATGCAAGCACGTAAAATAGAACTTATTTAGTTGCTTGCCAATCATTGACTGCCTTAGCTGCCAAAGCTAAGCTGAGGACTGCATCCTTAGCTAATGTCTTTTGGACTTGTGCATGATCTAAACGATCAGTTGCCCCGATGACTTCTAAGCCATAAGTTAAAATATGCAAATCGGTTTGTACATCATAGCCGGTGCTGTAGGCGTCTTCGTGGGCGTAAGTGTAACGCAAGTCGCCGGCACTAAGCTCACCATCAGTATGGGTCACGATGATTCGATCTTGCAGCTCGCCTAATGGCTTTTTGCCATCTTGCAGAGTTAAGAGATGATCAGATTCTTGTTCATAATAATCATCTTCACTGATCGTAAAGTAATCTTGTACTGGTTTAGCCAAGATAGCTAATTGATCAAGCGCTGCATAAATAGTTTGGGGATCAAATTTTTCTTCGCCGATTTTGATTTTGTCGTTATGTGCTTCTAAGTAATCTGCTAATTGGCTTAATGTTTGAGTTGCCATTGAATAACCTCATTTTCTACTGAATATAAAGTAAGTTTACCTGATTTAGGGCGAATTGTTAAATTTAAATCGAAAAAAACAGTTCCAGCAGCATAAAATAGCTACCAGAACTATTCATTAATCATCAACGACAACATAGGTTACGTCTAGTGGACCGTGAACGCCAGTGACTAATTGCATTTCAATATCACCAGAGTTTGAGGGGCCAGTGATAAAATGAATCGCTGAACTATCTAAGCGGCCTGCTTGGCGTTCTTGTTCATACCAGGCAACGGCTTGGGTCGAGCGTGCCACGATACGTGAACGGGGAACGATGCTGAGGTAATGAGTCGGCAAGAAATGCAGGGCACGCCCTTGACCAGGATTAGTACTGACCGTGATCGTTCCTGATTCAGCTAATAGAAAATCAGCAAAGCTAAGACTAATATTTGCCATTTCCGCAGCTTTTAAATTAGTTGCTCGCTCTGCTTCGGGCTGCCAGTAATTGACTGTTTCAGTTGCAGCAATACTAGCTTGCCAGTCGGTTAAATTATAGTCAGCAAAATGTTCACTAGTTGGTAGCAATAGTGGTCCACCGCCTTTACTAGCCACATAATCGGTTAGTAGTTGGGGTAATTCCACTGCCGCTACTTCATAGAAAGTAACCGGTAATGCTTCGCTAGTTTTTCGCGCTAAAGCCAGCAGCTCAGCAGGAGTTTTATCACTAAGCGTTTGTTGCGGCAGATCGTTGAGTTGCTGATAAGGGTGATCCGCTAATTGGTGGCGGGGTTGACCTAAGCGTTCAGCCAAATGGTCTAAGAATTTATCGCGATTTTGAATCGTCATTTGGGCGCACCTCCTTGCTGCTTATGTTGTTTGAACCAAACACGGAAATCATCACGATGCTTTGGTGGTGCTGGTAAATCACGAACATCGGTCCAACCGCCGACCATCCCGGGGCCTTTAGTGATCATTGCGCCGTTATACGCAAAGAAATTAGTCGCGGTAACTGGTTTTTGGTGTGTCCATGGCGACAAGCCAAAATGCTTGAAGCGTAGCGCCGCCTTAAATAGAAACGGTGAGGCCGTGCCTTTACCGACCACGCGCATTTGGAAATCGTTGAAACCATGCATCATTTTCAGACGATCCGTTTCGACTTCACGATGTTTGATCAATAAATTATGCAGTGGGATCAATACGGGGCAGGTTTCGGTACAAGCAGCACATAAGCTGGAGGCAAAAGGCAGCTCACCGAATTGTTCATAGCCACCTAAAATTGGCGATAAGACAGCACCAACTGGGCCAGGGTATAACGAACCATAGCCATGACCACCAATTTGCCGATAAACTGGGCAAACGTTAAGGCAAGCACCACAACGGATGCATTGCAGGATTTCTTGAAATTCGGTGCCTAAAGCTTTCGAACGATTATTATCGAGCACGACAACATAAAAGTTTTCTGGTCCATCACTTTCACCAACACTTTGCTGGCCTTCAAAAGTCACATAAGTGGTCAATTTTTGGCCAACTGCTGAACGAGCCAACATATTATCCAAAATTTCGGCTTCTTTCATGCTGGGTACCAAACGTTCCATTCCCATCACCACGATCTGTGTTTTCGGGATCGAATCAGCTAAGTCGGCGTTGCCTTCGTTGGTATCTAGGTTAATAATGCCGGAATCAGCGATTGCAAAGTTGCAGCCAGTGATGCCAACGTCAGCTTCCAAAAAGCGTTGGCGCAGATATTTACGAGCAAAGCGTGCCATGTGCTCTGGATCATTGTCACCGTCGTAACCTAATTTCTTAAAAATCGTTTGGACTTGATTACGATCTTTGTGGATAGCGGGAAAGACGATGTGTGATGGTTCATCCCAGTCGTCTTCCTGCAAAATAAATTCAGCTAAATCTGTTTCTAAAATTGAAACGTCCGGTAATGCTTGCAGTTTTTTGTCTAAATCGAGTTCAGCGGTGACCATGGACTTTGATTTGACCACGTGATGGCCATTTTGTTCCTTGATCACGTTTAAAATAAAGTCATTGGCTTCTTCAGTGGTTTGGGCAAAAAAAACATTACCACCGCGCTTCTCAACATTATCACTAAATTCTTCCAGATAGTCCGGTAAGTACTGGATCACGTGTTGGCGGATCGATTGCCCTAGTTTACGCCAATCCTGCCAATGGCCAAGCTCAGCGCGGGCATTTTCACGCTTATTGTATTGTGTATCCTGTGCTTTGGCGATTGAAGCGTGGGCAAATTGATCCTTCGCTGACGCTGCAATACGTTCTTTAAATGGTAAAGTACTTGTTTTAAGTCCCATGATAATAACCTCCTGACTTCCAAGTTAAGGGAATGGCGCCGGCGCTGGGGTAGCGACTTCGCTAACTTTTTTGATCCGACTTTCGTCAACGTTGTGGTTCAGCACCTCAGCAATATGCATGATTTTCATTGGCTTGCCTAAACGATTGAAACGACCGCCGATATTCATTAAGCAGCCAGGATCGCAGGAAATCAGAACTTGGGCCCCAGTTTCCTCGATGTGCTTCACTTTAGAAGTGACCATTAATTCGGAGATCTCGTGTTCCTTAACTGAGAAAGTACCACCAAAACCGCAACAATATTGAATACCTTGTAACTGCCGCATTTCTAAGCCCTTAACATTTTCCAATAACCAGAATGGTGTTTCCCGCTCACCTAATAACCGCGTCATGTGGCAGGATCGATGGTAAGTGGCGATCGTATTCAGCTCGGCACCGCAATCGGCAATGCCTAAAACACGCCAAATAAATTGGGAAAACTCAAAAGTTTTTGCGGCCAATATTTTGGCTTGCGCCATGTATTCGCCGGTTGGATCAGTGGTGTCATCGGCTAATAAATCAGGATATTCTTTTAAAATAGCAGTGCAGGAGCCAGCGGGGCAGACAATATAATCACAATCGATTGCTGACAAAGCATCGATTTGATTATGCATAACCGACCAACTAGCTTCAACGTAGCCAGAGTTAAACGTTGGTTGACCACAACAGATCTGATTTTCCGGAACATCAACGGTACAACCCAAGCGTTCCAGTACTTCGACCATATCTTTACCAACTTGTGGGAACATTAGATCCATCATACAAGTGGTGAATATGCTGACCTTCATAAGAGAAGCCTCCTTAGCTAAGTGATAATGATTATCATTTAATAACTTTAACTATCTACGCCCTTAGTATAGGTCATTTAATCTAAAAAAGAAAAGGGTTTCTCTTGACAAATGAGTCTTGCACTTAGTCTCTTAATTAAGACTAAAAAGTTGTTACGACAGTATTTAGGTAAATTAAAACACCAAAAAGCAGCACTTTTTGGTGTTTTAGAATTAGGGATTGCCCTAGTTATTGTGAAAAAATTATACTTCTTCTTGAGCTGATACGTGGGTCACCTCAGGTGTCGGTACAGCAAAGTTCATATTTTTAGTGAGATTAGAGATGTAGCGTAAACCGCGTTGGCGAATATTCGTTGCAGCTGCTTGATCATCGTTACTTTCAAAGCCACAATTTAAGCATTTAAACGTGTGTAGTTCTTTTTGCCGATTGCCAGCGCTGGTAAAGCCGCAGTTAGGGCAGATGATTGACGTTTCGTTATTAGGAACTTGAATAATGGCGGCATTTTGGCCGACTAATTCAAATAAGATCGTGAATAATGCTTTGTAGAAATAATCAGGACTCAAAATAATATTAGGTGTTTTGTTGACGTCCAAACTAGGATGGAGCTCGGTCACATAAATGACGTCATCCCCATAATGCTCAATCAATTGATTGACAATTTTACGGCAAGATTTAAGGACATAACGTTTTAACATGTAGGATAAGCGGGTCAATTCAACGTCATCATCTAACGTCTGGGTTTGCCGTTGTAATTGGCGAATCTCGTGTTGGTAATCGAGAATATGTTTTGAGATCACGGAACCAGGTACTTGTAATAAATTATCGGCACCATCAGTGGCGGTGATCATATTGATCTTGCCGTAGTCTAAACCGACCACCCGATAGCGACGGCCTGATTCTACTAAGTTTTTGATCAATTCATCGGCTTCACGTGGACCAGGTAATGGCTTTGTTGCTGCCGCACTGGCTACGTGACTGGGGGTACTATAAGTCGTGGTGCTACTAACGGCGATCGAATCAGCCTGACTATTAGCTGAGTTGGCAACTGTGCTGTTGTCAATAGCTGTTGTTTGACTTGTTGGTGTGGCTACATGGCTATTGGCGCTGGCATGGCTACTAGTAGGCGCGTTATGACTACTTGCACTTGGCTTAGCGTGACTGCTAGTAGCTACCCTAGCATGGCTGCTAGCTGCCGGTTTGGCCGAATTATGCTTGGTCGCACTAGTTGCAGTTGTCGCAGATCTAGCTGCGCGTGCACTAGTCGCTGACTTGGGCCATGTTGCGTTACTGGTCGCCTTTTTTGGTGCTGGCGTTGATTCTGCTTCATTTGTTTCAGGTAAAAGTAGTTGAATGCCTTGATTGGGATTCTGTCCCGGTAACATCAGGATCCAACCGTCATCGCGCAAAGTCATCAACCAACCACGTTTCGGGGTACTGAAGATTTTTTCACTGGACTGTTTCGGCGCTAAAAATAAAGTATAAGAGTCGAGTTTGTTCAGTTGCAACAGTAATTCCTGTGGTTCGCCGTCGTGTACGTTCAAAGTGGTCCGTGCGAAGACGACGAAACTGTTGTCGGGGATAGCCGTGATATGCTCGTTACGGAAGATATCCATCATTACATTAATGGTCGCTTGCGACATTTGTCGTTTGATGCCGACCCGTTGATTCAACTTCTGGTACAGATTACCTTTATCCGTACCGCGGTTGATCATGGCAACGGCTCGTTTTTGGATCAAATTCTGACGATTGATCAAACGGCGAATCTCGTTGCTATTTTGAAATTTTTTAAATGCCAAATAATTTGGCTCCTTTCGTTGTTCGATTTTACATGTAAACGTTACGAACCAACACTATCATACCGCATTTAATTAAAGTTGAATAGCGGTAGTCACTCAGACTGCGGTATGATGAAGATAAACTTAAAATTTTAAAGGGTGATCATGATGAAATTTATAACAAAAGATCGAGTGAGTTTAGATTATACTGATCAAGGTACCGGGCAGCCGGTAGTGATTTTGACCGGGTTAGGCGGCGTCAAAGAAATTTGGCGACAGCAGATCAGTGCGCTGTTAGCCGCTGGGTATCGGGTGGTCAACCTAGATTGCCGTAATCAAGGGCAATCAGAACACACTGCTAAAGGGTTACGAATCAGCCGCCATGCCCAAGATTTGGCTGAATTGATTGCCGCCTTAAAGCTAGAACAGGTTATTTTGGTGGGTAATTCGATGGGCGCAGCCACGATTTTTGCCTATGTGTCACTTTATGGCACGCAAAATATCACTAAAATCATTGATGTTGATCAATCACCGCAAATGATCAATACGGTCGAATGGCCTTACGGGTTTAAACAATTAGCTTGGGATAATTTTTATACTTATTTACAACTACCGATGGGACGGTCAACCTTTAAGCATATTGATGACGAAACCTATAAGCAAATTCGGCCGATTCAGCAGGCTTATCCCTATGATGCGGAATTGAATTTGCCATTTTTAGTCGACCATGCCATGCAAAATTGGCGTGACGTGATTGCTGATCTGCAGTGTCCCATTTTATTTGTTGCCGGCGGCGAAAGCCCGTATTTTGACTCAAAATTTGCTTCTACAGCAGCGGCGTTAGCACCATTTGGGCAAGCTAAAGTGATCGCTGACAGCGGCCATATTGTGATGGCTGAGCAGTCAGGAGCATTTAATCAAGTACTGTTGGCATTTTTGGCGCAATAGGAAAATAAAACATCCCGTGGAAAGCAGTAACTTTCTGCGGGATGTTTTAAGTTAATGGCAATAGGACTTTGATTGAAAACCAATTGTCTTTTACACCAACAGTTAGGGAACCGTTGTACTTATTAGCAATATAATCGATACTCTTTAAACCGTAGCCATGCTGTTGTTGATCAGATTTTGTGGTTTTAGGTAGGCCGCCTTCAAATGATGGTGGTGCTTCAACGTAGTTTTCTAGAGAAAAAAGAATAAAATTTGCTTTTTGGGCGATTCGTAAATTGATCAAGCGTTTTTCAGTGTCAGCAATTTTTAAGCTCGATTCAATGGCATTATCTAATGCGTTACCCAATAAACTACATAAATCCATAGTTTCGATCATATTCAACAGTGCACCATCAGCAATACAGGTAAATGTGATTTTGTTCTGAATGCAGTAAGTATTTTTACGGGTTAAGATGACATCTGCTATTGCGTTACCGGTTTTAACCGCTGATCTATATTGCGTGATTCCTTTGCGCAATTGACTAAGGTAAATTTTTCTTTTGTCAGCATCATCTTCTAAAGCTAAGACATCTAGTTGATGCTTTAAATCGTGAAACCGTTGGTTAACTAATTGACTACTTTCCCTATAAGCTTGATATTGCTCATACTGTGATTGGAACATGTTGTTGATTGCAGTCAGATCACCCTTTAAAAAGCTTTCGTAGCGTTGATTTTCTTGTAGTTTCAATAATAATATTCCGCAAAGATCAATAAACGTTCGCATCATGAAAATCGTAACCGAATCACCTAAGTTAAGAAATGTATTGGTCAATGCAAAGCCCAAATTACTGATCATAAAGACCATGCTGGCAGTAACGATGGCACTAATGACTTCGCGTTTTTTTATATTAAGCAAAGCGTATTGATATTTAGGCTTTTTTTCTAGTTTGAAAAAAGTGATGAATAGCAGCACGTAGCAACTAAACATAAAAATCAGTTCATTCCATTGTGGCAATTTTAGCTGCAACAACAGATAACAATATAATTGCCAAGATAGTGAGGCCCAGAATTCAGCTAAAATAAAGGCTTTACTTAAATGGTATAGCTTCACTGATAGATTGACTTTTTCACTCCAATATAGAGTAAGAAACATCCATAGTAAGTTGACTAACATACCGAATACCCAATACCAAAGTGGCCAAAAGCCAACTATTATTTGTAGAAAGATTTGACCAATACCTAAAGCAATAATAGCTAGATGATTGATACGTCGTTTACTTGGTTTTAAACGAAAAATAAGAAGCATACACGCCAGCCACTCTGCAATTCCGGTATAAAAACGTGGAATGTTAGGCAGAATTGTTGCCAAATTAGATCATCTCCGATCCTAAATAATCAGTTAATGCGGCCATAAAGGCTTTTTTTCGTGGTCGGCTAATCTGTAGTTTATCTGGTCCTACTTCAGCAATATTACCATTAATTGCCTTAACGTGACCGAGATTAACCAAATAGCCGTTGTTGCAACGGTAGAAATGATCTGGTTTTAATTCACGTTCAATATTTTTCATTGTATCTAGTATATCAATCGTGCCATCGATTGTATGAAAGTGTAAATAGTGGCCCTCACTTTCAACGTAATAAAGATTATCAAGGATAATTTTTCGCAAACCGTTACTGCTTTTAAGGGTTAACGTTTTTTGATGCTTTGCGAGCTGGTGGCATATTTTCTTAAAATGCTCTTGAAAATTAAAATAGGTTAGTGGCTTAAGTAAAAAATCCAAAGCATGAACGGAGTAGCCTTCGACTGCCCATTGAACATAATTCGTTAAAAAGACGATAATTACATTATCATCAATTTGACGTATTTTTTTTGCAGCCGTCATACCATCCATAAGCGGCATTTGGACATCAAAATAGATAACATCAAAATTACTGTGGTATTGGTCGACAATTTGTAAACCATTATTAAAAATTGTTGGCTCAATGGCAATATTATTTTCGATTGCGTATTTATTTAATAAAGTTAGTAAGCTATTTTGTTCTTGTTGGTTGTCCTCAACAATTGCAATGCGCAAGTTTATCACCTCTTTAGTCAATCTCAATTATAACGAATAAAGTCGGGGAGCGAAATAGAGGGTTTCTGACAAGGTATGAACGATATCTTGCAGTTTATGCAATTAGGCTTTTAAAGCGTTCACATAGTTGTTAACTTTAAAATAAGCCATACCAATGGAGGACAAGTAAATGTTGAATAATCAAAAAGTAATTGAACAATTAACACTTGCAGAAAAAGCGGCATTAACAACTGGGCAGTCAACGTGGCAGACATATGCGGTTGCCGATAAAATTCCGGCAATTTTTATGGCTGATGGGCCACATGGATTGCGTAAACAAACGGGAGCAACTGATCATTTAGGGTTGAATGCTAGTGAACCAGCAACTTGCTTTCCAACTGCGGCAACTTTAGCTAATAGTTGGGATGAAAACTTGATTGACCAAGTTGGTGTTGCATTAGGTAACGAAGCGCGAGCATTAGATGTTCAAGTTGTACTTGGCCCAGGCTTGAATATCAAGCGTAATCCGCGCTGTGGACGTGATTTTGAGTATTATAGTGAGGATCCATATCTAGCTGGGAAAATGGGTGCGGCTATGATCAGAGGTATTCAATCAACGGGGACTTTTGCTAGTCCTAAACATTTCGCAGCTAATAATCAAGAATATCGACGCATGGCTTCTAATTCATTGATCGATGAACGAACTTTACGTGAGCTTTATTTAACTAATTTCGAGATTGCAGTCAAAGAGGGCAAACCACGAGTTTTAATGTCCGCATATAATGAAATCAACGGTATTTATGCACATGAAAATAAGTACTTATTAGAGGACATTTTACGTAAAGAATGGGGTTTTAAGGGTTTTGTTGTCAGTGATTGGGGTGGTGATAACGATCACGTTGCAGCAGTGCAAAATGGTGGCAACTTAGCGATGCCAACCTTAGGGGCTAATGGTCCATTAGAAATAATTCAGGCAGTCAAATCAGGTGAATTGGCCGAAGAAACATTGAATCAACGTGTTGATGAATTATTGACACAGATTCTGCAATCAACTGCAGGAAAAAATACACAGCAACAGGTGGATTGGTCACACCAGCATCAAGTTGCTCACAAAGCAGCCGCTGAAAGTATTGTTCTCCTTAAAAATAAAGCAGCAACATTACCATTGGCTGACACTACTAAAGTAGCTTTGATTGGAGATTTTGCCAAACAGCCGCGTTATCAAGGCGCTGGTTCTTCGCTAGTTAACGCACAACAAGTTGAAAATATGGTTGCAACGGCTGTTGATCAACCGATTACTTTTATCGGTTACGAACAAGGCTACCAACGTAACGGTATTGTTGATCACGAATTAAGTGCAGCCGCAGTTGCATTAGCTAACAAAAGTGATGTTGCCGTAATTTGTGCTGGTTTAGACGAAATTTCTGAGAGTGAAGGACTTGATCGCACAGATTTAAATTTGCCAGACAATCAGGTTGAACTGATCAACACACTTGCACAAACTAGTACTCCAATTATTGTTGTTTTATCGGCAGGTTCGGTGATTGAAATGCCATGGCTAGATAAAGTAGCAGCTGTCGTTCACGGTTATTTAGGTGGCGAAGCAGGTGCCAGTGCCATGTGGGATGTTTTGATCGGTAAACAAAACCCTAGCGGTAAGCTAGCGGAAACCTATCCCTTAACCTATGAGGATGTGCCTTTTGGTAAGGAATATCCGACCACGCAACGTGATGTTTACTACAAAGAAGGCCCATTTGTTGGTTATCGTTACTATACAACTGCAGAAAAGCCAGTTCGTTTTCCTTTTGGATTTGGTCTCAGCTATACGACGTTTGCCTATAGTGACTTGCATGTTGCGTCTTCGGGAGTAACGGCTATGGTCAAGAATACTGGTGAACGTGAAGGTAACGAAGTGGTCCAATTATATATCGGTAAAAGTGACTCTCAACTTATTCGACCACGACGGGAGCTAAAGGGCTTTACTAAAGTACATTTAGCACCAGGTGAAGCTAAACAAATCAACATTAGATTTGATGATAAGGCGTTCCGCTATTTCGATGTTACATCGAATAGTTGGCAAGTCGAAGCCGGTACTTATGACATATTAATTGGCGCTAGTGTAGATGATATTCGTTTGCGGGGCACAATTGTTGAAGCAGGACAAAATGTTGCGCCAGCATTGAATCTTGTGCATTACCGAAAGGCCGATTTAAGCCAAGTGACGTTGGCAGATTTTTCAGCTTTATATGGGCAAACGTTACCTGCAGTCAAGACTGAAATTGGGCAACAATTAGCCATTAACAGTACGATTGCAGAAATGCGGTATGCCAAAAATTGGTTAGCGCGTCAAGTTTATCGCTACCTAAAACACGCGCTAGCCAAAAGTGAAGCAAAAGGTAAACCTGATTTAAATTTACTTTTTATTTATAATATGCCGTTTCGAGCTATTGCTAAAATGACTAACGGCCAAGTTAGTTTGGATATGGTCAACGCAATCTTACGTATGGTCAATGGGCATTTCTGGTCAGGTTTAACGCGCTTAATTAATAACTATTTCAAAAATCGCAAGCAAAATAAAGTTTGGCAAAAGGAGATGAGTTGATGGACCATTCAAACGGTGTTGTTGGCGTTTTAAAAAAGTTTAAAAATAAATATCCTGATCTCTATGAATTTATTTTATTTAATATTATGAGCAATGTTGCAACGATCACAAATTTTATCGTATTGTGGCTAGGTACAGGTATTTTTTTCAAAGGTCTAGATAGTTCCTTTAATTGGTGGATTTTTCACTATAATGCTAGTCAGGGCGGTTTAGGTGGCTTTCTTAGTTTTTTAGTTGCGTATATCTGTGCCCAGATCGTCAATTTTATCGTGCAGCGCAAGGTGGTTTTTGGCGCTACTGTACAGATCAAAAAAGTTCTGTTCTGGTATGTATTAACCGTTGCGGTCGCTGGAATAATTTCGGTATGGTTACCACCATATATTATTCAACAGCTGACACCGATAATTGGTGGTTGGGCGGCGACGGTTGCTAATATTGTTAACATTGTGATCCAAGTTGTGATTAATTATCCAATGATGAAATTTGTCATTATGAAATAGGTGAGAAGTACGTGAAAAGTTTAAGTTTAATTGTTTCTTGTTATAACTCGGAAGATTATGTAGAACGTTGTGTTAATTCACTGTTACTTGGTGGTGAAGAAGTAGAAATTCTTCTAGTTGATGATGGTTCCAATGATCGGACACCACAAATCATTGATTATTATGCACATAAGTTTCCAGGAATTGTTCGTGCAATCCATCAAGCAAACGGTGGTCCCGGCGCAGCAATCAATGCCGGTTTACATGCCGCAACAGGACTGTACACAAAAATTGTTGATAGTGACGATTGGTTAGATGCTACTGCGTATCAGCAAGTATTGGATTTTTTGCGGGAAACCAATCGGCAGGGTGAAGCTTTGGATATGATCGTTAGTAATTATATTTATGACCGGCAAGGTGCACGGCATAAAAAGGTGATGCGTTATCCAACAATTTTACCGCAGGGTCAAGTTTTTGGTTGGCAAGATGTCAGATTTCCTGCAGGTAAATATTTATTGATGCATGCAATTATTTATCGAACCAGTTTATTACGCGATGAAGCAAAGCTGGAATTACCCCGGCACACTTTTTATGTGGACAATATTTATGTCTTTGAACCACTACCTTTTGTTAAAAAAATCTACTATTTGAACGTAGAACTTTATCATTATTTTATCGGTCGTGCCGATCAATCTGTAAATGAAGATGTGATGTTGTCGCGGATTGATCAACAATTGAAAATTAATAGGCGGTTGATTATTTTTTATGCTGAAAATATTACTGACAGCAGTCCGGTTAGTCAGTATATGGAAAAATATGTAGAGATCATTACCACGGTTTCTTCAATCTTATTGGTCAAGGGTGGGACCCCACGTTATTTAGCGTTGAAAAAGGATCTCTGGCGTTTCGTTAAACAGTATGATGAAACACTATACAAACAATTACGTCATGGGGCCTTTGGTATTGGGGTTCATCTTCCAGGAAAAATAGGTCGCAAGACTGCCGTTGGTGCTTATCACATTGCACAGCGGATGTACGGGTTTAACTAATAAAGTTAAGTATTGATTGGTATAGATAATTTTAGCAGGAGAATATTGCTATTTTACAAGTTATGAAGACTAAGTGACAAGTTATGCTGAGAAGGATTCTAAATAACTAAACTTAGTATAATTGAAAATGTAAGCGTTATAAATAAAAGGGGGAGCAAGCTTGATGAAGAAAAATCGTAGTCTCATTATTACGCTCAGCGCTATTGTGATTGCACTTTTAGCAGTAGCTGGTATTGGATATATCTTTATTAGTAACCTAATAAAGCAAGGTGTTGTCACGATGAATGATATTATGACAACTATTAATAAAGTAGGCACTTATTTTATTCCAATAGCCATTATTTTAGTTGTCATTATTATTGCGTTGATTGTATTCCGCAATAGAAGTAAGAAATTTAATTTTTGGTTAAAGTGGGAATCATTGGTCGCATTCTTTCTTGCTTTAGTACTTACACTAAATATTGTTGTCTTCGTTCCAATGTCAGCTTTATTTAATCTAAATTTTGCTAAGCTTGATCAGGTAAGTGCCAGTACGGTAGCGCAAAGCAATAACGTGAATGAAAATATTGCAAATGAAGGCACTGTCTTATTGAAAAATACGAATAACTACTTACCAATTAATGCTAAAAATATTAACGTTTTTGGTTGGGCCTCAACTAATCCACTTTATGGTGGTACTGGTTCAGGTGGTGCTGTGGGTGCAAATTCAGTTGATATTTATCAAAGTTTGAAAGATGCTGGTTTTAAAACTAATGATTCCTTGAGTAAGTTTTACACGAAGTATCGTAAAACACGGCCAGACATTAGTATGATGAAACAAGATTGGACACTTCCAGAGCCAGCACGAAACGATTATTCTAATAAGTTAGTTAATAAAGCAAAGAACTTCTCTGATACTGCATTAGTTGTACTTGGACGTTCTGGCGGTGAAGGTGCTGATTTACCTAAAGATATGGGTGCCAAAGGCGTCACTTATAATGGTAATAAAGGTGACTTCAAAAAAGGCGATAATTATCTACAATTATCAAAATCAGAACGTGATATGCTTTCTCTAGTTAATTCAAACTTTAAAAACGTCATTGTATTAATTAATGCATCTAATCCAATGGAGTTAGGCTTCTTAAATCAATATAAAAACATTAAAGGCGCGTTGTGGATGTCAGGCCCCGGACAAAAAGGCTTTTCAGCCCTAGGTAAAATTCTGAAGGGCACCGTCAATCCATCCGGACGGACTGTTGATACTTACGCCCGTGACTTAAATAAAACGCCGACTTATAATAACGTAGGTGATTTCCAGTACACAAACGCCTCATACAAATATGTTAATTATGTAGAAAATATTTATGTTGGTTATAAATTTTATGAAACTTATTATCAAAATAATAACGCCGCCTATGACCAGGCTGTACAATATCCATTTGGCTATGGTTTAAGTTATACTAAGTTTAGTCAAAGTATGGGTGACATTAAGCAATCTGTGAATGGTAAGATTCATTTTAACGTTACAGTCAAAAATACTGGTAAGGTTGCTGGTAAAGATGTGGTTCAAACGTACTATACAGCTCCGTATACTAACGGTGGTACTGAAAAAGCGTCAACTAATCTAATTGATTTTGCCAAAACAAAAAATCTTAAACCAGGCGAGAGCCAAACCATTCCATTTACGTTAGATCGTGAAGATTTAGCTTCTTATAATGAGAATAATGGTGGTGCTTACGTGCTGGATAAGGGTAGATACCAAATTCAGATTAAATCTGATGCACATGATGTATTAGGCTCAAAAGATTATAATGTTCCCCAAACAGTTACCTACAATAGCGATAATAAGCGGAGTAGCGATAAAAAAGTTGCTAAGAATGAGTTTGGTTATGCTGAAGGTAACGTGGATTATTTGAGTCGTAAGAATAACTTTGCAAATTATAGCCAGGCAACTGCAGCCCCAGGTAAAGAACAATTGTCTCAAAATATGCAACAAGGTGCGACAAACGTTAAAAACGTTCAATACAAGAAATCTAATGCTAAAATGCCAACGACTAATGCTAATAATAATGTGAAATTAGCAGCACTACGAGGCAAGAGTTACAGTGATCCAGAGTGGAACAAGCTATTAGATCAGCTATCGGTCAAAGATATGAATAATTTGATTACGTATGGTGGCTATCAAACTGTCGGTTTGAATTCGGTTGACGCACAACATACCTATGATTTTGATGGTCCTTCTGGGTTAACTAGTTTTATGGTCAAAAACATGAATACAACTGCTTTTCCAGCTGCAGCCATGATTGCAGCAACTTGGAATAAAAACTTAGCCAAAGATCGTGGCTCTATGGTTGGTAAGCAAGGTAGTGAGATTGGTGTAACTGGTTGGTATGGTCCAGCAATGAATTTACATCGTAATGCTTTTGCCGGCCGTAACTTTGAATATTACTCTGAAGATAGTATTCTTTCAGGGTATATGGCTGCCAATGAAATTGCTGGTGCTAAAAAGCATGGTGTTTATGCTTATATGAAACATTTTGCATTGAATGATCAAGAAACTAATCGGACAAATAAATTGATGACTTGGTCTAGTGAGCAAGCAATTCGTGAAGATTACCTTAAACCATTTGAAATGGCTGTAAAGGATGGTGGAGCAACGGCAACGATGTCATCCTTTAACTTTATTGGCAATAAATGGTCCGGTGCTAATAGCAACTTATTGCAAAATGTATTACGTGGCGAATGGGGTTACCGTGGATTAGTTGAAACAGATTACTTCATGGGTGCCGGTTATATGCTTGGTAATACAGGGATTGCTAATGGTAATGATCTTATGCTATCAACTAATGGTGAAATGGGTGCAAACATTACGCATACTGATAACCCACAAACGGTTAAGAATATGCGGAATGCATCGCATAATATTCTCTACACGGTCGTTAATAGCGCTGCTTATAAAAACGATAAAGGAAATCAGAGTTTGTTATTACCATGGCAAAAGTCTGTGATTCAATTTGATATTATCGCTGCAGTGATAGTGATCGTGTTACAAGGTATTGTCATTGTATTGTATCGCCGTAAATATGTGAAAAAAGTAAATTAATTGAAATATTAAATTACTAAAATATTACTAAAAAAATAAGTTATATTCTTGAGAATTTCACTCAGAATATAACTTATTTTTATGTCTATAAAATTACTTATTTTTCTGCATCAGCCAACAATTGCCGCAGTGGAATCAAGCCTTGTGCTTGGTATTCTTCGACGAATGCTTTGACGGCTGCGGGGTCTTGGGTTTCTGGATCTAAAACAAGTTGTTCAACTGGTAATGGCCGTTCATTGGCGATCTTAACATCGATCACAACTGGACCAGTGGCAGTTTTAGCTTGTTCAAAAGCCATTTTGAGTTCGGCCAAATTAGTGACTTTATAGCCAGTTGCACCCATATCTTCAGCGACACCAGCCCAATCGGCATCTAGTAAATCGACACCGGAATGTGGTTGTTTAGTATCGTCCTGTTCAGCTTCGATAAAGCCGAGTGATTGGTTGCTGAGGACTACGTTGATGATTGGTAGGTGTTCTTTGACTTGAGTCAACAAGTCTTGAACGACCATGGTCCAGCCACCATCACCGGAGATTGAGAAGACTTGGCGATTAGGAAAAGCTTCTTTAGCAGCGATGGCAGCTGGTATGCCATACCCCATGGTTGCGTACCAAGCAGAAGTAGTAAACTGTTCTTGATGGTTCATCCGCAAGAAGCGCATGCCGTCGATCGTCACGTTACCAACATCAACTTGGAAAATTGCATCTGGTTCTGCCATATCGTTGATTTGTTTGAAAACAGGTTCCACCCGCATTGGCGTTTGGTCACTTTCTTCAAAGCTGTCGATCCACTTGCGCCAGTTGATCTTATTGGCTAGAGCAGCCTTGTAGAATGGTTTTTCAGGAACTGCGTCGCCACTACGTTCAACCAAAGCACGGAACGTTTTAACGGCATCGGCCAAAATGGAAACTTCAACTGCATGGCGTTTGCCTAGTTTGGCAGAATCGGTGTCGACTTGGATGAATTTTGCGTCAGGCGCAAAGAAGTACGCCGTAAACGGAAAATCAGTACCAACGAATAAAACCGTATCTGCTGCGCGGGAAGTTTCAACCCCTGGCTTGCTGGCAACACGGCCGGCAGAACCCATATAGGCTTTGTAATCATCCGGCACGATACCTTTAGCTGGAACCGTTGAAACGATCGGCGCTGATAATTTTTCGGAAAGGGTAATGATGTCGTCGGTTGCGCCGCGAGCACCTTGACCAATGTAGATCAATGGTTTCTCAGCTGCCTTCAGTAAAGCGATGGCAGCGTCGATTTTTTCAGTTGCGGGTGCAACTGTATCACTAGTGGTTGCAGCAGCAGCGGTCGAAACGAAATTATCGTCGATCTCAGTCCAGCCAAGATCCTTTGGAATCGTAACAACAGCGACACCATTATGCTTGTAAGCTTGGCGGATCGCTTCGTCGACCACGTGTGGCAAACCAGCTGCAGTGGTTGCTGTCCGGTTATAAACTGCCACGTCAGCAAACATCGGATTTTCATTCATTTCTTGGAAGTAATCAGTGTTCATTGTTGCAGTTGGAACTTGTCCAACTAACGCCAAGACTGGGACGTGGTCATATTTAGCATCATACAAGCCATTAAGTAAGTGAACTGCACCAGGACCAGCAGAACCAAAAGTAACACCTAATTTGCCGGTTACTTTAGCTTCGCCACTAGCAGCTAAAGCGCCAACTTCTTCGTGACGAACTTGGACAAAGTGAAGCGTATTGCGGCGATTATGCAAAGCGTTCATTGTGGAATCAAATGAACCACCCGGTAAACCGTAAATATTTTTGACGCCCCAATCCTCCAATACCTTGAGCATTGCGTCTGCTGCATTAATTTTTTCTACCATTATGAAGATCCTCCTTTAAAATTGCTTACCCGTATAAGTTGCAATTTTTGTATAACGAACTGACTATTTTTGTAAACCCTTTATACCTAATTTAACGTTTACACAATCTTTTAGCAAGTAAAACGGCTTCGTAAGAAATGATGGTTGCCATCAACAGTCTATTCTGATTTGGCAGTAGATGGGCAAACTGATCATCATTGTTTGACAAGCTAATTTGTAGTGATGCCATAATGCAAATAAATAATAAATATCCGCACATAATCAATAATCGAGCTACAAAAAAGAACGCAGGCCAGAGCTTGCGTTCTTTTTATTTAAGTTTCAGTTGGTAAGTTAAGCTGCCATTAAATACCGAATTTGTTATTAACAATGACATTTTTTTTGCCCAAAAGGTTGCTTCTAGTGGTGCAACAATCTTGCCATCGCTACTCAAAGCATGATAGAGTGGCTCGATTTCAGCGTCACTTTTAGCTTGGATCACTGAGGCAATGTTGTTGCCACTGGTCAATTCCAGTCCCCTTTCTGGTGGCACGTCTGAAATCATGACCTGCGTACCATCGATCATGATGCTGGCGTGCATAACTAGATCTTTCAGTTGTTCAGGTAGAGGGTGTTCCGGGTCGGCCGGTGCATTGCGATAATACATAATTTCATTGGTAGTTGTTTAAAAAAACTTGCCGTAAAAATCAAGTACCGCGGCTGATTGATCAGCAAAATTCAAGTAAAGCTCCATCCCTTGAGCCTCCTTATATTTTACCATTATCTGCTTGATTCATCTTGAGTTTAACAGCTATCAAATGTAGGCGTAATTTTGAACCTTTTTAACTATAGACAAGTAATTAACGTTATGGTAGCGTTATCATTAGACGAGTCGTGATACTTTGTGAAAAGGGGCGAACGATAGTGAAAGCACAGGAAATTCTGCAAGATCCATTACGTAATAAAGGAACCGCATTTACAGTAGCTGAACGGCATGAGCTGGGCTTAACTGGTTTATTACCACCAAAGGTACAGACTTTGGACGAGCAAGTCGCACAAGTGTACGGTCAGTTACAGACACGTACGACTGCGATTGCTAAGCATTTATTTCTGATGCAGATCTTTAATCAAAATCGGATACTATTCTATCGTTTATTACGGCAATATTTAGTTGAATTACTGCCATTGGTTTACACTCCGACGATTGGTGATGCGGTTGAGCAATATGGTCAGCAATTTGTTGAACCTGGTGGTGCGGTTTATTTGAGCATTAATGATCCGGATAGCATGCAGGCTAGTTTGATCGCTGCTGCCGCTGGTCGGGAGATCAAAATGGTAGTCGTAACGGATGGTGAAGGTGTATTAGGTATTGGTGACTGGGGTGTCAACGGGGTCGATATTTCGATCGGCAAATTAATGGTCTACACAGCTGCTGCTGGGATCGATCCGCGGCAAGTTTTACCGATCGTACTGGATGTAGGTACCGATAATCAGCAGTTATTAGATGATCCGCTGTATCTAGGTAATCGGCAGAAGCGGGTGCGGGGGGAAGCTTATCATGCGTTTATCGATCAGTTTGTTGAAGTGGTCGAAACGACTTTTCCTAATGTTTTTCTGCACTGGGAAGATTTTGGTCGTGAAAATGCTGCAGCAATTTTAAATCAATACCAGAACCAGATCACCACTTTTAATGATGATATTCAAGGAACCGGGATCGTGGTTCTGGCTGGCATTTTAGGTGCACTAAGTATTTCCGGTGAGAAATTAACGACACAACGCTACTTGTGTTTTGGTGCCGGCACAGCGGGGACTGGTGTTGCACGGCGCATCTTTTTGGAAATGCAGGCGCAAGGATTGTCGGTTGAGGAAGCACGGCAGCATTTTTATTTAGTCGACCGGCAAGGGTTATTGTTTGACGACATGGCTGATCTTACGCCAGAACAAAAGGCATTTGCCCGTAAACGCAGTGAATTTACTAATGTCGCTGCATTGACTGATTTGGTGGCAGTGGTAGCGGCGGTTCAGCCAACAATTTTGGTGGGGACTTCAGGGCAACCGCACAGTTTCACCGAAGAAATTGTTAAATCAATGTGCGCCCATACACCACGGCCGATTATTTTTGCAATGTCGAATCCGACTAAGTTATCAGAAGCCACGGCGGCTGATTTGATCAATTGGTCAGCTGGTAAAGCTTTAGTGGCGACAGGAGTGCCACAAGCGCCAGTCACCTATAATGGTGTGACCTACGAAATTGGTCAGGCAAATAACGCTTTGGTTTATCCTGGCTTAGGGTTAGGCGTGATTGCTGCGCAAGCAACTCGCTTAAATGATGAAATGATCTCGCAAGCCGCGCATTCGCTAGGTGGTATTGTTGATACCAGTCAGCCTGGGGCAGCTGTTTTACCGCCAGTAGCACGGGTGACTGAGTATCAAAAGACAATTGCGACTGCAGTTGTGCAAAGTGCGTTGGATCAAGGTCTAGCCGGTCGCAAAATTACTGACGTTGCTGCGGTAGTCACGGAAAATCAGTGGTTGCCGGAATATTAAGTAATTGATATATCAAAATCAAGTCGCTACTGACCATAATTGGTTATTGGCGGCTTATTTTGATTTGTGTCGAGCCTAGTAAGTCTGCTACAGTGAAGTTATTATTTTTTTGACAAGGTGGGAACTTAAGATGGCAAAAGTCTGGTTAGTCACAGGAACTTCGCGTGGTTTAGGTCGAGCATTGGTGGAAATGCTACTGCATCGGGGTGAAAAGGTGGTAGCGACAGCACGGCAGGTAGATGCGATCGCCATATGGACACAGCAATATCCACAACAGGTATTGACTTTAGCGTTGGATGTCACTGATAAGGCACAGATCGCTGCGGTTGTAAAAAAAGCGATTGCGCATTTTGGACAAATCGATGTTTTGGTCAATAATGCCGGTTATGGCTACTTTGGTGCGGTCGAGGAAAGCGATGAAACGGCGGTACGAGCAATGTTTGAAACCAATTTTTGGGGATTGGCGGCAGTAACACAGGCGCTATTACCCCAGTTGCGCGCCCAGCGTAGTGGCTTGATCATCAATATTTCTTCGGATTGTGGATTGACGACTTATCCAGCGTTAGGCTATTATCAAGCCAGCAAGTTTGCAGTTGAAGGGTTGAGTCAAACATTAGCTCAAGAAGTTAGACCATTAGGTATTCGGTTGATGCTGGTTGAGCCAGGCGCATTCCGAACTGATTGGGCGGGCCGTTCAGCGGGTGAGCACAAGCAAACAATCACTGATTACGCAACGACTGCGGGACAAGCTCAAGCGCATTCGCAGGCTACGGTGGCGGTTAAACCTGGTAGTCCTGAATTAGCAGTCAAGGCGATTCTCAAAGCTGCGGCAGATCCGCAACCGCCATTGCATTTAGTTTTAGGTGCAGACGCACTAGTTGCAGTCCGTCAGCAAGTCACAGCCTTGACGCAAGATCTGAATACCTGGGCGCCCACCTCAAACCACACCGCTTTTGGTGACGAGGCATACTGGTAATAATATGGTATGATAAGCTCTAGTGACTGGAATATTAGCGTCAAAATCAGGCTAATAAACCACCTTAATTGTGTAATAGGGCCATGTTTCTTGCGGTGACCGAAACGAATTTAGTTGAGGAAACGCAGTTGCGGACTATGCAACTACGCTCCTTAAACTTGGCCACAAGAATAGACATCGCCTGCGACTTAGACTTGCCGGTCTTCGGCTTAGTCTGATCGACAACGGAAAGCAAGTTCTGTTTCATGGAAAAATCAGATATCTGATACTTGCTAAGTAGTGTTGTTGAAAACGAGCGACAGTGGAACATCAAAGTTTATTAGCGTATTTAGCTAATAAACCACCTTAATTGTGTAATAGGAGAAAAAGTATGGCAGATTTAGTTTATCAACGCATAATCAAAGATTTAACTCGGCGTATTTTTGCCGGGGAGTTTGCTGCGGAAATGAGATTGCCCGATGAACGTCATCTGAGTGAAGAGTATGCGGTCAGTCGTAGTTCAATCAAGCGCGCATTGGCGATGCTGGCTAATGATGGTGTGGTCTTTAAAAAACGTGGCTCTGGCACCTTTATTAATCCGTTATATTTAGAAAATCAATCGTTGTTCAATTATGAAGGCAGTAATTTAGGTATCACCGACAATTTACAAATGGCGGGGAAAAAGCCCGGTATCAAGCTACTTGAATTTGCAGCGATTCCGGCTACGGCAACGCTGCAGCGTGATTTATTTTTGCAAAGTGGCGAGTTCGTTTATCAGATTAAGCGGCTACGTTTGCTAGATGATCAGCCGTTTATGATCGAAGAAAGTTTTATTCCGATCAAGGTCGTGCCTGAGCTAAATCAGGATATTGCTGGGCATTCGATTTTTAACTACTTGCAGGAAACTAAAAAGCAGGCAGTCACTAAATCGTTCCTGACGATTGGTGCGGCACCAGCTACAGCAGAAGATCAAGAACTGTTACATTTGCAGGCCAACGAACCAGTGGGCACAATGGCCGGGATTTTCTTTTTAGATGATGGGACGCCAATTGAGTATTCGTTTATGCGTATGCACTATCGTTATCTAAAATTTAATTCATTTGTGGCGATCGACAAGCCATAAAAAACTTGTTTCTTGGATAGGGCAAGTTTTTTATTTTTGCTCACTTTTTAATTGGTACGACCCAATTTGCAAAAAGGTTGACTTTTAATCGTAAATTGGTTATCTTATTAGGTGAAGTAGCGCAGTGAGCTGCGGTGACTTTTGGTAAATCATAAAATAGTCATTCAATATGAAAAGGAGAATCAATCATGACGGACACAAAAACCGTAGATTATTCATCACCAGAATATTTTGAAAAATTAAACGCTTATTGGCGGGCAGCTAACTATCTTTCTGTTGGTCAGCTTTATTTAAAAGACAATCCTTTATTGCGGCGGCCATTAAAAGCTAGTGACGTTAAGTATTATCCAATTGGCCATTGGGGCACGATTGCTGGACAGAATTTCTTGTATGCCCATTTAAACCGTGTGATCAATAAGTACAATTTGAACATGTTCTATATTGAAGGTCCCGGTCATGGTGGCCAGGTCATGGTTTCTAATTCTTATTTGGACGGCTCATACAGTGACATCTATCCAGAAATCACGCAAGATGAACAAGGGATGCAAAAGTTATTCAAACAGTTCTCATTCCCTGGTGGCGTGGCTTCCCATGCGGCAGCCGAAACACCAGGTTCGATCCATGAAGGTGGCGAATTAGGTTATACATTATCCCACGCAACTGGTGCGATCTTAGATAACCCTGATGTGATCGCTGCAGCAGTCACTGGTGACGGTGAAACTGAAACAGGACCGTTAGCAGCTTCATGGTTCTCGAATACGTTTATCAACCCAATTCATGATGGTGCGATTTTACCAATCGTCAACATGAACGGTTTCAAGATCTCTAATCCAACGATTTTGGCACGTAAATCTGACGCTGATTTACGAAAGTATTTTGAAGGTATGGGCTGGGCACCAATTTTTGTTGAAGGTGACGATCCTAAAGTGATGCATCCGGCTTTGGCTAAAGCAATGGACGAAGCAATCGAATCGATCAAAGCAATCCAGAAACATGCACGTGAAAATAACGACCCAACGCAACCAACTTGGCCAGTAATTATTTTCCGGGCACCAAAAGGCTGGACTGGTCCTAAAACTTGGGACGGCGAACCAATCGAAGGTTCATTCCGTGCGCATCAGATTCCAATTCCAGTAAATCAAAATGATATGACGCATGCAGATGCGTTAGTTGAATGGTTGGAATCCTATAAGCCTGAAGAACTATTTGATGAAAATGGGACGTTGATTCCTGAGTTACGGGCATTAGCGCCTAAGGGTGACAAGCGGATGTCGACCAATCCAATTACAAACGGTGGTATTGCTCCTAAAGATTTGAACTTACCTGATTATCGTAAATATGCGTTGGATAATACAGAACATGGTAAGCAAGTTAAACAAGACATGATTGTTTGGTCTGATTATTTGCGTGATCTGATCAAGAACAATCCGGATAATTTCCGTATTTTCGGTCCTGATGAAACGATGTCCAATCGTTTGTACAGCTTGTTTGAGGCAACTAGTCGGCAGTGGTTGGAACCAATCAAGGAGCCGCAAGATCAATATTTGGCACCTACCGGCCGGATCATTGATTCACAATTATCAGAACATCAAGCTGAAGGCTTTAATGAAGGCTACACCTTAACTGGTCGTCATGGCTTGTTTACTAGTTATGAAGCTTTCTTGCGGGTCGTTGATTCAATGTTGACCCAGCACTTCAAGTGGATCCGTAAAGCTGATGAATTAGATTGGCGGACTAAGTATCCATCATTGAACGTGGTTTCAACATCGACTAGCTTCCAGCAAGATCATAACGGGTATACCCATCAAGATCCTGGTATCTTAACGCATATGGCGGAAAAGAAGCCAGAATATATCCGTGAATATTTACCAGCTGATGCTAACTCGTTGTTAGCGGTTAGTCCATTGATCTTTAATAGTAAGCAAACGGTCAATATTTTGATTACTTCAAAACAACCACGGCCACAATACTACAGCATTGAAGAAGCGACTAAGTTGGCGAATAACGGTTTAGGTATCATTGATTGGGCTTCAACTGATCAAGGTAGCAAGCCCGATATTGTGATCGCTGCTGCAGGGACTGAACCAAATATGGAAAGTTTAGCCGCAATTAATATTTTGCACGACAACTTCCCTGAATTGAAGATCCGTTATATTAACGTGATCGACCTGTTGAAGTTACGCAGTCCAGAACGTGATCCTCGCGGCTTGTCTGATGCTGAATTCGATCATTATTTTACTAAAGATACACCAGTCTTATTTGCTTATCATGGCTTTGAAGACTTACCACGCGATATCTTCTTTGATCGCCATAACCGTAACATCATGTTCCACGGTTATCGTGAAGAAGGCGACATTACTACATCATTTGATATGCGGGTCGTCAATGAACTTGATCGCTTCCATTTAGCCAAGGATGTCATCATGCACTTACCTGAATATGCGGATAAAGGCGCAGCTTTCATCCAAAAAATGGACGATAAATTACAATACCATCACGATTATATTCGTGAAAATGGTGAGGATATTCCAGAAGTACTTGACTGGACATGGCAACCATTGAAATAGTACCGACTGAAAAATCGACTCTTTGCGGAGTCGATTTTTATATGAAACCAAACTCAATTTAGCGCGCAGTAACCCCTTGGTGTGCAAATGCCGAAAAAAACTGCTATACTGTAGTTATACTAGCGCTAGTAACTTATATTTTGGGAGTCAACGTATCTTCAGTACGTTGGCTCTTTTTATATTCTTGATACGTCGCGCCAGTCTGGATCATCACATAAATAATACGCAGTAACTTGTGAGCGAGGGCGACATTAGCCTTCTGCTTGCCCATACGCGAGCACAACCGCCAGTAAAAGTCTCGTAGACCCGTTTGCTTCGTCGACTTCGCTGCCATAGCCGCGGTAATCATCGCCGTTTTGAGGTATTTATTACCGTGAAGCGTATGTGCCCCATGTTTCTTACCCGCGGATTCGTAGCTGCCTGGACACAAGCCCGCCCAAGAGGCAAGATGGTGGGCGTCGGGGAATGGACTTACGTCTGAGCCAATTTCGGCAATAATGATTTGTGCAGTACCCTCACCAACGCCTGGAATCGCTTGTAAGCGATGATACAACTCTGAGAAGGCTTCAAGTTGCTCATAAATTTGCGACTCTAGATTGATTAATTCACGTTGGTAACTCGCTAGCAGATTCATGTTCATTGCCATCAAAAAGCGATCATTGTAGCTCAGAGCGCCATCAAGAGAAGCCAAGATTTGTTTTGGAGTGGCCTTTAATCGATACCCGCGTTTACCGGTCCCTGCTTGTTCGATGCTGGCAAGGTTGATCACCTCACTATTCTCCAATAATGCCAGAATGCGGCGTCCAGAACCGGAGAAAATATCGGAAACATAGGTCGTGAGCTTGATATTAGAACGTTGAAGAATATCGTGGACCTGATTCTTCAGGCGCGTCATTTGTTGGGTGATACTTTTGCTTAAACGCGTCGATTCACGTAGCTCTTGAATCTGACGTGGTGGCACATAACTGGCACTAACAAGTCCGTACCGCGCAAGTTCGGATAACCATTCAGAATCCTTTTGATCGGTCTTCTTACCGGGAATATTCTTAATAATACGCGGATTACATAGGATCATATTAAAGCCAAACGGCTCAAGGATCTGCCAAACAGGGCGCCAATATTGGCCAGTACTTTCCATGAGTACCTGCTTAACATCCTGTTGTTTCAACCATGCGCCGCACGCTTTCAAGTCAAAAGTGACCGTTTGAAAACGCGCGTGTACCTTTTTTGGCTTAGCTGATTCGGCTGAACCGATTAATACGGTTACCGTGATTTCCTTTTGGTGGACATCGATCCCGGCAACACTTTCTGCGACAACTTCCATTGGGGAGACCTCCTAGTATTGATAGGCAGCGTCTTCGGCTATTGAGGGATTGAAATTTTATATACGTGCTCAGGGCAACAATTGGGTAATCTCAGAGCTGAAGACCATCGGTTTTTTGTACGGGGTCTGAAGAACCACCAATAAACCAGCGATGAACAAATAAAGCCGCCTTCCTCTTGATTATATCAAGAGCGAAGACGGTTTCATATTATGGATACGAGGGCGAAGCGAAGCGCGCCCTCTGAGAGTTTTTTGTTGCATTAAAAAACGATCAGCAAAACTAATTTAGTTTGGTTTACTGATCGTTAGTGCCTGCATTGATTTAAGTATGATCGATAACTTTTGTTGTGGCAAAATCATTTTCTTGGAGTCGTACGATAAGGTGGTCGACTGATTTACGGTAGTAAAGTTTTTTGCTTTTAAATAAAGTATCGCCATTATCAGCTTTTAAAAGTACACGATAAACTTTTTTGGCTTTATCATTTTTGAGCTTATCAATGTGTTTGATCAAAATGTACATAAAACCGCCTCCTTATCGATTATTGTAACATGAGCTGGCAAAGTTTTTAGAAAACGCTAGCATATTTCTAGAATTTAATTGCGTTTCCGGTATACGATTATATAGTGGATAAGTAATAGATTATAACGAAAGCGAGGCTTGGACCGTGGATGATTTAGGTAAATATATTTTACAATTAGGTGTCAGCAATTTTGCCCAGGGATTTACTTGGGGATTAGAAGTGGAACGTCATCGAATTGGTGCTGACGGCTATTTAAGCGCGGCACCATATCCACCAATGTTAGGTCAACAACGCGCCAATCCGTACATTAAAAATGATTACTTCAATACACAAAGTGAAATAATCACTCCAGTCGCTAATTCAATTGGGACAGCAAGTCAGTATTTAGCGGCATTAGATTATACATTGCGTTCCGCATTGGCAGCGGATGAGTATCTTTGGCCGTTTTCATTACCGCCTTGTTTAACAGCAACTCACAGTGAGCTAGGTTATGCCGATGTTGGACCAGAAAAAATGGCTTATTATCAGGAATTAGGGCGCCGTTACGGCATGGAAGAAGGCTTACCTTCAGGAATCCATGTTAACTTGGCCCCTAATAAAAAGTGGACTAGCGCCATTGCCAAGGCCGTGCGACGAGATACGCGGCAGGTACGTGACGAATTGTTACTCAAGCAGGCGATTGGATTTATGCAGTATCGGTGGTTGTTCACCTATTTACAGGGTGCTAGTCCGGTTGCAGAAGCTAATTATTTAACTGATTTACCGGCACAGCCAGTGCGCTCATTGCGTAATTCGCGACAATACGGTTATGGTTTTGCTAGTCATTTTAAGGGAGATTATACCTCGGTAGCAGCTTATGTAGAAAAAATGCAAGCAGCTATTGCCGCTGATGAGTTGATTGCTGAATCCGCCTTCCATGAAGCTGTGCGGTTGCGGCATCCGGCGGGCTTGACGGCTTTGGCGTCTCATGGGATCAGTCATATTGAGTTACGTATGTTAGATCTTGATCCCACGGTTACGACCGGGATACGTAGCGACACGCTGCTATTGTTGCAATTACTAGCATTTTATTTTATGGTTACCCCTAAATTGGCAGCAACGGAATTAACGGCGGCAACACAGCAAAATGATCAGGTGGCGCTGGAACATCCGCTGGCAACTAGCAGCCAGCAACAGGCTGGTTTAGATTTACTAGCGCAGCTACAAGAATTGGTGATTACCGCTGAGCTACCGCCAATTTATCGTTCGGTGGTGGCACAAGCTGCCGAAAAATTATGTCGGCCCCAACTGACTTTGGCGGGTCGTTTGTTGCCGCGAATCCAGCAAGATTCATTACTGGCGTACGGCTTGCAACAGGCGCGCAATTTTCAGTTACGGGCTCAACTCAATAGTTCGCCAGTTTATCGTGACTTTCAAAATGAACCGCGGCCGAGTCTTAAAAAATTGCAGCAGGCACTTTTTGATCAATACCAAGGTTTACCGCATCTGAATCCCCAGGAACAATCGGTAGTCAGCTAAAATTTTTAAAAAATTGGCAAAACTTGATGCCGATCAATTGCCGGATTACTAAACGGCGGTAAACTATAGCCATAAGTTGATCAAGGAGGTCACTATTATGGAAAAAGCAATTATGCAATTAGATAACTTAACTTGCCCGTCATGCATGCAAAAAATTGAGGGTGCACTTAAACAGCAAGTTGGTGTCAGTGAGATCAAAGTTTTGTTTAATGCCGCTAAAGTTAAAGTTGATTTCGATCCGGCACAAACATCCGCCGAAAAGTTGGCCGACGTTGTGGATCGCTTAGGTTATCCGGTTAAGAAAATGAAAGTTAAAGAATTAAGTTAGGTTTTAGTGCAGGAGTTGGACATAAGTCGTTTATGTCCAACTCCTTTTTTGGTGCGCCCGGCATGGGCGTCAACTAGGTGGTGAAAGTCCACTGCGGGCCGTAGTAGTCGGAACCGCTAGCCAAAGGCAAGGCCTTTATCGTGAGGTGAAGACTGAAGGAAGCCTGATGAGCAAAGTACTGCACCGATGAACAAGAAGCAGCTATAAGGCCGGAAGTAACTGGATAAGGTGGCCAAACACACTGAAGTCCGATACTACCCGAAGTTACGACAGTAAAGCTGACGGTGACATGGTACGAAAGTTGACGTTCTTACCCGGGGAGACCTGTACACACAATCCTGATTTTCTTAGGGAATACCCAAATGACAAGGAAATATGAGTTCAAAGCAAGTCAGAAATGGCTGGTTAAGTGTACAGGAGTCAGCCGAGGTCATAGTAGTGGGTAACCATGAAGGACCAAACAATAATAACTCATATTGCGACTGGAAGTGAAGACGATGCGAAAATCGCAGAAAACAGAACAAGCTGACCGCCAGCGGATGATAGGTCTGGAAGACCAAAGACAAACTGGGGCGCGTAGTATCGCCTCCGGTGAAGGAGAAAAGATGAGTGGCACTCAGTTTCAAGCATTAGTTTTGGCCCGCAACAACCTGAATTTGGCTTATCAACGTGTGGTCAGGAACAAAGGGGCGGCCGGAGTTGACGGTATGACCGTTGATGAATTGAAACCGTACCTGAAAGTACATCGCGAAGAATTACTCGCAGAATTGGCCAATGGGACTTATAAACCGGCACCAGTCAAGCAAGTCTCAATTCCAAAGCCCAACGGTGGAACGCGTAAGCTTGGCATTCCGACCGTGATCGACCGGCTAGTCCAGCAGGCCGTGGCCCAGGTCCTTTCGCCGATATATGAACAGATCTTCGCCAACAATAGTTTTGGTTTTCGACCCCAACGCAGTGCACATGACGCAGTTCAACAGGTCGTTCAGCTAGATAATGCGGGTTATCACTATGTGGTTGATCTGGATTTGAAGGCCTACTTCGATACGGTTAATCATGACATGCTTATGAAGTTTCTCAAGCAGCGAATTAGTGACCGCTGGATACTACGGCTCATTCGCCGTTTTCTGACTAGTGGCACCATGAATGGGCAATTGTTTGAACGCAGTGAGAAAGGCACACCGCAAGGCGGGCCGATCTCGCCACTGTTAGCGAATATTTATCTCAACGAATTCGACCAAGAACTAGCTAGGCGCGGTCATGAATTTGTCCGTTACGCCGATGACTGCAATATCTTTGTTAAAAGTCCACGCGCGGGCCAACGAGTCCTCGCTAGTGTGACTCGTTTTCTCGAGCATGAGTTAAAACTCACGCTCAATCAGGAAAAGACACAAGTGGTCGCCACCAACAGAATGAAGTTCTTAGGTTTTACGTTGGGCCACACTAAAGGCAGGGCTTTTCCCTATCCGGTGTGGTCAGCGAAGCAGCGAGTTAAACAAGCATTGAGGCGGCTGACTAAGCGTAATCGTGGTGTATCCGAAGACCAAATAATGGCAGAGATTCGTCAAAAGATGCGCGGTTGGTTGCAGTATTACAGCTTGGGTAGAATGAAGCGGTTCATCACGGAATTAGATGCGTGGCTGCGGTCACGTATTCGCCAGTACATTTGGAAACAATGGAAGAAAGCCAAAACTAGAGAGAACAACTTGAGCGGATTAGGATTTACGAAAGATGAAGCTAAGCTATCCGCTAACACGCGTAAAGGGTACTGGCGGACAGCGCATAGTAAAACGCTGTGCCGTACCCTAACTAACAAAGAGCTGGAACGTCGTGGACTCATTAACTTGAGTCAGACGCTCCAGCAAATTCAGAGTGCTTAAATTATTGAACCGCCGTATACGGAACCGTACGTACGGTGGTGTGAGAGGACGGTAACTTACAATTACCTCCTACTCGATTACGGGGTCTGAAGAACCACCAATAAACCAGCGATGAACAAATAAAGCCGCCTTCCTCTTGATTATATCAAGAGCGAAGACGGTTTCATATCATGGATACGAGGGCGAAGCGAAGCGCGCCCTCTGAGAGTTTTTTATGCGCCTCAATAAATCAATCAAAGCGGATGCTAAAAATAATTTGTACAAATTAAAAATCAATGAGATAATTTAGTCCTTAAGTTCAAAATACAATCAAGTTGCTGAATTTCGTTTTAAAAGTGATAGATTAAAATTTAGGAGAGTCGTTTATGCAGGAACGTCATAAAATTGGTTTATTTTCTCTAGTCATGCTGGCACTGAGTTCGATCATTGGTTCTGGTTGGCTGTTTGGTTCTGGGGAGGCGGCAATGGTTGCCGGTCCTGCAGCGATCATTGCCTGGATCATCGGTGCGATCGTGATCATGGCGATTGCTTTTAACTATGTTGAGTTAGGGGCAATGTTTCCTGAAAGTGGGGGAATGAGTCGTTATGCACAATACAGTCATGGACCGCTGCTCGGATTTATTGCGGCATGGGCTAACTGGGTATCTCTAGTAACGATCATCCCCATTGAAGCGGTGGCGGCAGTGCAATATATGAGCTCATGGCCGTGGGCGTGGGCTAATTGGACCCGCCAATTTGTTGCTCATGGGGATGTGACCACATTCGGTCTGTTGATCGTCTTTTTATTTATGTTAGTATTTACGCTATTGAATTTCTGGTCGATTCGTTTATTAACTCGTTTCACCAGTTTGATCGCTGTTTTTAAAATGGTGGTCCCGGCATTAACGATCATCTTATTGATGGCATCCGGCTTTCATCCCGCTAATTTTGGTCATAATTGGCAGACTTTTGCGCCACAGGGTAGCGCGGCAATTTTTCAGGCGACGACAGCGTCAGGAATTATCTTTTCATATAATGCGTTTCAGACTGTGATCAATATGGGGAGCGAAATTCGCGATTCACGACATAACGTGGCACGGGGAATCGCTATTTCATTGTTGATCAGTGCCGTGATCTATACGTTGTTGCAAGTCACTTTTATCGGTAGTGTACCGCCACATTTGTTGGCTCAGAGTGGTTGGCATGGTTTAAATTTTGCCTCGCCATTCGCAGATCTGGCAATTTTACTAGGACTGCAGTGGTGGTCGATCTTGCTTTATTTAGATGCTTTTGTATCCCCGTTTGGCACTGGGGTTACCTTTGTGGCGGTCACAAGTCGGACGCTATGGGCGATGGCCAAAAATCAGCACATGCCACAGTGGCTAGGCCGTTTGAATCGACGTTATGGCATTCCGCGGTTGGCGATGGCCGCTAATTTAGTGATCAGTTTGCTAATGGTCAGCGTTTTTCGTAATTGGAGTGTGTTGGCCAGTGTGATTTCCACATCAACTTTGATTGCCTATTTAACTGGACCAGTGACGGTGATCTCCTTACGTAAGTTGCGGCCTAATTTTAAGCGACCGGTGGCGTCAAAATGGCTACGCGTTGTTGCGCCAGTTGCCTTTGTTCTAGCAAGTTTAGCCACTTACTGGGCAATGTGGCCAACTACGATCCAAGTCATCTTGGTTATTTTGTTGGGATTACCTTTTTACGTTTATTATGAGTGGCGTCGCGGGTTTCCTAATTTCAAACAGCAATTAAAAGGAAGCTTGTGGCTGATCATTTATTTGGTCTTTCTTTCGGCCGTTTCGTATCTTGGTAGTCAGCCGTTTGGCGGAAATGGTTGGTTACATTACCCATGGGATTTTGTGCTGATCAGTGTTACGGCATATCTTTTTTACTGCTGGGGTGTAGCCAGTCGAATCGATAGTGACGAGCTGGTTGCAGCAGCGGAGGTTAATCGACAAGTTAAAGTGGATGATGATGAGTAATCGTATTGGTTGGGGAGTTGTGGCATAAGCAATTATGGCGCAACTCTTTTTTTGTTTCTGAACCATATCGTCAAAACCAGATTGTTGGCCACAAGAATGGTCAATAATTTTCAATGTAAAAAATCAACTGCCATTGTGAAATAGCAGCTAAATAGCTTATGGCAAACTCTTATTTTTCTTATGGAGACAAATGGTATAATGAAAAACATGTGTGAAGTAGTTCAATCGATAATAGAAAACAGGCTCTGTTGTGGAATAGGGGGGATTTGAGTGCGGACAAGACAGTTACAAGGAATCTTATTAGCGGCAGTTGGGGCGATTCTCTGGGGCGTTTCTGGACCCATTGCGCAATGGTTATTTACGACGCGCCAGCTGAGTTTAGTTTGGCTGATCGAGTCTAAAATGTTGATCTCCGGCATCTTGCTTTTGTTGTTTGCGGCTTTGTTGCCCAAGGAGCGTCAGCGTTTATTTGCGCTGTGGCATTCTTGGCGGAGTATCATTGCTTTGCTTGCGTTTACGATCTTTGGCATGGTGGCTATGCAGTTTGTTTACTACAAAGCTGTGGCGGTTGGCAATGCCGCAACCGCGACGATCTTACAGTTTTTGTCACCGGTATTCATCGTATTATATACGATGTTGCGTGAACAAGCAGTCCCACGACGTGCAGATTTAATTGCCGTATTGGTTGCCTTAGTGGGGACTTTTTTGTTAGTCACTGGTGGACAGCCAACACATTTAGCTATCTCACCGGCGGCCTTTTTCTGGGGCGTGGCTACTGGAATGGCCGCGGCAGCTTATGTTTTATTGCCGATTCACTTATTGGCTGAGTATGGTGCAATCGCGATCTCCGGTTGGGCAATGACGTTAGGTGGGTTACTATTTGGGTTACTCCATCCCGGTGCGTGGCAGATACCGCATTTGGATCTGGTTGGTCAGCTGGGTTATTGGTTTATCGTGATTCCCGGTACAGTGGTTGCTTATTCGCTATATTTGGCGAGTTTAGATTATATTTCAGCAACGGCAGTCGGACTGTTAGATGCCTTTGAACCACTAGCCGCGACGGTCTTATCAGTTTTGTATTTAAGGGTGCATTTTGGGTGGATTGAATTTGGGGGTACGTTACTTATTTTAAGCACGGTCTTCATTCTAGCGCTGGCCCGACCACAATCGCTAGAGTCGTCATAGTAAAGGTAGGTATTTTAGTTTGAAACGACGATTTATTATTTTGATCAGCTTGGTCCTAGGTTTGAGTTTAAGCGCCGGCTCCGTTCAGGCGGCGCTAAAAGCAGCCACAGTCACTAAGATTGCCCAACAACTCAAAAAGCAGCATTTTACCGGCACCGTTTTGATTGTTCGTAACGGACATACCGTGCTGCAACGGAGCTATGGCTACGCCAATTTTGCTAAATTACAGCGTAATTCAGCGGCTTCAACTTATCAATTGGCGTCAGTGCAGAAAGTGTTCACCGCTGTTTTATTCATGCAGCTCGTGGAGACTGGTAAGGTTCAGTTGAATACTCCGCTAAGTCAATATTATCCACAGATCAAGCACAGTAACCAGATCACATTGCGCCAAATGTTGGATATGAATTCGGGGTTATTTACGACGACTGAGCCACAAAAAATGTTGTCTGATCGGCAATTGATCAAATTTGCGGTTAAATACGTTCAGGTCAAGCAGATTGGGCAGCATAATTACGAGCCAGTGAATTATTTGTTGTTAACAGGGATCATTGAGCAAATCACGGGTCAAAGTTATCAGCACTTAGTCCAAAAACGCCTATTACAGCCACTAAAATTGCACCATACCGGCTTTGTATTAGATGGCTTTAAACAAGAAACGCATGCGGCGTTGGCTTACCAGACTAAAATTACTTTTTTGCCGTATTTGTTCCGCGTCCATACGACTAGGGTGGCGGTAAAGCGCAAATTGGGTACGGGTAATATGTACAGCACCGCCAGCGAATTATTTCGCTTGGAACAAGCAATCCAACAAGGCCGCTTACTAAAACCAGCTAGTATAGCGACCTTATTTAACGCGACTGATGGCAGTTATCGCGGTGGTTTATGCAATTACCGCCATTTTTTGTTAGTCATGGTGTTGAAAATGGTTACGAGTCTAATTTAGCACTAAGTCGTGACGGTAATTCTGGGGTCATCTTACTCAGCAACCGGCGAATCGTAGGAGCATTATCCCACAAAGCGCGCCAGATTTATCGATAATTGGAATTGCGATCAATCCTGCACGATTGGTGCGTTGTGTAAATCTTGGATTTCTTTGACAAAACGAGCCACAAGTTCCAACTGCTCGGGTTGATACTGAGCTAACAGTTGCTGCATTTGTTGATCAAGTTGTAAGTGCAATTGTTGATGAGCGTAATTTAATTGTTGGCCTTTATCGGTTAGCGAGTAATAAACTTCTTTACGATTATCGGTCCGTTTGAATTTATCGATCAGTTCAAATTTGATCAGCTTATTGACGGTTTTAGAAATCGCGCCTTTGGATACTTGTAAGTGGGCAGTGAGTTCAGTGCCATTGATCGGCTGATTTTTGCCAATATCGGCTAGTGTGTGCAGAGAGAGTAATGGCAGATTGCTCAGTACTTTCTGCCACTCCGGTGTGGTTTTTAAGCGCTTTAATAACCACTCTTGTTCAAAAGAGCTATTGCTGGCGGTGGTGGTCGCAATTTGCAGTAATGTTGGTTCGATCACTTGTTTAAAGTAATTGATTTTATCCATCGTAATGAATACTCCTTGTTAAAATAGTTTCCGGGCAAAAGGTTAGGTATTATTCAGTGAATTGCGTTAAACTTAGTTTCAGAGTAAACCATAGCATAAATGTTGTGGTGGAAGCAATTACGGCAAAAATAATTTTAATGTGGAGGTCATTTTATGACAACTTTTATTGTTGGTGCGCATGGCCAAATTGGTCAACTATTAACGAAACAATTAGCAGCTACCGGTGAAACTGTTTTGGCGGGGATTCGTGATACTAAGCAAGCTGACACTTTAAGCGCGCTTGGTGGGCAACCGCGGCAATTTGACTTAACTGCCTTACCTCAAGAACAAGCTGCGGCGTTTAAAGATGTGGATAATGTTGTGTTTACCGCCGGTTCTGGTGGTGCGACTGGTTACGATGGCACTCTAGAAATCGATCTGGATGGTGCCGTTAAAACGATGATTGCGGCTGAACAAGCGGGCGTTAAGCGCTACGTGATTGTTAGTGCCTTGTATGCAGACCAACGGGACAAATGGGCGCAAACTAGGATTGAGCCATATTATGTGGCTAAATACTACGCTGATGAATGGTTGCAACATCGAACACAATTAAATTATACGATCTTGCGGCCAGGCGCTTTGACCAATGATGCTGGTACCGGTAAAATTTCGCTGCAACCAACATTAGCTAGCAGTAAAAAGATTGCCCGCGCCGATGTTGCGGCCGCCATCGTGGCTGTTTTAAGTAAACCACAAGCTTCGGGGCAAATTTACGATTTAGTAAGTGGAACAACACCAATTGAGCAGGCATTTTAGAATCGCTATTTGAGGTAAGGGAGTGCGCAAAGGTGCATTCCTTTATTTTTTCTAATGCTGGCTACGTACAGTTTCTTTTTTACTGGTAGGAATGTGGATCCTAGGTTATACTAGACGGGTGAATAACGGAAGCGTATTACCGTTATATGAAGCGGAGGTTTTTACCAAATGGAAATGCAAAGCCAAGAATTTATCGCGGCGATCCGCGCGGAAGAATATACGACGACTGCAATCAAGCTGACAGCCAACGATATTAAAAAAGCGGATTTGAAGAAGCTAGCAGCAGCGTATACTGAACTACAAACACAACTAACCGCTAAAAAAATAGCGCAAATTAAAATTGAGTTACCTTTTGAAACGCCGGCTACGATTGAATTACAGGCGGGTATTATTAATTTACCTTATGAGCTGGTAGATAAGATTGCATTGTTGACTACTGCTGAAGAGCAGTATCCATTAAATCTGTATTTGATCACAACGGCGGAAAATCTAAATGCGTCGGGGATGCGCATCGATAAAATGAGTAGCGTTGCAGCGTTCCTGCAAGCGCCAGCGCCGACGATTGAACAGATTGATGCAGCAATCAGTGAAAAAATTACTGAGTTACAGGCTGCTGCGGACACGCCAGCAGAAAAATAATCAAGCGCGCTTAATTTGTTACCAAAGTGAAATTGAAGCACGGCGTAATTAATGCTATTCTTATAGTAGTCATTATGGTTAGAGCGTGCTGAAAAGTTGCGCCATTTTGCTTATATTAATTTGAATTGCTAAATACTAAGCGCTTGAATTAAGCTGGAAAAATATTGCTAAATTAATTTAGCGTAAACTTGGTTGAAAGCAGATCAACGTATAGTGATGTAGTCAAACAATTCAGTTCGAACTTATTGTCTAGCTAGGTTATACGTCATAAGCTGGACGCTTTTTCAACACACTCTAAGAAAACGAATATTTGAAACGAAAAGGAGCCATCCGTCCATGAATCGATTGTCACAGTTAAAAATGAATACACATCTTTTTGCGACGGACCTTGGGGACTTAGGCGCTGGGGAGTTTTTCTGCCCTAATTGTGGTGCACCGATCATGACCAGCGATAAAAAATGTGCTAATTGTGGTTATGATTTGATTGCTTATCGTGAAGGGCGTCCGCAACCGGCGCCAACGTCAGCAAAAACTTCCCAAGCGTCGTCAGCTGCGACTGAAAGTGCCGCACCTTCGGCAGCAGCAGTAGCCAGTACTGCTAAGAGTGTTGCGGTCACCAGCCAGATAGCTGAATCAACCGAATCAGCAGAAGTAACTGATTCGGCTGAATCTGCGGTAACTTCAGCACCAAGCGCGCCAGATAGCGCGCTACCTGATGTTGATGAGCGCGTGATCGAGAGCGCAGCTTCAGCGGCCGCTATTCTATCCTCAATTCAGGCAGATGAAAATCCAGAAGAGATCATTGCTAAGTTGCGCGCAGCTACACAGCAACTGGTACCTGATGATTTAGGTCAGCCCGCTAGTGCGCAGCCACAATCCAGTGCTTCATTATCGAGTCGGCGTGAAGCGCATATTGCCGATAAAACGAAGGATATCAGTGATATCGTCGATCAAGTACGCGCAGCCACTGACAGCGCGCAGCCACGGGAACATCTTTCACCTGATGATATTACGCTTGAATCAACAGCTTCCAGTGCTGCACAACCAGCAACGCGGATGGCGCGTCATGAAAAAACAGCAGAATCGGCCGCGGAGAATGAACCTTATCAGGCACCACGAGCGGTTACGCCCGAAGAACGGGCCGCAGCTTCCATGCAACAGGCTGACGAAGCTGATGAACCAACAACTAGTGAAAGTGAAGCACCCGTTAAACCTGCAATCGAAAAAGCTGAGTCAGAATCAGCAGAAAAAATTCGACCTAAGAAAAGTAAACGTAAATGGTGGATCATTGGTATTATTGTGATCGTCATCTTACTTGGCGCTTTTTTATTCGGCCAGCATTATTTTAGCCGGGATGCCCAGTTAGATCGTGCCTTTGCGGTACTCGCCACTAATAATCCTAGCCGTGTGAGCCAAGTCATGACAAGTAGTGATGCTGATCTTCGTTTGACGCCAGGTAATAGTCGTCCATTCATTCGTTTTACCAAAGCCAACCCGCAATACTTAAAAACAAGTAAAGCGCAGTTGAAAAAGGCGAATGCAACTAAGGATGGTACCCTGGGATTTGTCAAAGAAGGGCATCACTTTATTTTTACTGCGTACCAGTTGACGATCGCTCCGACTTACCGGACGATTGCCACTGACTTACCTTCACCATCGATTTATTTAGATGGGCAAAATGTAACGGCTAAGAAGCCAGCTGCAACGCAGAAAATCGGGCCGTTTATTCCCGGGACCTATACGCTGAAGGTTACCGCGCAAACCGATGATAAAACCTTATCACGGACGGTACATGCAACTTTTCTAACAGCCGACGCACAAACGATCGATTTGACGTTAAAGCCCGTGACGCCGGTGGTACACAGTAATGTGGCCAATGCAACTGTATACGTCAATAATCAAAATAAGGGCACGTTGCAAAATGGACAGTTAACTTTACCTGCTTTAACATGGGAAGCTAATTCGAAACTACATTTAGAAACAAAAATTGCTGGAGAAACCGTTAAAACTAAAGCGGTGACGCTAACTAAAGCAGCTAAGCAGAACATTCAGGCTGATTTTACAACTGTACCGACAACGGCACAGGCACAAGATCTACTAACTCGCTTATATACAACGGCTAGTAGTGCAACCAATGCAAATAATGCCAATGATACGGCTGCTTTAGCAGCTTACTTTAAAAATGGCACCGACGCTGCAGCGTATAAAAAGTTAGCAACGTTTATTACGCAAGCCCGTGCAAGCAATAGTAATATCGACCATACTGATTTTAAAGTTCAAGTTGATCAAGTCTTGACGAAGAATAATCAGACTACCGTCGACTTTTCAGTTACTTATACAACCAGCTATGTGCAGACATCAGGCTTGCAGACACGGGTTCAAACCTATCGTTATACTGGTGCGCATTTAACTAGTGATACAAAGAATCTGCAAGTGATCGATTTTGGTGATAATGAACAGAAAATAGCTGATAATAACGCCAATTAAGGTAAAGTAAAGAAGCTAACACCGTAATATCGCGGTGTTAGCTTCTTTTTTGATGCTTATAGTAATTCTGGAAATAGTTGTTGCAGCTTGGTTGTCGCTTTGGTGCCATTTAATTGGATCTCGGTCAGCTCAACTGCTGAATGCTGCCCACAAAGTTGAATAGTGGTATTGCGGTGTTTAACCCGTAATCCTAGTTGATAAGCGGCAATCAATAACTGCTGTTGATCGGCGTTAAGCGGTGCTGCCTCAGGGGGGATTTGCTGTTGCTGCTGTTGTCGGTGTAGTGTGGCTTGGGCTAAGGCGAAAGCAGTTAATGATTGTTGACTGGCAGCGTACATTATTCTGGCACTGGGTGTTAATTCAGGTTGGCTAGCCCGCTGCGCAATTATGGTGACGGCTTGCCGGTAGTCAGTCGGCCAACTATGACTGAAATCGGTGAGTTGTTGTAGCCAAGCTTGCAATTCATTGGTAAAAGCAGAAGGACGCTCCGGTGCTTCTAAAGCTACTTGGCGATTACGCTGTTGTGCGTGGGCTAACGCAGCCGCTAAATCATCTGGTAGGGGGCGTACTGCTAAGTAGCTGATAAAAACTTTGAAAAAACGCAAAGTTGTTTGACTGATCGCATCCGCACTAAATGGATCGAGATCAAAAACACGAAATTCTAAGTAATCGATTCCTTCAGTAAGTAGATCATTTAATTTGGATTGCTTTTTTAGCCGTACAGGGCCGTAGAACTCGTGCTGTGAATAAAGTTGGCCTGTGGCAATAGCAGCGTCAATATCGTGTAGATAGGAAGCTAGCGACGTATAACGCACGTTTTCAGAGGTGGTATTAGTAAAACCATATTCACTATTGCGAATACTGCGAACAGGTTGTGCTAACGCAGTTGGTAGTGTAGAAAAATAATTTGGCGCAGCTTGCGGGGTGGCACCAAATAAGTAAGTTAATATCCAACGGGCTAACATGAAATTTTGCACAATATGGAAATAAAGCTGATTGCGTGCAGCGACAGATTGCCCAGCCAGTAACGCAGTCGGTAAACTAAAACTAACATGACTACCAGTGGCGATCGCATGCTGGATACCATATTTCTCTAATAAATAGTCGCGGTAGTCTTGGTAAGCTGGACGTTCAAAATTATTTGCGATAAAAGTTAAGTCAGCCGGGCTAACTTCTGGCGGCAGTGAAAGTGGCCAGATCAACTCATTGGGCTGTAAAGCGTGAGTAAAAATTGCTTGTAAAGTTGCGAGTTGCTGGCTAAGTATTGTCATTGAAGTGTGTGGATCGGTAATGATTTCAGCTTGGCTTTCGGCAAAGTCAGATTGAAAGTAAGGGTGGAAACGGCGACTACCCAAATCGGTTGGGTGGGGCGCTTGACTTAGATGGCCAGAATTATTGATACGATGTTCTTCAACTTCAACGCCTAAACGACTTTGTTGGAGTAAGGCTATTTGCTGCGGATTTACTATTAGATTACGCACAACGATCACCACTTTATTTTGAGATTGAATTTATTATACAGATTTATTAGACAAAGTGGTATTTAAATACTAAAAAGTTTGTCAGCGTTTTAGTACGTTGGGTTAGGTAAAATGCTAGAATGAAAGTATATTAAATAGATGGAGGTTGCGAACATGAAATTTGTTGATCTTGGTCGTAATGGCTTGAATGCGTCAGCTGTGTCCTTAGGGTTAATGCGTGTCAATGGTTTAGCTGATGATGCTGCGGCAGTAAAGGTTTTGGAAACAGCAGTGAACAGCGGCATTAATTTCTTTGATAACGCTGATATGTATGGTAAAGGTGAATGTGAAGCACGTTTTGGTCGGGCTTTACGGCAATCAAGCATTAAGCGCGAAGATATTTTAATTCAAACTAAGGTTGGTATCTTAGATCATGCTTATGATTTTTCCAAGCAACATTTAATTGAAGCGGTGGATGGCAGCTTGCAGCGCTTAGGCGTTGATTATGTTGATTCATTATTACTTCATCGGCCAGATGCCTTAATTGAACCTGAAGAGATCGCTACCGTATTTGATCAATTACAAAATGCCGGTAAGGTACGTCAATTCGGGGTCAGCAATATGAATCCTAGTCAGGTAGAATTATTGCAGCCTAGCTTGAATCAAAAGCTGATCGTTAATCAGTTACAATTCGGGATTATGCATACTGGACCAATCGATGCTGGTTTACATGTTAACATGACAGATCCGCGGAGCGTTGATCATGATGGCGGTATTATTGAATACTCACGGTTACATGATATGACGATCCAAGCATGGAGCCCATTCCAATATGGTTTCTTCGAAGGGGTCTTCATTGATAATCCTAAGTTCCAGGAATTAAACGACGAGCTACAAAAATTAGCAGATAAGTATCATGTGACTAAAAATGGGATCGCTGTTGCATGGATCTTGCGTCATCCCGCGCAGATGCAAGTGATTCTTGGCAGCATGAATCAAGAACGTATCGCGCAAATGGCAGCTGGTGCTGATGTTAAGTTAACGCATCAAGAATGGTATGACGTTTACTTAGCTGCGGGTAATAATTTGCCATAAATAACGCAAAAAAGAGACTATGACATAAGGTGCTCAGCTACTACTTCACAGTAGTAAGTCCAATCGACAACGGGAAGTAAGCGTTGTTTACAGACAAGTTCAATATTCAATACTTATCAAAAGTATCGCCAAGAACGAGCGACAGTGACTATTCCCGTGGCGAAAATCGTATCGTAGGAAACATAACAAGGCGAAAACCGCCAAGTTGAAACATGACAAGCGAAAAAAGTTACCTTATGTCATACGTTTTAACTATATTTTTCGGAAGTGCAAAAAAGCATTTGGAGTTATTTTCCAAATGCTTTTTTATTAGTTATTTTTTTAATAAATGGCACCGATTTGTGGTAACGTTGGGAATTTCTTGAGGTAGTATTCACGCGCTGTCAATAGTGGTGAAATTTCTGATTCAGCGGAGCCTTGATGGAAATAGCAAACCCGCTTATCTGCATGATTCTTGACGTCAAGATAGAAGGAGATCGATGAAGTGAAGATCAGATCATAGTCAGCAAAGTCAGTGGCATCATAAGGTTCAATATCGATGTAGTTAAAACCACTATAAAGATCTAGGTAACGCCGATAAAGCATGCTATCTCCTGGTACCATTAAGCCAACCCGGATATGATATTCTTCTTTGTATTCAGCATAGACCGGTAATAACAGATGATATAAGGATTGTACCATCTGTTCACGATCACCATGGAAGTCAGCGTATTTTTCAGGTAAGTTGTCGATATAAGTACCGATTTCATGATAGAGATCAGCATAATCGTAGCCGCCAGTTAAAATATTACGTTCAGAATTGGCGATGATCGATAAAGTTGGCATAACCCCGTCAAATACGTACCCTGTTAAGGCAACATTGATCACGTTACCTACCAGAACTTTATCGAGTACTAAACGGTTAGGCATCCTAAAGCTTTTTTCCTGCATGTAATTAAGAAATTCAGTAGCAAATTGCCAAACAATATTATTCCGACTGTAGCAATAATCTAATGTGGTCTGTAAATAACGATCTACTTTCCGGAAAACAGGCAAGATGTTCAATAATTGGTAGCCAAAGTGCAACATTGCCTGTTTTCGATCATTGGTCAGGTCGGGATAATGACGCTGGGAAATCAATTCAGAATCCAATAAACGTGGATCGTAATTTTCATTGTTGTCTATCAAGATCTTATAGCGTTCGTCGTCTTCTACATAATTACCCTGACGCATCCGTAAGCTGGCAATTGCTAAAATTAATGGGAAAACATCAGAATTTTCCCACTCACTGGGAACTTGTATCCGGGTCATAAATTGATCCCGAACTTTAAGTGCAATCGTTTGGAGATGTTCGCCAAATGGCCAGATCACGCCTTCAGTGGCTAAACGGAAAATACAGAACAAGAAGAGAATTGTCTTACGTTCGTCACCAACAATATTCATATGACTAAAGGTAAAATGTAAGCCAAAGTTGTGTAATTGGTCATTTAAAGGCTTGATTTTACGAAAAACAGTTGCCCGACTTGTTTCATAGCGTTTACAGAAATCATCGATCGATGGTTCGTCTTCGGTGATCAAGTAATAGATGGCTTGGTAAGGTAGCTGATTAGAGATTAGATGATAACGTAAGGTGTTAAGGTCAACCGTTAAATTAGTTGTATCTAAGCTACCATTGTCAGCAATCAATGAATCTGCTTTAGGATCGATCAGGGCTAATTCATCAACCAAACCTTGAGTTAATTTGTAAGCCTTAGGGTAAGGTAGGTCGACACGTTGAGCAATGTCATTAATCGAATAAACCCTCGCACGCATTGAAATCAGCGTACTATAAATCCGAAAATATTGATAAGCCCGATCGTTTAGCATCATTTGTTCAAAGTCCATAGTTATCATTTCCTCCAATAATAAATAAACTTGAGCGCGACTGGATATATTAAATCAATTAAATTGATTAAGTAACTTTTTCTTTTACAAAACATGTTTTAATAATCTTCTAAAATAATTGTAAACCACATACAAAATAATAACACTTTATTGAGAGAAAATTCCAGTCAAAACTAAATAAAATTAATAATAATTTTTTGCATTTATTTAATTAAATCGGGAAATTAATTGCTGTTTGGTCTAATAGAGTCAAAAAAGTTGATCATATTTGACCGATTAGATTGGAGGCCATTTAATTAATATCGACTTAAAAAGCGCATAGAAAATAAGTTTAATTTAGTATTATTAATGATGAACTTTAATTGCTACAAAGGATAATAATTTATTTATTTTGAAAAATCTAATGAAAAATACGAATTTAATTACTGGCTGATTAATTAATATTCGGGAAAATAAAAAGACGCTATTCATAAAAGTATGAACAGCGTCAAAAATGTGTATTTAAGTTTTAATCGCGATCATTGTTGCCGAAAAGAATGATTAGGCGCAATAATTGTAGGAAGGTGGATAAAGCTGCTGCAACGTAAGTTAAGGCGGCAGCAGTTAATACACGGCGAACCATTGGGACTTCGTCTGCGGCGAGAATACCGCCGGAAGCAAGAATCCGAATCGCACGACGTGAAGCGTTGAATTCAACTGGCAAGGTGACTACTTGGAACAATAACGCTAAGGAGAACGCGGCGATACCAATATTGATCAACGTATGGTTCATCCCTAGAATTACACCTAGCAAAATTAAGGGAAACGATAGCGTAGAGCCAATATTAGCTGCAGGTACGATTGCAGTACGAATCCGCATAGGAATATAGTTGCGCTGATCTTGAACTGCGTGGCCACATTCGTGAGCCGCCACACCAATCGCGGCTACGGACGTAGACTGTGCGGTTGAGTTGGATAAACTAAGGATCTTCGTCTGACCGTTGTAATTATCGGTTAGATCACCGGAAATTTCTTGGACAGCGACGTCGTTGATCCCTGATTGCTGCAGAATGTAGCGAGCCGCGTCGGTTCCAGTCACACCACTACGACTGCGGACGGTATCATATCGGCGGAACGTACGGTTAACATAGGCAGAAGCGGCCATTGAAATCAACAGGCCAATGATAACTAAAATATAGGTGGGGTCCCAAAAAAACATACCCAGTCACGACCTTTCAGAGTGATAGTGAGACTATTATGTCAAAATCGAAGTGAAAAGTACTCAGTCTCAAGGCGGATTAAACTGGTTCTGCAGCTAAACGCGCTTCGTGATTAGCAATGATCTGTTTAACTAATGCCTGCGCAACATTAACGTTTTTTAGTAACGGACCGTGAGAATAACTACCGATCGTTCCTTTATAGCGCATCCCTTCAACACCATCATCGGGATTATTACCATAACCAGTGACCATTTTTCCCAGAGGCTTTAATTTTTCCGGGTCATCAAAATAAGTGCGGCCGCTATGATTTTCAAAAGCCTTAACGGTGCCCCATTCTGTTTCAAATTCAGTATCACCGATCATTCGGGCGTCAGCTTTGAATATAGTGTGTAAGGGGAGAATGCCTAACCCTTTGATGACTGTGCCATCACTGATTTCATAGTAATCACCTAGCAGTTGGTAACCCCCACAAATTGCTAGCATTGGTTTGCTTGCTTCGATGTAGTCAGCAATTGTTTGCTTATGGCGTAACAAATCTTTAGCAACGACGGTTTGTTCGAAGTCCTGACCACCGCCGAAGAAGAGAAAATCGTAGTCTTGCGCGTTAAATTCAGGTGTATCGATACTAACATCATCAACTTGAGTGGTGAAGCCTTGCTGCTTAAGTAAGTAGCTAAGAATCTTAACGTCACCACTATCGCCATAAGTATTCATTAGATCCTCGTAAAGATAGGCGATTTTAATTGTTTTAGTCATGTTATTTAATCCTTTCTACTTCACAATTAAGGTGGGTGATTAGCAAAAAACGCTAATCATCTCTGATGTTACGGACGATGGCCATTCTTGTGGCAAAAATCGTGCCGCAAGAAACATGGCTCTACTTCACAGTTAAGGTAGCTGATTAGCAAGAAGCGCTAATCAGCTTTGATGTCACGGCGCTGTGCCATTGCTGCGAGGTGCTTATTTGCTGTCCGCAGGTCACTTAATTCAACAAAAAGCATAGCATAAGTTGCAGTGGTGAACAACGGTTTAGACCTGTTTGTCCTGCCATTTAGCCAGTTTGCGCTGCAGTAGATCGGCTAGTTCAGCGTCGGTAGTACCTAGTTTTTCCAGTAAGGCAAAAGTGACTAGTAGCACATCGACATATTCTTCTTTGGTATCGGCGACAGATAACTGTTTGTAGCCATCGCCAGAAACGCCTTCCATTGAAAGTAGGGCCTCAGCTGCTTCGCCCACTTCCTCACTTAATTTAATGGCTTGTTGCTCCAATGTTTTTGGTTCTTGTTGCGAAAGTTGCTTGATCGTTTGCCATAGATTATCCATGAATTAATGTTCCTGATCTTCGATTTGCATGCCACGATCGGCGACAACGTTGGAAAAAACAATTTGGGTAGTGGTACGGCCAAATTGTTGTAAGTGATTGATGAAATCGTCTAGTTCTTCAGTCGAACGATAGATGACTTTCATGATCATTGAATATTGGCCAGTGATGCAGTCGCATTCCAAAACGTTGGGTGTACCAGCAACAAATCGATAAAACTCAGGCTTTTCGGTTGGTGATAAGTCTAGACTAACGTAAGCTTTTATTACATATCCTAGTGCTTTGTAATCGACTTGAGCTTGATAACCGTGCAGTAGTGTTTGTTCTAAATGATTTAAACGTGTCGCAGCAGTAGGCGCTGAGATGAACGCTTGTTGAGCGAGATCTTTTAGTGAGGTACGGGCATTTTCTTGTAAAAGATTCAATATTTTCCGATCCGTTGCATCCATAGATAACCCTCCAAATTAGAACTTGATTTATGATAAAGAAAAAAACACAACACTTTAGTTATTAAAGCTAAAATACACCTAGAAAAAATAGATGAAAATAAGAACTTAGCCGCATTATACCACAAAAAAAGCTAAGTGTGATATCTTATAACATATAGAAAGTGATTGTGCAGTGCACGTTAAAGGAGTCATTTTCTTAGCTTGATAAGCATATTTTCTTAAAAAAATATAATCAAAATCAAGCTAAATTCTAATTTTAAATAGATATACTAGTTTCTGTTATTCCGGCTTAGCTCAGTTGGTAGAGCGTCTGACTGTTAATCAGAATGTCGTTGGTTCGAGTCCGACAGCCGGAGTTTTTAGATCAGTAGTGATGACTACTGGTCTTTTTTTGTTTTTCTGGGATAATAAATTAAATGAGATTTAATTCAAGGAGCGTTTGCGATGATCACATTATTCGTAGCTTTATTTTATTTGGCCTTAGTTATGGTGGTTGGGTTAGTTATTTATCGGATTTACTTGTTAGTTCGCCATGATCAAGAGCGTGGACCACTAGTCAGTCGCTATGCACTTTATTCGGCAGCAGCAGCGATGTTTTGTGCAATCGTGATCGGCGCATTATTGCGGAAATAACAAAAGCCACCGGCTGGGTGACCGGTGGCAAAAAGGAGTTGGGGTGAGATTACGTTGGGAGGGCGTAATCTCTTTTTTCATACTTTGGAGGAGAATGAAAAAGTTAGGGTTATCTGGTTGTTGGGTATAGATACGCGTTTCGCTAAAGTGAATCAAATTTGATTGGCTAAAGCGCTTCGCTTATCTACATTGACAACTATACCGAATAATTGTGAAGAAATTATGATGGTTTCGGTATATAATTTTGAAGCCTAGGTAAAGAAAATACTAAAGTAGTCGGTAATGTGTTTGGCAACGGATAATATTAGTTTTTAGCGCTAGTTTAGCTGGACCTTTCCGGCCACATGCTAGCGCATTTCGCGGTATAATTAATCTAATAGTGAGGTGTTGAAGATGACAACAATTTTAGCTTTAGTGAAGCAAAATGAAGCGTTGATGCAGTTACGGACTGCATTACCAGCTGATGTTCGCTTGTTGACCGCCGATCAAGCAACGGCTGCCGATTTGGCGCAGGTTGACATTATTTATGGTTGGAACGAAACTGGCCGCAAAGTATTAGCACTGCCGCAACAACAAGTTAAATGGATCCAAACGATTTCCGCTGGTGTCGATTCATTGCCATTGGCACAACTTAAACAGCAGCATATTCTATTGTCTAATACCAGTGGCATTCACGCTGAATCGATTGCTGAGTCGGTGATCGGTATGCTGCTGATGCATGTGCGTGGTCTGCAAGAATCGGCGGTTCAGCAAACGCAAAGTCAGTGGCACAAGCCAGAACACCATCAACTGACAACCTTGAAAGCAAAGCAGTTGTTGATTTATGGAACGGGGCATATCGGCCAACGAATCGCTGAATTAGCCAATGCGTTGGGGATGCAAGTCAGTGGCGTTAATCGTAGTGGCCATCCAGTTGACCACTTTGGTGCAACTTATTCAATGGCAACGGTCAAATCAGCCTTACGACAGGCAGATGTGATCGTTAATGTGATGCCGCTGACTGCGACGACCAAGCATTTCTTTAATGCTGACTTTTTTGCACAGCTGCAGAAGCAACCAATTTTTGTGAATGTCGGTCGTGGCCCTTCGGTGGACACTAGCGCCCTGATAACAGCGCTGCAGCAGCAAGTCGGTTTTGCGGCGTTGGACGTTTTTGAAGACGAGCCATTGCCGGCGGATCATCCTTTATGGCAACAAAAAAATGTGCTGTTGATGCCGCATATTTCCGGTATTTTTGATGGCTATATGCGTGCCGCCAATCAAATTTTCCTGAACAATTTACAATCATTTTTGACGCAGGGACAGTTGGCGCAAAATCAAGTTGAGCTTGACCGCGGTTATTAGGGATAGTATTCTGATGGAAAATCAATTAGAAAAGGTCTGATCAGAATGCAATTACGGCCGATCCAATCAACTGATGATCAGCAGATCAAAACGATCATTCAGCAGGCACTAGCCGACTACCAACTAAACTTACCCGGCACAGCTTATTTTGACCCACAGCTTGACCGTTTAGCTGAATATTATGCGCAGCTACCAAATAGTCAATACTGGGTCTTAGTTGATGCTACCGGTAAAGTGGCTGGCGGCGCTGGCGTCGGTGTGTTTAATGCAGCTAAAGGAATCGCTGAACTACAAAAGTTGTATATAGCACCTGAATTTCGTGGTCGTGGGTTGGCTCATCAGCTGATGCAGCAGACGCTTGGCTTTGCGCAACAGCACTACCAGCAGCTTTATTTGGAAACTTTTGCGGTGTTGCAGGCGGCTAATCAGCTATATCATCGTTACGATTTTCGCCAATTAACGGCGCCATTAGCGGGTAGTGAGCACAGTGCTTGCGATACTTGGTATGTGCGTGAGTTTACGGATTGACTAGTTGGCTTTGGGCGGCGCGGCAGTATTTTATTATTTAGTCTTCTATTGTGGCACCATTATCGTGGCGTTGTACGTCCGTAAATCTAGCGGTAGCGATTACATTGCCATTCTGAAAAGCAACCCTAATTTTTCAGAAAAAGTAGTCCCATTATTTTTGAATATGTGGTAGAATAAAGCAGTAAATGTACAACTTGATTAAACGTGATTTCGACGGTTATTATTTCGACTTAGTTATTTTTAGCTATATTCAGAATGAGTCATCGTTTGGGATCTGTATTGATCGTTGTAATACAATTTAGGAGGACTAATATTTATGTCATTAGTACATGGTACTGAACTGTTTGCTGCTGCTCGTAAGGGTCATTATGCTATCGGTGCATTCAACACGAACAACTTGGAATGGACTCGCGCTATCTTAGGTGCTGCTCAAGAATTAAACGTTCCTGTATTGATCCAAACTTCAATGGGCGCTGCAAAGTACATGGGTGGTTATGAACTTTGCCAACAACTTGTTGAAGCAACAATCAAGAGCATGAACATCACAGTTCCTGTTGTAATGCATTTAGACCATGGTAACTACGAAGCTGCTAAAGCTGCTATCGCTGCTGGCTACAACTCCGTTATGTTCGACGGCCATGATTTACCATTTGCTGAAAACTTGGAAAAGACTAAGGAAATCGTTGCTTTAGCACATGCTAAAGGTATCTCCGTTGAAGCCGAAGTAGGTTCAATCGGTGGTGAAGAAGACGGTATCGTTGGTGAAGGTGAATTAGCTGATGTTGAAGAAGCTAAACAATTAGCTGCAACTGGCATCGACTTCTTGGCTGCCGGCATTGGTAATATCCATGGCCAATACCCAGCTAATTGGAAAGGTCTACACTTCGACCGTTTGCAAGAATTAGCTGACGTTATCGAACAACCACTTGTATTGCATGGTGGTTCAGGTATTCCTCAAGAACAAGTTGAAAAAGCTATCTCAATGGGTGTTGCTAAATTGAACATCAACACTGAATGCCAATTAGCCTTTGCTAAAGCTACTCGTGAATACATCGAAGCTGGCAAAGACCAAGAAGGTAAAGGCTTTGATCCTCGTAAATTATTGGCACCAGGTACAAAAGCTATCGAAGATACTGTTAAAGAAATCATTGGCTGGATGGGTACAAAACCTGTTAAATTGGTTCCAGAAGAAATCTAATTTAACTTTCTGTTAATGTGAAAAGACCAACTCGGTTTAGATTGAGTTGGTCTTTTTTTGGTGCAAAAAAGGCGTTGTGACATCATTTATGTCCAACGCCTTCTTCTACATTACCAAACAAGATCGTTAAAATATGTGATAGCACATAAAAGTCGGTCACACTCGCGCTAATTTTATAGCCGTTTACGTTGCATTGCCCGATCGGCAATGATCGAAGCGACGATCGATAATGTGATCAAACCGATAATCACTACTAATGAACTAATATTGGAGATATGCAAGTTAAAGTCGAAATAGTGGGCCGCTTCGTTGAGCACCATCTTGAAGCCGATAAAGGCTAAGATCGCGGCTAAGGCATACTTGATATAGCGGAAAAGCGGTAAAATGCCGCTGACCGCAAAATACAGTGAACGCAGCCCCATGATCGCAAAAATATTTGAAGTCACAACAATGAAGCTATTTTGCGAAACCGAGAGGACTGCCGGAATTGAATCGACCGCAAAAATTAGATCAGAGGCTTCGATAAAGAGTAGCGCGATCAAAAATTGTGTGGCAAACCGTTTACCGTCAATCTTAACGAAAAACTTAGCCACGGATGCATCTTCTTTGAACGGGAAGAGCCGGCGGAGCGTTTTAATAATGAAATTATTGTTTAGGTCGCCAGATTCTTCCTTTTCGAATAGCATTTTAATACCGGTAACGACAAGGAAAAGACCGAAAACGACCATCAACCATTTAAATTTATCCAGTAGCACGACCCCGGCAAAAATGAATAGGACGCGCATGACTAAGGCGCCAAAAACGCCCCAGAACAACAGCCGGTGCTGGTACTTAGCGTCGATCTTGAAAAAGTTGAAGACTAAAATGAAGATAAAGATATTATCAATACTCAACGACTTTTCTAGTAGATAGGCGGTGACGAAATCGAGCGCGTGGTTGCCGCCAGCTAAAACCCAGATCCCACCGGCGAAAATAAAAGCCAAGCCGATCCAAAATGCACTCCATAATAGGGATGACTTGATCGTCGGTGCTTCATTGGTCCGGTGGAAAACACCTAGATCCAAGGCCAACATCACAATAATAAAAACGAAAAATCCGATCCAATAACCAATACTAACTTCCAAATAGGGTTCCTCCTTGAGATGACTATCAAATGTCTGCTGCGTTGTCTTCGATAAGATAATGGGTAGGCATAAAATAGTGGCGAGACACTATTCAGTTGCGGTTAGAGCTTGATGAATTAAATTTTTGTAGTTAGCAGGTATCAAAGAAAGCTAAAGTCTGTTTTGACACTCGCTAATTGTGTAGGCCACAATTATATTTTTGCCTGCATAATTTACCGGTAAGCTGATTATACTAGATAAAAGCAAAAACTTATACTACTTTTTTAAATTATTTTCAGAAAAGCTATTCGTTGGGAGCAACTAGTTGATTCAACGACAGTTGTTCAGTTGTCGATAGTTGGAAAAAGCCGTTTATTCTGCTATAGTTCAAAATGAAAGTTTGGCATTTATTGAGAATGGAGTGGTCAAAATGCGCCGAAATATACCCCTATTTATTGGCGGAATCGTGTTTCTGGCTTTATTTAATTTGACGATTGCCGGCGTGCTCGTCAGCTTAGTTTTTAACTTATTTTCGTTATCATTAGCGCCGGCACAGCAATTTTTAAGCGAGTTAGTGACGTTATTTTTCTGAGTACTGATCAATCGCTATTATTTAAAGGTGCGCCTGAACCGGCAATTCAAGCCGCACCAACTGCTTTATATTTTACCCGTGTTGGTGGTTTTACTGGGTGATGCGACATTAAAGCCGCGGTTCAACTTTAGCTTCACCGCAATTTTAACGGCAATTGCCCTTGGCGGTGCCGTTGGGTTTGTCGAAGAATATGTGTTCCGCGGACTAGTGGTCAACTTTTTGACTGATCATTTGCACTCCGGCGCGGGTGCGGCGGCTGCGTTGAGTGGCTCTGCCTTTGCTGTGATCCACTTAGTCAATCTGAGTGACGGTAACAGTCTGAATACACTAGCGCAAGTGCTGAGTGCGTTTGGACTTGGTTTTTTCTTCGCAGTGATCTATTTACTGACGCATAACCTCTGGCTGCCGATCATTGGCCACGCGCTGATCGATATTTTTGACCAACTGGCATTTGGCACTTTGAGCAACACCGTTGGCACTAGTCTGCTGACTAGTAGCCTCTACTTGATCTTTTTTACCGGCCTCGGCCTGTATCTATTACGAAAAAAAAGCGCCGCGACTTAACTTTGCCCACGAACGACCACAGTTTGCGCGGAAAAATATGGTGCCACGCCCCCGCATTGACTTAATCGCTACGGGATTAGCTTGCTTGATTCCGCCAGTGGAATTATGGCTCGGTTCCTTCGTCCCGCAATTGTTTGCTCACCGCCTGGGTCGGGTACTGATCACGGATGTGATTTTCTTTGCTGGTTTTTGTGGCGCAATTTGGTTGTACCGTTCAGTGCTGCGAGCGGATTGGCGAGAATTTAAAAAACATTGGTTCGTCAATTTCATCAAGGCCGTCGGTGGCGTGATCGCTTCATACGCAATTTTACTGTTGGTACGTAGTTTGTTGAAACCATGGCTGTCCAGTAGTGGTGTCCCGGATGTGTTAAGTGTACAAACGGCGACGGTGACACTGATCGCCAGCCTAACCGTTCTAATGGCGCCATTTACTGAAGAAATTATTTTCCGCCATGCGCTGTTTTATCAGTGGCGTAATCGGGGTGTGTTAACGTGGTTGATGTTTGTTTTGTCAGCAATCTTATTCGGGTTAGTCCATTGGAATAATTTTGACGGTAATATTGTGGCGATGATCCCGTATATGGCGGTTGGCGCCTGGTACGCACTGATTTATTATTGGTCGCGCAATATTTGGCAAAATATTCTAACCCATTTTCTGTTCGACTTTATCCAGTTTTTAAGTGCATTACTATTATTCATCCTGGCATTTTTTGGAATTTAAAAAAGTTACTCACAATTGTGGGTAACTTTTTATTTTTTTGGCTGCGGCACGTGTAACTGCTGAATTAGTTGTTGGTAATGTTGATAAACTTGGGGATAACCGAATTCTTGAAGGATGGTTAGGTTGGTAGCCAAGTGGCTATCTGCTTGTTGGGTCAAAATTGCGGCGGCCAGTGAGCGGTTGATTGTGGCTAATAATTGATTGTATAAGTCATTCATTTGATGCGCAAAATGTTGCGCTAAATCGCAGTAAATGACCGCCTGGTGCGGGTCATTATTTTGTAGTGCCAGTTCAGCTAAATTATTGAACAAGATCGGAATATTCTTCTCGCGGCCATAAAGCTCGTGGCTAGCGATTTTTTTACTCATTTTATTGCCCAGTGTTTTAGCTAGTGGATACTCAGCTAGAAAAATACTGTTGGTCAATAGGCGAATCTCATATTCATGCCAGTGTGCTGTGTTAAGCAGATAGGTGAAGAGCGATCGATATTTGGCATGATCGATCTGGCCGGCTTGCTGATGGAATTCTAATTCACCTAATAAGGTAAGGCGCTTGTGTTGTAGATAAAGTGAACGTTGTGCAATTTCAACAGTAAATTCAGTTTTTAAAAAATTCGCCAAGCCGATGAAATCACATTGATTGACTAGGTCATTGCTGCGGTGGGCATAGTAATCGGCTTCGTTTTCCTGTTGTAATGTTAATTCGCGTTGAAACTCATCTAGGGATAGGCCTAAACGGTTGACCAAGCGTAAAAATTTGTCATAAGTCGGATAGTAATTTTGATGTTCTAATTCAGAGAGATGGGACCGCGACATGATCCCGTGAGCTAATTGAGCTTGGGTCAAGCCTTTATCTTGGCGCAAGCTGCGTAGGACAGCACCAATTGTTTGCATTAGTTATCACCAGCTTTGTCGAAATAAGTAACATAAGTTTAGCGCAAACTGTGATTAAAGTTAAACTTTGGTTATGAAAGAGGGCGAGGTTATAATGCTTGTGTATAAAATAAATGCGACAATGACGGTTGCTGCCATCAAGACGATCTACCAGGCGACTGCTTTTGATAAAGATTTGACTACGCTGCGGCTAGCAACAATGCTGGCACAAACACCGTTGACCGTCAGCGCATGGCAGGGAAAGCAGCTGATCGGTTTTGCTCGCTATTTGACTGATTTTGAATACAGTGCTTATTTATCGGACTTAGCGGTTTTGCCTGCCTATCAGCGACAAGGTATCGGGCGCCACTTGTTAAAAATTGGTCACGACTATTTAGGGTGTCGAGTGACGATTACATTACGCGCAGCGCCCACAGCTAAAACTTATTATCCACAAGTCGGTTTCACAGCCTGTGATCATCTTTTTCGACTGCCACGGGCAATCCAATTGTCTGTGAATAAGTTGTCTAGTATTACGGTGACCGCACAGGCAAAAATTAGCGGGCAACAATTGGCGCAAGTTTTTCAAGCAGCTGGATTAAGGCGGCCTATCTATGATCTAGGTCGGCTGCAACGAATGCTGAATAACGCTACTTTTATCTATACAGCATGGCAAGGGACTGAATTAGTAGGTATTGCGCGCGGTTTTACTGATGGTGCGTACGTTGGTTATATTGCTGATTTAGCAGTGGCGAAGTCATTTCAGCGCCAGGGTATCGGTCGGCAACTGCTTGCCCAGATTCGCTGTGATCTAGGATCACAGATCAGTTTAGTATTATTGGCTGCGCCGGCGGCCATGACATATTATCCACAGCTAAGTTTTCAACAGGATGCCAACGGTTTTACACAACCGCGACAATGGTAAAAAAAACGAGTTGTCCACAGTGGATAACTCGTTTTTTTAGAAATAGAGATATTTTAAAGTTAGGAACAGCACGAGGATCACTAAGCTAGGTAGAAAGTTAGATACACGAATCTTGGTCAATTTAATAATATTTAAGCCAATGGCGACGATCAGCAAGCCGCCAATCTGACTGATACCGGCCATTAAAATCGTTAATAGTGTGTGTGGCACGTAACTGACTAACACGCTGGCTAATAGGGTGATCAAGCCTTGATAAATAAACACAGGCAAGCTGGAAAAAAGTACACCTAAACCTAGTGATGCCGTTAGCATGATTGCCATAAAACCATCCATAACGGCTTTGGTATATAAGGTTTGGTGATTGCCGGAGACCCCACTTTGGATGGCACCGATGATACCCATTGAGCCGATGACAAAAATCAAGGTACTAGTGACAAACCCTTCAGCAAAGTTGCCGTTAGTTTTGGCGAAATGCTTTTGCAAAAATAACCCAAATCGATTCATACCAGTCTCAATTTTTAGCCCTTCGCCAACCATGGCACCTAAGCAGAGACTGATAATGATCAAAGTGAAGGAATCAGTTTTGACCGCCATTTGCAATCCCAGCGCAATCACGCCGAGGCCGATACCTTTAGTGACGGTATCCTTAGTTTGTTCACTAATATTGCGCAAAATGGTGCCCAGCAAGCTACCACCGATGATTGCTAAACTATTGACCACCGAACCTAATAAAATCATATTTGCCATCCCCATTAAATGATAATTATTAAAATCGTATCATAAAATGATGAAATAACAAATAGCTTAAATGTAAATAGGCGTAACTAAGTGCTAAGTACACTTGGTTACACCTATTTTTACAATAAGGCTAATTCAGCTTGTAACTGTGGCTGGCTGGCGAGGCTGGCACGGTCCATGTCGTAGGCGATTTGGTGCTGCTCATTGAAAATGATAAAGCGTTGGGCAATGTTTTTGATCTGTGCGTAGTCATGACTGGCTAATAAAATCGTTTTACCGGCTTGTTGTAACTGGGTCAATAAATCGAGTATCTGCTGCTGTGCCGCGGGGGTCAAGCCGTTAAGTGGTTCGTCTAGGATCAAAACACTGGGATTTAAGGCTAACACACTTGCTAGAGCTACACGTTTTTTTTCACCGCCAGATAAATGGTAGGGTACACGGTCATGCAGATTGGTGCATCCAGTGAGCGCTAAGCAATCGTTGACCCGTTGTTCGATTACATCCGGTGCGAGTGGCAGTTGGCGCAGACCGAAAGCCACTTCATCAGCGACGGTCAAATTAAATAGTTGCACGTCACTATTTTGGAAGACAAAGCCGATTTGTTGATGAAAGGCTTGCCGTTGCTGGGCGTTTTTTAAATAGGCAGCGTCGATCAACGTTTGGTTGAAATAATAGTGGCCAGCGGTGGCGGTTTTTAGTCCGCTTAAAAGATTAAATAAAGTAGATTTTCCGGAACCGTTGGGACCCATGAAACAAATGAATTCACCGGCATTGATTTGCAGCTCAATATCAGTCAAACCGGTGCCGGTGGGATAAGCGTAGCTAATGTGTTGCAAGTTGAGCATCAGATCATCTTCCTCGTAAGAATAAGTAACGGTGGCCACGCCGTTTTTTAGTTGTGTGGGGCGTTGCTGGATAGTCGCCGATAAAGCCGCGCGCCTCCATTGCCGCGTAAAGTGCTAGCGCATAATCGCGGGTTTTTAAATAGAGAGTACCGAACAATAAGCCGATCATTCGATAGGGATGAGCGGTTGGGCCAACGGTACGTAAACTGACCGCTTGCAGTAGCCCAAGTAAAAACTCAGCCAGCATTTTCAAGTAGGTCAAGGTAATATCAATGACGAAAATTAAGCCATTGGGGCAGTGGAGCTGCTTGAGTGCCTGTACCACTTGGCTAAAGGTGCTGGTGGCGCGGTAATAAGTTAATGTCAATAGGATCAAGCTGGTTTTTAAACTAAATACGACGACACTGGCAGGCATTGTCAATAACAGGCTAGGTAAGATCAAAAATAACGCCACACCACTACTAATTAATGCCTGCCTTAAAATTTGCCTTAAATAAAAATTAGGTAAGAATAAAAGTAATCCAAGTTCGACTAATAAAATCAACCACAGTAGCAACGGATTTTGATTTAAGGATAAAAGTAAAACCACCCCTAAAGTTGTCAGCAACTTAATCTGTGGTGGCCAATAATGTTTCAATTGTGGTCGTGCTTGTTCAGTTGCTTGGCTGAAATGTTGCAATAACTGTTCGAGGTGGCGAATATTTTGCGCTAAAAAGTGGTGCTGCTTTTTGACGGTTGGTAGTGGCATATCGTCGGTTAGCCAAGCCGGTAATTTAGCGGTCATGTTGCACCACCCGTATTAGCAGGGTAAAAATCAATACAGCCGTTGCCGCCGATAAAATGTAGCCTAACGGTAAACTGAGGCCGTGGATCGCGTAGTCACTGAATAAAGCGTTAAAATGCACGCCGTGGGTCATACCGGTTGGCGCAGCTGCCTGTAATCGTTGACTCAACTCGCGGGTATTCCATTCGCCCCAAGCGGTGCCGGAAGCCAACAAGCCCAGTGGCGAAAGTACGATCAGCCCGAGTAATAAGCCGTAGAAAATTTTAAACGAGGTTGAGGCGCTCGGTGCTTGGTACAAGGTGCTCGGCGCAGCTTTTTTGATGAACTGATAAACAAGTACGCTAAACAAGGCTTCTACCCAGCCAGCAACTAGTAGATGTGCGGCTAACATAGCCGGAATCGTGACTTGCAAACCGTAGGGACAATAAAGTGGCGCTCCGTTAGCACTGTGAAACAGTAGAGGCTGCAATCCTAGTTCAACACCAGCCATTAATGCCGCTAAATTGATACCCATATAGGCACCGACGGCCAAACCGATTTTTTCATGGTGTAAGCGGCGGCCGATTTGGTAACAAGCATAACCAACAAACGGCATGATCACCGCCATATTGAAGGCATTGGCGCCAAAGGCTAATACGCCGCCGTCACCGAACAATAACGCTTGTAGTAATAAGGTCAGCGACAGCGCCAAACACGCCGCCCAAGGGCCCAATAAGACAGCTAGCAAGGTGCCCCCAACGGCATGCGCCGTGGTGCCGCCAGGAATTGGCAAGTTAAACATCATGATCAAAAAAGCTAACGCGGCCGCGACGCCGATCAGCGGCACCGTTTCTTTTTTCGTTTTGATCTGCGCCTTAACTTTTAGAATAGAAACCGTCCAGATCGGCGCCATTGCTGTTAGCATAACGCCACAGGTTACCGGACTTAAATAGTTATCAGGAATGTGCATGATTGGGCTCCTTTTTTCGAGATGATGTGGATCGGTTGGTGCCTGTACTCACCTAAAAGGTGTTACACCAGGTAACAAAAAAGTTTGGCACTATTACTCTGTTCAAACGAGACTAGTATAGAACCTAAACTAAGAAGTTAAATAAAGGGTTAAACCAAATTAATTATAAAGGCTAAGGCACCAGTGAACATCAAACGCAACTAATTAGCGATATGATCGATCAAATAACTAATATCGGTGATGATAAATTTACGGTCGCGGGTAGTCAGTGCTCCGTCTTGTTTTAATTCGTTCAACATTCGGTTAACACTACTACGCGAGCTGATGCCACAGAAGCCGGCAATATCGTCGTTAGTAACCGTGAAGTCAATCAAAATACCTTCGGAGATCTGCCGACCAAATAAGTCGATCAAGCTGTAAATGAACGCACAGACGGCGCCTTTTTTACCGTTCATTACCATCCGTTGTAGTCGGAAAATATTTTCCGATAATTTTTTTCGATAGTAATTTTTGATGTAATTCTGCAACTCAGGGGTCGCGTTGACGTACTTCCAGAAAGTTACGCGGTCGATCTGGTAAAAGGTTGCTTCATCTGATTCGATGCGCACGTTGAACGGTTGTGAGGTGAATTTTGACACTTCATCGCGCAACAATGAGATCACATCAGGTTTGGCGATGTAAGATAGATTAAATTCACGGCCATCTTGCAGGATGATGCTGTTCTTGATGATGCCTTGTTTCAAAATGTAAGTGTAGTGTTCAGAAAGCCCGTGATAAGTGAGATAAGTATGTCGTTTTTTGTGAATTTTCGGCACGTTATGGGCTTCTAGATAGCTGATTAAATACTCAATATCGGTCAATACCATTCGTCTTCATTCTTTCATGTAAGTTTTGGTAAATACAGATTCGCTGTGCCGCCAAAATTACAATTACTTAATGTATCATAGTCTTTTAGTAAAAATTAGCGACAGCATTTAAAGTATACATTTGTTAACCTACTTTGAAAATGCTAAACGTGGCAGACAAGCCAAAAAAAGATGCGTATAACTGGAGTGTGTTTGAAAAAGCACTCACTTATTAAGCTAGGCGTAGAAAGCTGTTTTTCCAAACATGATTGTGCTAAATCAATGTTGAAGCTGGTTTAGTATAAGAACGTGCAGATAAAAAATACATAAGAGAAAGAGGATGTCACGCTATGGTAGCTATTGATTTGCCTTACGATAAGACGACGGTTACTGCGAAAATTGCTGATGAAAATTTTGCGGGTAAGCTCGTTTCTAAGGCGGCGACATACCATAATGATTTTACAGAACAGGAGACGGTTGAAAAATCGTTGGATCATCCGATTGGTTCAGCGAGTTTGGAAGAACTAGCCAAGGGCAAGCATAATATTGTCATCATTAGTTCTGATCATACGCGGCCAGTACCCTCGCATATTATTACACCGATTTTATTGCGCCGGTTACGCAGCGTTGCTCCTGATGCACGGGTCCGCATTTTGGTGGCGACTGGCTTCCATCGACCATCGACACATGAAGAATTAGTTAACAAATATGGTGAAGCAATCGTCGCTAATGAAGAAATCGTGATGCACGTATCCACCGATGACAGTTCAATGGTCAAAATTGGCCAGCTGCCGTCTGGCGGCGACTGTATCATTAATAAAGTCGCTGCTGAAGCTGATCTGCTGATTTCTGAAGGCTTTATTGAATCGCATTTCTTTGCTGGTTTTTCTGGCGGACGCAAATCAGTTTTGCCAGGGATCGCCTCTTATAAAACGATCATGGCCAATCATTCTGGTGAATTCATTAACTCAAGCAAAGCACGGACGGGTAATTTAATGCACAATCCGATCCATAAGGATATGGTTTACGCCGCACGGACGGCTAAATTAGCCTTTATCATCAACGTTGTGCTGGATGAAGATAAGAAAATTATCGGTTCATTTGCTGGTGACATGGAAGCGGCCCACAAAGTTGGGTGTGATTTTGTTAAAGAGTTATCTAGCGTTAACAAAATCGATTGCGACATTGCGATCTCAACAAACGGTGGCTTTCCCCTAGATCAAAATATCTATCAAGCGGTTAAAGGAATGACTGCTGCCGAAGCGACTAACAAAGAAGGCGGCACGATCATTATGGTGGCCGGCTCTCGCGACGGCCACGGTGGCGAAGGCTTTTATCATAATCTCGCCGATGTTGCCGATCCGAAAGACTTTTTAGATCAAGCCATCAATACCCCACGGTTAAAAACGATTCCTGATCAATGGACAGCGCAAATTTTTGCCCGTATTTTGGTCCATCATCATGTGATCTTTGTTTCTGATCTAGTTGATCCGAAATTGATCACTGATATGCATATGGAATTGGCAACTTCGTTGGATGACGCACTGGCTAGTGCCTATAAACGCGAAGGTAAGGATGCTAAAGTCGTTGTGATCCCTGATGGCCTTGGCGTGATCGTAAAATAAAATGGCACAGACAGACTTACAAGTTTTGTTGCAGCAAGTCGCTACAGGTCAAGTATCGCCGGAAAAAGCGCATCGCCAATTGCAGCAACAGTCGGTCGCGGATATCGGCTTTGCCCAAGTTGACCTTGATCGCCAACAACGCAATGGTTTTCCCGAAGTGATCTATGGTGCCGGTAAAACGGCTGCTCAGATCATCGGTATCGCCCAAACCTTGCAGCAACAGGCACAACCGATTTTGATCACCCGTTTGTCAGCCGAAAAATTTCATGCCGTTCAAGCAGCTTTACCACAAGTCACTTACTACGCAGATGCGCGCTGCGCGGTCTTAGGTCCGGCGTTACCGGCTACAGAAAGCTATATTGCCGTAGTGACTGCAGGAACTTCTGATATACCAGTTGCCGAAGAAGCTGCTATTACAGCGGAAACGTATGGCAATCGCGTAGAACGGATCTACGATGTGGGTGTGGCCGGTATTCAGCGGTTATTTAATCGGCTGGATGTGATTTGCGGCGCCAAAGTCGTGATCGTCATTGCAGGGATGGAAGGGGCGCTGGCTAGTGTGGTCGGTGGTTTGATCGATAAACCGTTGATCGCCGTACCTACCAGCGTTGGCTACGGCACGAATTTTCAAGGACTAACGGCGCTATTGACGATGCTAAACAGCTGCGCATCGGGTATTACAGTGGTCAACGTCGACAACGGCTTTGGCGCAGCCTATTCAGCCAGCATGATCAATCATTTATAGCGCTATGTTTCAACTTGGCGATTTTTGCCTGATTAAGTGAGATAGAGGACATAATAAAATGCGAACATTATATTTAGACGCTTTTTCTGGGATCAGCGGCGATATGTTTATCGGTGCTTTGCTGGACCTCGGCGTTGATTTTGAACAATTGCAGCAAGAACTGGCTAAGCTAGGTGTGAATGGCTATACGTTGAGCCAAAAGCGCGAAGCTAAAAGCAGCATTTACGGCACTAATTTTGATGTGGTCTTACCCCATGAAAAAGATCATGGTTTCGTTGAAGATCACCACCATCATCACGGCCGTCATTTACAAGAAATTCTTGATTGGATCACGCAAAGTGAATTATCAGAAAATGTCAAAGCAAACGCCAGTGCAGTGTTTAATGAGATCGCCGCGGCGGAAGCGGTGGTTCATCATTTGCCATTAAGTGAAGTTCATTTTCATGAAGTTGGCGCACTAGATTCGATCGTCGATATTGTCGGCTGTTGTATCGCTTTAGAAATGTTACAAGTCGATACCGTTAAGTGCTCCGCTTTGGCGGATGGTAGTGGTTTTATTCAGGTTGCTCATGGTCAAATGCCGGTACCTGTGCCGGCAGTGATGCAGATGCGCGTCGGTACAGCGATTCCGATCAAGGCGCGGCCTGAAGTCCACACTGAATTGATCACGCCAACGGGGATGGGCTTAGTTAAAGTATTAGTTGACGAATTTGGTCCATTACCTGAAACGGCGACACCGCTACAGATCGGTTACGGTTTTGGCAAACGAGATACTGGCGGTTTCAATGCGTTACGCGCTATTTTATTCGAAAAAAAAAACTAAGTCAGCATGTCGTAACTAAGACGGCTGACCAAGTGGTGTTACTGGAAGCTAACTTAGACGATCAAACTGGTGAAACGCTTGGTTACGTCATGCAATTATTGTTGGCTGCCGGCGCTTTGGATGTTTATTTTACGCCGATCCAAATGAAGAAAAATCGGCCAGCCACCAAATTATCTGTCTTAGTCGCTGCTACAGCACGCGAACAATTTGTACAGCTACTTTTAGCTCATACCAGCACGATTGGAGTGCGTTATCAAACTTGGCAGCGGACAGTGATGCAACGCCATTTTGAACAAGTTACCACCCAATATGGGACCGTACAGATCAAGGTGGCGACCTATGGTGCGATCGTGAAACGGACACCAGAATATGCGGATTGTGCTCAGTTAGCGCAACAACACCACGTTCCATTAATGGCCGTTTATCAAGCGGCTTGGCAACAAGTTAGAGAGAAGGAAGTGTAACCTTGCTACATCGATTAATTGCGGAATTTATGGGGACCGCCTTGATGATTATTTTCGGGGTCGGTGTCCACTGTAGTGAAGTTTTGAAAGGAACCAAATATCGCGGATCAGGACATATTTTTGCGATCACGACTTGGGGATTTGGCATTACGATCGCCTTGTTTATTTTTGGCGATGTTTGTATCAATCCAGCCATGGTGCTGGCACAATGTTTACTTGGCAATATTCAATGGGCCATGTTTATCCCATACTCATTGGCTGATTTGCTCGGTGGGGTCATTGGCGCCATGATCGTTTGGGTCATGTACGCTGATCATTTTAAAGCCTCCGAGGCGGAAGTCTCACCGATCACTATTCGCAATCTATTTTCCACGGCGCCTGCAGTTCGTAATTTGCCACGGAATTTCTTTGTCGAATTTTTTGATACGTTTATTTTTATTTCCGGGATCTTAGCGATTTCGACCGTCAAAACACCTGGTATCGTACCGATTGGTGTTGGCTTGCTGGTATGGGCAATTGGGATGGGCTTAGGTGGTCCAACCGGTTTCGCGATGAATTTAGCCCGCGATATGGGGCCACGGATTGCTCACGCCTTGTTACCAATCAAAAATAAAGCCGACAGTGATTGGCAATATGGCATTATCGTACCTGGTATTGCACCATTTATTGGTGCTGCCTGTGCCGCATGGTTCATGCACGGCTTTTTCAACATTTAAATCAAATTATTTCAGGGAAAGAAGCTTTTAATATGCAAACTTTAGCAGATAAGAAACAAGTAGTCGTTGATAACTTAAAACAATTAGGTAACGTTGTCGTCGCTTTTTCTGGCGGTATCGATAGCACTTTGGTTTTGAAAATGGCGTTGGATGTACTTGGCCGTGACCACGTGATGGCTGTTATCGCCAACTCCGAATTATTTACTAACGAAGAGTTCGATAAAGCCGTTAGTTTGGCTAAGGAATTAGGCGCCAATGTGCAAACAACAACGCTTGATTATTTAGCAAATGAACACATCAAACAAAACTTACCCGACAGCTGGTATTACGCTAAAAAAATGTTCTATGACCGTTTAAATGAAATTGCGGCTGGTGCAGCAGTTCTTGACGGTATGATCATGGATGACAACAACGATTATCGTCCTGGCTTGAAAGCCCGCACTGAAGCCGGCGCCCACAGCCCATTACAAGACGCTGATCTTTATAAAAAGGATGTCCGTGAATTAGCGCAACAATTAGGCTTGACCAATTGGAACAAAGTCGCTTCCTGCTCAGTATCATCACGCTTCCCTTATGGCACTACATTGACTTCCGCTAAATTACAACAAGTCATGCAAGCCGAAAAGTATATCCGCGACCTCGGCTTCCCAACGGTGCGTGTGCGTTATCATGAAGAAATTGCCCGTATTGAATTACCTGAAGCTCGCTTCAATGATTTCTTAGTTTTCAATCAACGAGTTAATGATGCCTTACTTAAGTTAGGTTTCAAGTATGTAACGATCGATCTTGGCGGTTTCCGCAGTGGCAGAATGAATGAAGTTTTGTCACGGAAAGAATTAGCGCAGTTTGCGTAAAATAAAAAAAGCGAACCTCAATTAAGAGCAATGTCATTAAGTTAGTGACTTGACAATTATTAGTCCCTGAGGAAATCGCTCGGCTAATTTTAAAACCACCTGATTAGTCATTTGATGATTGCTAATTGGGTGGTTTTTATAATTTAAAGCTAATTTAAAGCGCACTAAAATAAGGGCGACGCAAGATTAGGTTGTCAGTTTACGCGACTCGATAAACAAAACTAACCGCACGCTTAGGTTTTAGTCGCCGCTTATTTTTACGCCCGGGGCGAATCGGGACTAAGTAGGTGCCAAGCTGAATCAATAACGCTTGAAACTTTGCCTGCTGGTTATTGCGGTAATAATACCGCACGATCCTAGTGGCCAGTTTAAAATTAATGGTGTCCCAATGATGGTGATTGGTCTGCGCGACGTAAGCTTGATTAACGGCTGCACTAACCACATTGTACATGATTAAGTTGGCGTAAAGTTCCATTTCAATAAACTGGTCTTTTTTGGAATGAAATTGAATGGCGCCAAGATCATATTTTAGCTTAGAAAAAGCGGTTTCGATGCCCCAACGCAAATGATATAACCGTTTCATTCGTGGTAATGGAAACTGCTTTGCCGGAAGATTAGTGATCAAGACTTCCCACGCTGGCTTACCGTCAGCTGTTGTCCCAATTTGAAATTTACAAGCCCGGAATTTAACGGTACAAAAGACGCCAAAATCCCACCGCCGATCTTTGGTATTTTTGGAACGAAATGGTTGGTACTGGTGCCAATAATGTTGAATACAATGAATGTTTTCACTACTTTTATGCGTAACGTAATAATGATTAGAAGTGGTCACGCGGCACGCGATTGCTTGATCACACTCACCATCTGGCAAATTTTGAATTTCTTTGATACTGCCGCCTAACTTGGCTCGAATAAGATAATGCAACCCCTGGTGCCGGTTTAGATTTTCAATTAGATTAAAGCTTGGGTAGCCACGGTCCATCATCACGATCGAATCGTCTGGTAGGTGATCAAGCATGGCTAAAACACTGCCGCGTTCGTCCATTGCCGTTTTGGGTTGGCTAATACAGTCTTGATAGCTTTTATTTAACAAGTCGTATAAAGTATTAACATGCATTTGACAATAAGGCTTATTTTTTGAAAAATCACAAACGTACTTTGAAGTAGGATTCCAAGGCAGATCAAAGTCCGAGCCATCGATCGCTAATACATGGTAATGGTGATCCAACAGTTGCGCGTTAGCTATTTGCTGGTTGAATTGATGAAAAATATGTTTGAAGCAGTCGGGTTTTAGCTTACCTTTTTGTTGTTCAAAGGCAGAAGGTGAAACTTGTTCATCAATACCAGGAAAAGCATTGAATAACTCAATGTTAAGGCTGTTACCCTGCATATTAAGCATCGTTTTAATCATCGTACCAGCAGTTAATTTCCGTTTACGCGTAAAATCCTGTGGTGAATGAGTGTAATCATGAATATGGCTAACTGTTTCATTGATAATTTGGTCCAGAACGCTTAAACTATTAGTTGGGTTTAACATTAGTGACACACTCCTTATCGGTATTGGATTGTTACAATTAGACCTGTGGAGGAGAAGGTTTAGTGCCTTCCCCTTTTAGTTTACCAAGTTTAAAGTAAAAAATAAGGCTTCAGCTACATAAATGATGTAGCTGAAGCCTTATTTTTTTTTGTCAATAGCTTAACTTAATGACATTGCAATTAAGAGATTCGTTATTTTTATTATCCTTGGGTCGGGTTATGCGTATGACTCGGTGCTGTATCAGGCATGGCGTTCAATACGTCCATATCAGCGGCGTTGATCTCAAAGCCTAATTGAGTATTAGCCTGAATATGCGCCTCACTGACTGCTTTAGGCAACGGTAGCACGTCGTTTTGTAGACAAAAGCGCAAAGCTAGTTGCGCTACACTAACGTTGTATTTAGCAGCGAGGGCCTTCATTTGGTCGTTTTGTAGCATACCACCGGTGGCTAAAGGAGAATAAGCTTCTATTAAAATATCATTATTTTTAGCAAATTCAGTAATTTTTGGTTCGGTAAAACCGACATAATATTGAATTTGGTCGACCATCGGCTTGATTTTAGCGGTGGGCAAGATGTTTTCTAAGTCATGAACGTTAAAATTAGAAACGCCGATCGCTTTAACTTTGCCGGTGGCGTAGATATCTTCCATGGCCCGCCAAACTTCGATATTTTCTTGGTCGCAATTCTTGCCGATCTCGGTCCATGGCCAAGGTGCATGAACTAAATAAAGATCTAGATAGTCGATATCTAGTTGCGCCATAGTGCTATTAAAATCAGCGATGGCACCATCATAAGTTTTAGTGGCGCCAGGTAATTTTGAGGTTACAAAAATATCTGCTCGTGGGATGCCAGATTCGCGGATCGCCCGGCCAACATCAGCTTCATTGTGATAGGCTTTAGCGGTGTCAATATGCCGGTAACCAGCCTTTAATGCGGTTGTGGCCGCGTTAAAAGCGATATCACCGATAGAAACTTGCCACATACCGAAGCCGACTTTTGGAATCTCAACGCCGTTTGCTAACTTAAATGTTTCTGTTAAAATTGCCACGATTTTCCATCTGCTTTTTTAGTTTACTTGAACACTCTTATTATACGCATTTCGTTAAAGAAAAGGCTTTATTATGATCAACTAAATTAAAGCAAAAGATTAATTACAGGCGGATTATATGGTAATATAGTGACATCAGTGAGCAGATGATTGATCAACCTTAATCGTGAAATAGGAGCTTGAGATGCAAAAAAATAAAGCTTATCGTATTAGTATTCTCGCAATGTTTGTTGCTATTATCATCATTCAAAATTTTGTACCGTTGTTCGGCTATATCCCTTTAGGTTTATTGGATCTAACTACGATCCACATTACCGTAATCATAGCGGCAATCATTCTGGGACCAAAGGACGGTGCATTAGTCGGCGGTGCGTGGGGCTTGATCACGTTTATTCGTGCGTTTACATCACCCACTAGTCCATTGGCACCATTAGTTTTCACCAATCCGGTGGTATCGATCGTGCCGCGAATTTTAATCGGCTTGGTTGCTGGGTGGTTATTCATTTGGTTACAGCATAAAATCAAGCGCACGCCAGCAATGATGCTGGCGGCGTTAGTTGGCGCACTGGTCAACACAATTTTAGTTTTAGGCTTGATCTATCTATTCTACCGGACGCCGGCTGTCGCACAAGCTTATGGAACGGCTGACGTGAGTCGGTTAGGTGGTTTACTATTAGTGGTCGTTGCGACCAATGGAATTCCTGAGGCAATTTTGGCCGCAGTGGTGGCACCGCTGATCTGTACACCACTATTGCGGTTCCGCAAATAGCGCTAAATAAAAGACGTAACATTGGATGTAATTTCCAGTGTTGCGTCTTTTTAGTTAGGCTAGAATCTGGACACCTAGTCCGATCAACCCGGGGCCAGTGTGCACACCAAGTGCCGGTGAAACATTGCCGGTAAAGATATGTTCAGCTTGCGGATAAAGTTCGTGTAATTCTACGGTCAGCTGTGCGGCAATCTCGTGATTAGCACCGTCGGCGACTGCCAAATTAAAGCGTTGCGCGTTGCCGATAGTTTCGGCTAGTAACTTCTTCATTTTCAACAATGTTTTTCTCTCACCGCGAACTTTGGCGACGGGGTAGTAAATGCCGTCATCGTCGCAAGAAATAATCGGCTTGATATTTAACAGTGTGCCGGCCATGCCAGCAACACGTCCGATACGGCCACCTTTTTGCAAATAGGTCAGCGTTGGCACGTAGAAGAAAACTTTGGTGTGTTTGGCAACTGTACGGATTCGTGCCTCGATCTCGACCTTGTGCAGACCTTCTTCGCTGAGTTGGGCTGCGAGGATCGCAGTTAAGCCGCTAGCGATACCGATGTTTTTGGTGTCGATCACACTGACATCTAAGCCGGAAACACGTGCAGCAATTTCGACTTGCTGAAATGTACCAGATAAGCCGCTAGAAATACAAACAGCGATAACTTCCTTAAAGCCATCCGCTTTGATGTCAGCAAAGGCTTTAGCAATCAGGTCACCAGTTGGTGAAGCAGTTTTCGGCACTTCTTTATCTAGATTAGCGTAAACCGTGTCAGGATCGATAGTGACTTTATCCAAAAAAATTTCATCGTGATAAGCAATCGTCATTGGTACCATGTAGAGATGGTGTTCAGCAATAAAATCTGCTGGAACATCAGAACAAGAATCAACAAGAATAGCAACGTGCGGATTAATTTTAGTCATGAGTAATGGCTCCTTTTTCAATTTGTGGTGCGTGCAGCATCAGCCGTTTGCTGATCAATTGGTAAATGATCGTAGTGACGGCAGTCTGCTGAATGGCTTCATCCCATTCAAAGTTTTCGGTAAAAGGTAATGGCGTACTTTGCGCCAGATCAAGGGTCTGTAATTGGATCGTAAAATTAGCAGCAAAGCGATCGTAGGCTGCTTGTGCCGATAAGACGTTTAATTCACCATTAAAGCCGCTGCGGATCATATCTAATGGAAATACAGTTTTGAGCAGGGTCAGCGTAATGACCGCAGCGAGATGTTCGCGCTGATAGCGTTTCTTGATGGGTTTAAACATGACCTTGTGCTTAACGTAATTATTGATCATTGCTGGAGTTACCGGATCAAGTTCCAATGGGGCCAGGTACTGGTTGACCAAATTGATCAATTGTTCCATATAAATATCAAAATCAGGAAAATCGGCCCATTGCGGTAATTTTAGGGCCTGGATTTTTGTGAGCCATGCTTGAAAGTCATTTTCTCGGGTGGACATAAATTGACTCCTTTCACCAAGTAGGTTATTGATAGTATAAACTTGTAATCTAGTTTTGTAAACTAGGTTACAAAGCTAATCTAATTATTATATGTGAAATCAGAATCGATATTGAATAACGAATGCCGAAACTTGTATCTATCTAGTCAAGCTTTTAAAATAAAGTTAAGATTTGAAATGAGCCATGTTTCAACATTGTGGAAGCGGAGGAAATAACATGACAGAAAAATTAACGATGGCGGTGATTGGCTTTGGTAAAAGTGCCACACGCTATCATTTGCCGTATTTGATGTTACGCGACAATATTCAAGTAAAATGGGTTTATGCGCGCCATTTAAATAAACGGCCAGCAGAACAAGAATTTTACAAGCAGCATCACGTTCAGTTCACGGACAACGTGACTGAAGTATTAGCTGACCCAGCGGTTAAATTAGTGACGATCTGCTTGCCGCCAGCGTTGCATTTTGCCTTTGCTAAGCGCTGTTTAGAAGCTGGCAAAAATGTGCTGGTCGAGAAACCATTTACTAGCACGGTTGCGGAAGCTAAAGCCTTATTTGATCTAGCCGCTAAGCATAACTTATTAGTGATGCCGTATCAAAATCGTCGCTTTGATGGTGAGTTTTTAGCTTTACAACAGGTTCTGCAAGTTGGGTACTTAGGTGAGCCGCTGGAACTAGAATCACATTTTGATCATTTTCGGCCTGATCCGGAAGTTAAACAAGGGGCCCCGGAAGATGGCGCTTTTTATGGCTTAGGCAGCCATTTAGTTGATCAAGTGGTGGCCTTATTTGGACGGCCCCAACAAGTCAGTTACGATATTCGGGCGCAACAGAATCCGGCTAGTACGGTTGACGATTATTATGATGTCAGTTTGTTTTACCCTAATTTCAAAGCTACGGTCAAAAGTAGCTCGCTAGTGGCGCAACCCTATCCGCGCTTTATTTTGCATGGTACTCAAGGTAGTTTCATTAAATATGGCATTGATCAACAGGAGAATGACTTAAAAGCTGGATTAACCCCAGCTGCGGCGGGATTCGGGGAAGATAGTCCGAAATTCTTTGGTGAGCTAAATTATCAAAATGCTAATGATGATTGGATCAATAAACAGCTGCCAACGCCGCGGGGGGACTACGGCCGGGTTTACGACGGTCTGTATGAAAGTATTATCCACGGTGCCGCACCACTGGTCAGTGCTGATGAAGCAATTACTGATTTGGAAATTTTAGCTGCTGGCTTTAGTCAATTGAGCCCAAGCATTTATCAACTATAAAAAAGATTAGTTACATTTCCGCGACCAATTCTGGTGGCGGTTTTTTTATTATACTTTTTATATAAAATATTAGTTATTATTATGAGGATATATATAAAAAATACATATTTAAATGCTTGAAGTGATTGAATGCGGTAACAAAATATGCTTTAATTAACTTTGTTAAGAAAAGATTAATAATATGTGACTGTTCGTTTTACATAAAGCATAAATAGTTGGGGGAATAGATTATGAAGAAACACTTGCTTACTTATTTATCAGTTAGTGTGTTACTTTTAGGGGCGGTTGCACCGAGCGTGAGCGCTTTAGCGGTCACTCCTGTGTCTGCTGCGGAACAGACCAGCGCGACTGCACTAGATCCAAACAATCTGGCTGATGGGACGTATACAATTGATGCGCCAGTAATGAAGGCAGGAACAAATGATCCTTCAACTGCGCAAGAATATATCAGTAAATTCGCGACATTAGTGGTAAAGAATCAACAATTGACCTTAACGCTACATGTTATCTCTGACGCCAGTATTGGTGAGGTTAGATTATCTAGTAATCAACAAGCGGCAAAGGTTAGCGATAGTGGAACAACGAAAGATATGACTTTTAACGTGTCCACTTTAACAGCGGCACTGTCATTAGATTTGGATCTCAATACGCCGCTAGGATCAATTCACGAAACCATGGACGTTAAGCCAGATGTAGCTACTTTGAAAGTAGTGCAACTGGATCAACCGGCAACTGCAAGTTCAACGACTACGGTTAGCAAAGGCGTTACTAGTGAAAGTAGTCAAGCAACTCAAAGCAGTGTCACTAGTGGTGCTACGCAAGCCAGTACGGCTAGTCATTCAACGGCTGATCCTGCAACAACGACAAGTTCAAGCCGACCGGTAGCTGCTGTATCAAGTCGTTCAGCGGTACCGAACGAATCCTCTGTGGCTAATCAAGAATCTGCCAGCCAACCAGCATCGACTACAGTAAAGCAGTCCAATCAATCAGAATCTAAATCAGCGACAACAGAGCCAACAACGCAGTCAACAAGTAATACGGCTACGACGACCACTTTTGACCCCGCACATTTAGTTGATGGGTCGTATGAAGTACCCATGACGGTGTTAAAAGAAAAAACGGATGAAGCATCAATTTCAGCGAAGTTCTTTGCCCCAACTGCTACGGTTAAAGTGGCCGGTAAACAAGTAACGGTGACCTTACATTTGACGCAAAACGCCTCGACGGTAACCGTGTTTAGTTTGGCTGGCCAAGCTGCTAAAATTTCGAATAATGACGACACCAAAGCCGATTTAACCTTTAACGTGGATAAGAACTTTGATACGGCCATTATCCCAGCCACCATGACGATTAGCGTGCCAGCAATGGGTATGGTGATGAATGAAAAGGCGCGGGTCAAATTTGGTCAAGCGCTGTATTCAGCAACAGATCCGACAACTGCCCCTACCAAGAGTGCCACGACTACTTTACAAGATGGAATCTATGAAGCACCGATTGCTATCTTAAAAGCCGATTCAAGCACTGAACTTTCAATGGCTAATGCTTTCTTCAAACCAACTGCCGTAGTAAGGATCGTTGATGGCAAGGCGACCGTCAGCTTGTATTTACAGAAAAATGCGAACACCGTGGCTGATTTTAGTTTAGATGGTACGGCTGCAGACTTTAGCAATAAAACCACTGATACGGCGACCATGTCTTTTACCAATATCGCTAATTACGCAGATACGACGGTACCAGCAACGATGACGATTCAGCCGATGCCAAGTTTTAGCATGAAGCAACAAGCACAGGTTAAATTTGGTCAGTTGACGGCAGTTAAAGCAGGCGCAACGACTGAAAGTAGTGCCAGCGCTAGCTCAGAAAGTAAAGCAAGTTCTGCTAGTGAGTCCAAAGCCAGCAATAAAGTAAACAGTAGTTCAGCTAAGGCATCGAGCACAACGGAATCGAGTTCTAGCCAACCAAATACTACGGACACAACAACTGAAACGACAGACGCATCAAAACTCCCAGCTTTTGATCCTAACAAGTTGACTGACGGTGTTTATCAAACTGACGTAACGATTTTAAAGGATGATGGCGTTACACCATCACATTCCGCAGGGTTCTTTGCTAAAAAGGCAATCATTACCGTGGCCAATAAAAAAGCGAAAGTAACCCTGCATATCACACAAAACGCGTCGCTGGTGGCAGCCTTTGCATTAGCTGATCAAAACGCGACAATCAGCAACAAAACTAAGGATAGCGTTGATCTAACTTTTGCTATCAACGATAAGTTTGCCAATGCGTTGGTCACAGCAACGATGTCGATCGCTGTTCCAGGCATGGGGAAATCAATGACCGAAACGGCCAAAGTGAAATTCGGCCAAGCGCTATACGTGGCGCCAACCATCACTGAGCAACCAAGCAATAATACAGATACTGGTACAATGACTACCAAACCAATTCAGACGACCACCACATTTGATCCCGCACATTTAGTTGATGGGACGTATGAAGTGCCCATGACGGTGCTGAAAGAAAAAACGGATGAAGCATCAGTTTCAGCCAGTTTCTTTGCCCCGACCGCTACGGTTAAAGTGGCCGGTAAACAAGTAACGGTGACCTTACATTTGACGCAAAACGCCTCGACGGTAACCGCATTTAGTGTGGCAAATCAAGACGCTAAAATCGCCAATAATGATGGCACCAAAGCTGATTTAACCTTTACTGTGGATAAGAATTTTGACACGACCATTATGCCAGCCGCCGTGAGGATCAGTGTGCCAGCAATGGGTATGGTGATGAATGAAAAGGCGCGGGTCAAATTTGGTCAAGCGCTGTTTGCAGCAAATAGTACCGATACTGAATCAAATACGTCATCGGAATCAGCAGCAAAAGCAGCGTCCGAATCGAAAGCCAAAGCTGAATCCGCAGCAAAAGCGGCATCTGAATCGAAAGCCAAAGCTGAATCCGCAGCGAAAGCAGCATCTGAATCGAAAACTAAGGCTGCATCAGAATCAACTGCCAATCAGGGATTAAACTTAGCTAGAAAGGATGGTACTTATAATTTAACGGTGCCAATCAAAAATGCTGATTTAACTGCAACTTCAGCAGCACAACGATTTATTAGTAAATCAGTACAATTAATAGTAAGTGACAATGGGAAGACACTAAAAACCGTTTTCTTCGTAACCAACGGCTTACAATATATTAAAGGGATGACGCTTAACGGTAAAAGCGCGCAAGTTATTAAGCATAGTGCAACTGCAGCTGATTATATTTTCGAAGTGACCCCAGAAATTTTAGCTGGATTAGGCAATGTTCATTTTAGTCTAACCACGCCAATAGGTGACATGGAGGAAGATGCATTTGCTGTCTTTAATTTAAGTAACCAATCTAGCAATGATTTAAGAAATAAAATACAACAAAAATTACCAGATTCTGCGCCTGTTGCTACCGGTACCAACCTAATCAATCCCACCAAAACGGTCCAATACATCCCGTACAAAGTACTTGACGAAACGCGGAGCAAGCTTTCGACAGCTAATAACTACTACACGCATACTGCTAAAGTGGTGAAAGATAGTAGTGGGTACAAGGTTTATCTCACGGTTCAAGCGCCAACTGGTTACGTAAAATTTCAGCCATTATCCGTCAATTATGGTGGCTATTCTGATTTTAGTCACAGCACTGCCGGTGGTAACGATATTTGGACTTATGCGTTCCACATCAGCAATGAGCAGGGGTTAGATCAGCCGATCCCCGCAACGATCAGCATGACAGTGCCGATCGCTGGCATCAGCAACCAGCAATTTGAAGTGTGGTTATCCTTCGGCAAGGCGCAAGGTGGCGGCACTAATTATTTAGCTGCAGCCAACGCAGCAACGACGCAGGGGTTACCGGCGACGACGATCAGCTTGGTTCAAGCAGCGAATGGCAACACGATCTTACCGGCCGCCGGCACCAGTTTAACGGCAATTAGTGCCACACAACCAACTAAAGCAGTTAAAGCGACTAAACCAGCTAAAACAGCGGCGAATAAAACTAAAAAAGTTGCGGCGGCAACCACCATTACAGCGGCAGAGCAACAAAAGTCAGCTAAATTAAAGGTGTATCCATTTATGGCAGAAATTGCTGGCTTCGGTGCAGTGGCGTTGGTGATCATCGGTTTTGCTGTGTATAAACGACTGCATGTGGGAGAGTAGAAAATGAAACGAAAAATAGGACGATTAATTCTAGGGGCGGTACTGCTGCTCGTGAGTTTTACAGTTAGCGCAAAAGTTGGCGCGGAGGCGATCAATTATCAAGCCTTGAAATATGGCACACAGCAAACGTCGATGGCGTCTAATTATTACGTTAAGCCGGCAAATGTGGTAGCGAACGGTAATCAATATTTGGTCACAATGACGATCCACACCAGCACCCAATTAGGTGAATGGCCGGTGACGGTGCTCAGCATCAACGGGCAAGGACCAGCGAACGTCAGCAAAACGCAAAGTGCTAGCGGTTATGACTATTCTTACGCCTTTCAAACACCTAATTTAAATCAAGTGGTCAATAGCTCGATTGCCATCAACGTACCGAATGTGTACACGGCCAACCACGATATTAGCTTTAAATTTGATACCAGTCATTTACCTGCACTCAATAGCGCTGCAGCTAGTAGCAGTGCACCAGCGGCGGTTGCCAGTTCAGCAGCGAGTGCCAGTAGCAGTGAAAACAGTACCACTAGTTCAAATAGTACCAGCAGTGAGAGCAGTGCGATCAGTTCTAGCAGCGCCAGTAGTCGTGCCGCTAGCGCTAGCAGTCAGAAAAAAATCGTTGCAAAAACGACCACAACTAGTGTCACCCGTAAGCAAAACGCACAGATTGCTGCTCTGAATAAGAAAAATAAACAAACGCAGACGGCAATCTTGACTGGCGGTTCGGTAGCGGTGGCAATTTTAGCGGTGGCCACGTACTTCTTTATCAAACGGAAATAATTAGGTGAGTTGAAAATGAAGTCAGCACGTAAATTAGTTTTTATTTTATTAGCTGTGGTATTGGTCGCAGTACTGGGCGTTGTCGCTTGGTTACAGTTGCGGCCAACGCCTCAAGCCACCCAGCACAAGCAACCGCGGATCGTAGCGACAACTGTAGCGGTCACGGAAATGGCGGCCAAGCTGGATCTGCCACTGGTCGGTGTGCCAACGACTGCCAACCAGTTGCCAGCACGCTATCAAAAAGTGACCAAAGTCGGCAGTCCAATGTCACCAAATATTGAAAAAATTGCTGCCTTAAAGCCGACCGCCGTTTATTCAGTGACGGTACTAAAAGAGCAGTATGAGGCGACTTTTAAATCCCATAAATTTCACGCGCAGTACTTAAATTTAGATACAGTTACCAGCTTGAAACAAACGTTGACAACGTTGGGTCAGCGTTATCAACGTCAGCAGCAGGCACACCAGCAAGTGAAATTGATCGATCAAGCGGTTAAAAAGGTGCACGCACGACAACAGGGTGCCAAGCCACAAGTTTTGGTTTTAATGGGCTTACCTGGTGCTGGCTACATGATTGCCACCGATACCTCCTATATCGGTGATCTCGTACGCTTGGCGGGCGGAGAAAATCTTTATCCAGATAAAACACAACCCTATTTAACACCGGATAACGAAAAACTAGCGCAACAACGACCTGACGTTATTTTACGTTTAGAACACGCCATGCCAGAAGTGGTCAAGCCGCAATTCGAGCAGGAATTTAAGCAAAACGCAATGTGGGCGCAAATGCCAGCGGTCCAGCAACGGCGCGTTTATGATCTACAGCAACCTGAATTTGACGCGACAGCCAATATGCATGTGGTTACTGGCTTACAGCAGATCAGTCGCTGGTTATATCCGGCTAAGGAGGCGACAAAGTGAAGCAACGTTCAATCTGGGCTTATATCGTGCTATTGGTTGCTTTGATCGCACTATTGGCTGTTGCCTTGCTGCAAGGGGCAACCACGATCAACTTAACGCATTTAAATGCACAGCAGTTTAACACGCTGTTCAATATTCGCTTACCACGAATCATCGCGGCTTTAGTTAGCGGGGCGATGTTGGCGATCGCTGGTGCTTTTTTTCAAGCAGCTTTGCGTAATGCGATCGCTGACCCCAGTATTTTAGGCATCTCCGCTGGTGCCAGTTTATTTCAACTACTCGGCAGCTTATTGTTACCAGCATTACTGTTCAATAAATTTATTTTTGCATTACTAGGCGGCTTAGTCGCCTTTTTATTGTTACTTCAATTTCAAAAGCAAATGGATCCCTACCGCTTGATTCTGATTGGGGTGGCCTTGAACGCTATGTTTGTGGGGATTCAACAAATTTTCACGCCAGCAACCAGTCTCGGCGGGACAACGTTTGCGACTAGTACATGGACGACCACACTCTTTTTAGTGATCCTCGGTATTATTGGCTTGATGTTGGCATTATGGCTGGCACCGTGGGCTAATTATTTGAAGATCGGCGACGCGCAATTGCAAACTTTAGGCGTAGCAGTGGTTTGGGTGCGGCTAGCTTTGTTGCTATTAGCGGTTTATCTAACCAGTACGGTAACGGCCAGTGTCGGTGTGCTGCCATTTATCGGTATTATCGTACCCCATGTCAGCCGCTATTTTGTCGGTCATGATTATCGACAAGTGGTTCCATTTTCTGTGTTAGCAGGAGCTTTTTTACTGTTACTATCGGATACGGTGGGTCGGTTGGTGGTCATTCCAAATGAACTGACTGCCGCCACGATTTTAGCGGTGATCGGTGGCCCATTTTTGATTTTTATTTTAGCGCGGCAAGGGGGACAGCGCCATGCAAGTTAAACAATTGAGCTATACCTATCCGCAACAAAAACGGGGGATTGATCGTTTGGATTTTACGATCGAACCGGGGAGCATGACGGCGGTGATTGGGCCAAATGGATCTGGTAAATCAACACTGTTTAAATTATTAGCCCGGGAACTCAAGCCAACTGCAGGAACGATCTATTTAGACCAGCAGCCGATCACGATGTTTTCCGCTAAAGCTTATGCACGTAAAGTGGCGGTCGTTCATCAGCATAATTTATTATATGACGATATTTCTGTTCTTGATTTGGTTCGTTTTGGCCAATTACCATACCATTCGCTGCTGGCGGAACCTGATGATGCCGCGATCAAACCAATTTTGGATTATTTAGAATTGACGCCACTGCAACAGCAAAGTATGGCCGAATTATCAGGCGGACAGCAGCAACGGGTCTGGTTGGCGTTGGCTTTAGCACAGCAACCGGAGTACTTGCTGTTAGATGAGCCAACGACTTATTTAGATCTTCACTTCCAAGCTAGCTTCATGGAATTATTGGCTAAGTTAAATCGAGAAATGCATTTAACGATCGTGATGATTTTACATGATTTAAATCAGGCGCGCCATTTTAGTCAGCAGGTACTGATGTTAGCGGATGGCGCAATCGTTGCTGCTGGTACGCCACAAGCTGTGATCACACCGGCACGGCTGCGCGAAGTTTTTCAAATTAATACTGAATTGATCGCGACGACTCAAGGTGAGTTTATCGCTCAATTGCCTAATCAATCGACAGCAAATTAGTTTTGCTGCCGGTTTTTTTGTGTAGTAGTGACGCAAAATTGATTTGACAAAAAATTTAGTTTGCGCGATACTCATAAAGTTAATGGTATATACTATATAGCGCGTTAATTAAAAATGGAGGCGATCATTTCATGCAGACGATGAAAAAGCATTCACGCTTTTTATTATTACTAGGCTTAATTGTCATTATTCCATTGCTATTATTATTCATCGCAATGAATTTTGTTGCATATGAGCAACAAACTAGCACTAGCCGGATTAATGTGGCGGTGGTCAATCAGGATCAACCCGCTAAGTTTCAAGGTAAGACGGTAGCGTTGGGGACGGGTGTAAAAAAACAATTATTACATAATCATCAAGTTACCTGGCATTTTGTTTCGGCTAAAGTTGCTAACGCGCGGCTTAAAGATGGCACTTATTTGATGAAAGTGACGTTGCCGCATAATTTTTCTAAGAATGCGACCACGGCACTGAACACGAAACCAAAAACCAGTCAAATCAAGGTGGCCATGTCAGATCATAACAATTTTGCTTCTCATTTGATCACACAACAGGTTGCTGAAAAATTACGCGCCGAAGTAGTTGCTAACGTACAGGCAGCTTACGATCAAAATGTGTTTACTGCATTGAAGCAATTGGGTAGCGGCGTCAGTCAAGCACATACTGGTACCCAGAAATTAAAAACAGGTACAGAGAAATTAAGTTCTGGTAGTCAACAATTAAGCAGTGGGCTGAATGAACTAAATAGCAAGACAGGGACGCTGTCATCAGGGGTCTATCAGCTGTATTCAGGTAGTGCAACGTTACATACAGGTGTTGGTGCCTACACAGCAGGCGTCAGTCAATTAGCTGGCGGTATCAGTACCTTACAAAGTAGTGTTGGTCCATTAGCTAGTGGCGTGCAAAAGTTAGCAACTGGTGGCAACCAATTAAATACCGGGGTTGACACCTACACAAATGGGGTGCAACAACTCGCTACTGGTATCAGTACCTTACAAAGTGGTGTTGGTCCACTTGCTAGTGGCGTGCAAAAGCTAGCAACTGGTGGCAACCAATTAACGGCCCAATCAAGTCGGCTAACTAATGGGGCTAAGCAAGTTGCTACTGGTATTAATACGCTGCAAAGTAAGGTTGGTCCGTTAGCTACTGGGGTAACACAATTGGCTGATGGTTCAACTAGCTTGCAGAATGGGATTTCCGCCTATACAAGTGGGACAAAATCAGCGCAAACCGGAAGTCGTCAATTGGCGTCTGGATTAGGCCAAGTCAACAGTTCCGTACAGGCTTTACCAGCAAACGTTACTAAATTAAATACGGCCTTACAACAATTAGAGACCGGCAGCCAAGCTGTTGCTGATGGCATTCTAAAAGTTAATCAAGGTGTGACTAGCCAAGATACACAATTAACGGCATTAAGTACTGGCTTAGAGCAAATGAAAACTGGGTTGACCTCATTGCATGATCAGGTCAATAGTACGGATGTCGCCACAACGATTACACGATTACAAAGTCAGGTGAGCGGCTTACAAAGTGCCGTTACAACAACAACCGACAGTTTGACAACGATTGGCGCGAATACTGCTAGCTCAGCTAAAGCTGTTGCAGCAATCGATGCCAGTGCGGTTCAAGCTAGTAATTTAAGCGCGGCACAAAAAGCTGCGATCACCGGGGCAATACAAACTGTTGGTAGCGCCCAACAAAGCAATCAAACTGAATTACAAAAAATTCAAACTGCGTTAACACCTTTAAAATCGATCGACGTGACCCAGCTAAAAACATTAGCTGCTAGCGTTCAATCATTACAAGGGGCAATCAATCAACTATATGCTGGTTATGTAACTGGGGCAAACGGGCAAACTTCATTATATGCTGGTAGCTTAAGTGCAATTAAGGGCTTACGTGATGTTGCTGCCAATACTGGTACCAGCAGCGAACTATATCAAGGAGCAACTCAAGTTACTGGTGGATTAACGCAAAGTGTTACTGGCGTCAATGCATTGTCAGCACAATTACCAAGTTTAACAACGGCATTAGCGCAACTTGAAACTGGTGCCAATAGTTTAAACAATGGTTTAACTGACATAACGGCTAATTCAGCTAAATTAAATTCTGGGGCAACGCAATTAACCGGTGGGATCAACACGATGAATAGCCAGTTACCAACTTTAACGAGTGGGGTCAATCAATTGGCTTCAGGCTCGAATCAAGTTGCTAGTGGGGTTACTCAGTACACTGATGGCACTGGAAAAGTTGCGGCTGGTTTGAACACGATGAATAGCCAAGTACCAACGCTAACTTCCGGCGTGTCCCAACTTGATACCGGCGCGCAAACGTTAAATGCTAATTCCCCGACACTAAAATCTGGTGCTGGACAATTAGCCGCTGGCCTGAATACACTGAACGGTCAAGTCCCAACGCTGACTTCCGGTGTGATCCAGCTTTATACAGGTTCACAAACGTTAAATGCTAATTCCGATGCTTTAAATACGGGTACTAAGCGGTTAGCCATCGGGTTGGCCACATTAAATAATCAGGTACCAACGCTAACTTCTGGTGTCAAACAATTAGATGAGGGCGCAAGCCAATTGGATACTGGTTTAGCGCAGGAAAATACTGGCATGTTGACGTTGAATAATAAGTTAGCTGCTGGTAGCCAACAAGTCAGCAAGTTGAACTTTACTTCAGCTAATGTTGATCATTTTGTGACTCCAGTTGCGAGCCAAACACAGGCGGATAATTTAGCTAAACCATTATTATCTGTGTTAGCACCATTAGTGATCTTCATGGTGCTATTTATCGGCGCAGTCTTGACCGAATTAGGTTTCAATCGTTATAGTCAACGTTTCCAAGCACAACCACGTTTGCAGAAATTCGGTTTATTAGCCGCTGCAATCGTGCTCCAAGCTGCTGGTATTTTGGTCGTTACTCGGTGGATGGGCGTCACAGTGGCGCATCCAATGACGTTATTGCTGTTATTGTTACTGGGTAGCGGACTATTTACATTGATCGTCTTTAACTTTGATCGTTGGTGGGGAACTTTAGGCGTTTTAGCAACGCTAGCGATTCTCTTTATTCAACTAATTGTTTCTGGCGGCTTATTGCCTAATGCAATGTTATCGGCAGTTTATCAAGGCATTAGTACTATTTTACCGGGCACTTATTTACTAAATGGACTAAATTACGCGTTAAACGATTTGGCGACTAAACCAGTGATCAATACAGTTATTTTATTTGTATTTATTGTTATTTTTAGCCTACCATTTGCCTTTAAACGACAATTAAACGCGCTAAAACATGAATAATATGGTACGCTCAATATAAACGAATAAGAAAGCGAGTCATTCATGATGAGTCAGGCACATGATGCTTTGTTAGAAGCTTATATTGATGTTTATATGTCGGGGTTTAAGTACATTAGTGATCTGGTTTCTGAACCGACCAAAGAATTTAATTTATCATTTGAACAATATTTGATCATGCGCGATATTGCGGCAGGACAGCAGGTAGCGATGTCGGATATTGCGACTAAACGTGGTGTGACTAAAGCGGCGATCTCGCGGCAAATACGGGTGATGCTAGAGCATCATTACATTGAGCAAGAACGCGATGCCGCAGATCGGCGGCGTTTGTATCTGCGGTTAACCCCAGAAGGTCAAAAAGTAGCGCTGTCGATCAATCAAGCAATCCACCAACGTTTTCACGGTTGGGTCGCCTTGTTTGGCGAAGAAGAAGCACAAGAATTGTTGCGCCTGATGCGCAAGGTTAGCACGAAAATCATCCGTAAAGATAATAAAGAATAGCAAATAGGACTGCGCTTAGCTGGCGTGGTCCTATTTTTGTATATTCGGCTGCAAAGGCAAAAAATTAATGAATTAAAATGGTATTGACTTGTAAAATTTGTACCTACGAGTTATACTTTTAACGTAAATGAAAACGTTTTAAAAAGTAAGGGGCGATTTAAATGGCTGAAAAAACCATTATGTTAGTTTGTGCAGCAGGTATGTCAACAAGTTTATTAGTTTCTAAGATGCAGAAATCTGCGGAAGCCAAAGGGGTCGATGCAGAAATTTTTGCAACCGCTTCTTCTGATGCCAATAATAAAATTGCTGAAAAGCATCCTGATATTCTAATGCTCGGACCGCAAGTTCGCTATATGCTGAAAAACTTCCAGGATAGCGTTGATATTCCAGTTGAAGTCATTAATATGCAAGACTACGGTATGATGAACGGTGAAAAAGTCTTAAATGAAGCATTAACCTCAATCGACGCAGCTAAATAAGTCAATGCGGGTCGGTAAAATGTTTAGCTAAGTGGAAGCTGCTTTGCCAGCACGTTTACGTTATTCAGAAGACCAATACAATAGTGATTTTTAAACATCCCAATGAAAGTGGCGGCGCTGTTGGCTGCCACTTTTCGTATGATTATGTACTATATAAAGGAGCTAGTTGATTTATGGCAGAAGAAAAAGAACAAGATCTACAATCGATCATGGGTCTGATCGTTAATGGTGGTAACGCTAAAAGTTCTGCGTTTGAAGCAATCAATGCAGCTAAGACAGGTGATTTTGACACCGCCACTGCTAAATTGAAAGAGGCGGATCATTTTTTGGTTGAGGCCCATAATGCGCAGACCGATATGTTGACCGCTGAAGCTAATGGTGAACACGCTAAGGTCACCTTGTTGACGGTACATTCACAAGATCACATTATGAATGCCATCACTTTTCGCGATCTAGCTGGTGAAATTGTCGATTTATATAAGCGTCTGGCTGAGTAGGTTATTAGAGTGGCCCATAATGCCACTCTTTTTTTGAGTACAAGGAGGGTAATCTTTATGTCCAAAAGTGGTTTAGCAGCAGATTTTCTTTGGGGCGGCGCGGTTGCTGCCCATCAATTGGAAGGTGGGTGGCAAGCCGGTGGTAAGGGGCTGAGCATCGCGGATGTGATGACGGCTGGTGCTAACAAAGTACCACGCAAGATCACTGACGGCGTCCAAGCCGGTGAAAACTACCCTAATCATAGCGCCATCGATTTTTATCATCATTATAAGGAAGATATCAAGTTGTTCGCCGAAATGGGCTTTAACTGTTTTCGGACTTCGATCGCTTGGACGCGGATCTTTCCCAATGGCGATGAGGCCGAACCTAATGAAGCAGGCTTGAAATTTTATGATGATGTTTTCGCGGAATGTCATAAATACGGCATCGAACCGGTGATCACTTTATCGCATTTTGAAATGCCTTATCATTTGGTCAGCGAATATGGTGGCTGGCGCGATCGGCGAGTGATCGATTTCTTCGTCCATTTCGCTGAAGTTTGCTTCAAGCGCTATCGTAATTCGGTTAAATATTGGATGACATTTAATGAGATCAATAACCAAATGGATTATATGAATGATTTTCTAGTGGCGACAGATTCTGGTTTAGTTTTCCGCAATAATGAAGACGCTGCAACCCGTGAAGCCTTGATGTATCAAGCATCACACTATGAAGTCGTTGCTAGTGCCTTAGCGGTTAAAATGGGTCACCAGATCAATCCTGATTTTAAGATCGGCAGTATGATCAATTTCACGCCGCTGTATCCGGCATCAGCCAAACCAGCTGATATTTTAGTTGCTGAAAAAATGATGCAACGGCGTTATTGGTGGTCCGATGTCCAGGCATGGGGCCGTTACCCCGTGGGGATGGAGGCTTACTTCAAGCAACATGGTCTGCGGCCGGATATCACGGCTGAAGATCGCATCGTGTTGCAAGAAGGGACCGTCGATTACATTGGCTTTAGTTATTATAATTCGATGACGATTGCTGCTGATGGCGCTAGCTTCAAGATCGTAGCTAATCCTACTTTAGAAACCAGCGAATGGGATTGGCCAATTGATCCACTAGGTTTGCGCTATGCACTGAATTGGCTGCAGGACCGCTATCACTTACCAATGATGATCGTGGAAAATGGGTTAGGTGCACGCGATAAAGTTGAAGCCGATGGTAGTATCCATGATCCGTACCGCATCGACTACTTGCGTGCTCACATTGAGCAAATGATCAAAGCCGTGAATGAGGACGGCGTTGAACTATGGGGCTACACCCCGTGGGGCTGCATCGATCTCGTTTCCGCTGGTACAGGTCAAATGTCGAAGCGTTACGGCTTTATCTATGTCGATAAGGATGATGAAGGCAACGGCACCTTAGCTCGTTCACGCAAGGATTCATTTTACTGGTACCAAAAAGTCATTCAGACTAATGGCGCTGATCTAGCGTAAACAAAAAGCCGCAGAAAAATCTGCGACTTTTTTATTTTTTAGCTTTTTTCCCAAAGCGGGTTTTCACAAAGTAAGCCACGCCGGCGAGGATCAAGACGATTAGTACGATCAACGTGATGTGGGCGAAGGTATCGACGTAGCCAGCGACTTGGGTCCACGCTTTGCCGGCATGTTGCCCTAGTGTGACTAGCACCACGTTCCAAATCAATGTGCCAGCCGCGGTCAGAAATAGAAATTGAATGAACGGCATTTTTGTGGTGCCGGCAGGAATCGAGATCAGGCTGCGAACGATCGGAATAAACCGACAGAAAAATAAGGTGCTTTTACCGCGTTTGACGAACCAGCGCTCGGCTTTTTCTAGATCACTACGTTTAAAATGCAGTAGCCGACCAACTTTGCCATCAATCAAGCGTTCCAAGCGCTCTACCGATAGCAGACGGCCAACCGCGTATAGGATGATCGCGCCGGCAACAGAACCAGCGGTGGCGACAATGATCACCCCAGTCAAAGTCATTGAAGAATGTAGCGTCATAAAGCCGCTAAATGTGAGTACGATCTCTGAGGGAATTGGCGGAAAGACATTTTCTAAAGTAATTAGTAGAAAAACGCCTAGGTAGCCGAATTGGTCGATAAAATCGACGATCATAGTTTGCATAAGTTACCTCCATCAGGCTTGTCCTCATAATATACCGTGAAAATACTGTGAGCGTCAATCAATAACCGGTGTTAATTGCTTGGTCAGGAGGATGCAAGGCACGCCGTCTTCGGAAAATGGTTCGCCGCTGGGCTGATAACCTAACTTAGCATAAAAGCCTTGAGCGGTTAATTCGCTGTGGATCACGGACTGTGTGCAGCCGTGTTGGCGGCCGACTTGTTCCAAGGCGATAATGATTTTAGCGCCGAGACCATTACCGCGTTGGCTAGCCAACGTCGCAATCCGCCCAGGTCGCATGGTGGTGGCGTCTAACTGCTTAAAACGGCCAGTGGCCACGGGTTCATCATTGTGATAGATGACCGCATAGATCGTACCATCATTGTCTTGATCATCAAATTCATCTTGTAGCGCTAAACCACGTTCACGGACGAAGACCTGCATCCGTACGGCAAACGCTGCCGAGCGCTGCCAATTGGTTGCATTAACTTTTAATTGCATTAGGGTTCCTCGCTTTTTTTAATTTTTAGTATAGCACTAAAAAAGCGTCGCATCAGGGTAATCGAGTGTTAAAATGGGAACCATTAAGAATAGGGAAAGTAGGTGGGCGGATGCGGCCTAGAATTGCAATTACGAATACTAAAAAAATAATGGATAAACGGCGATTAACCGCGACACCAGAAACTTATGTCCACGCGGTGACGGCCAGTGGTGGATTACCACTAATGGTACCAGCCTTGGCGGTCGAATTAGTGCCAGAACTTTTAGCAACGGTGGATGCAGTACTTTTAAGTGGTGGTCATGATGTTTCACCTGATTTATATGGAGCAAAGTTAGATCCAGCAACTGGTGAACTCGATCGTGCGCGCGATTTATTTGAGATTGCATTGGTTAAGCAAGCGTTGGCGGCGCACAAACCGATTTTTGGTATTTGCCGTGGTCAGCAAATTATTAACGTGGCTTTAGGTGGGACGTTGGTACAAAATATTACCGGCACGCCGATCAAACATCAGCAACGACCAATTTCTGGGACGAAGACGACGCATCAAGTTCAAGTGATTAGTGGAACGCGGTTAGCTAGCCTGTTACAAGGCGCTTACGCGGTGAATTCCTTTCATCATCAAGCAGTTGCGCAAGTAGCACCGGGTTTAAAAGTCAGTGTGCGGAGTGCTGATGGCGTGATCGAGGCGCTGGAGGCACCGCAGCAGCAATTATTTTCGGTGCAATGGCATCCGGAGATCATGTACCCCGATCACCCGGCAGCGCAACGTTTGTTCCAGGCGTTTATACAGCAGGCCAGTGGAATTGGGCAGAGCGCCTCTTAATTGCGTCTTGCTAAGTAGTATGAATCGTGAAATAATAGAACCGATCAAAATAAACGGCTGTCAGTGAGCAGCCATTTTGGAGGAATTGAATATGGAAGCACCAATCAAGCATCAAGTGGATACAAGTCTCAGTCCGTACCAGAAAAAAGTTATCACGTCGTCAGCGGCTGGCTTTGGTTTAGAGAATATGGATGTTATGTTTCTCTCCTTTGCCTTGTCGTCGATCATCACGACGTTGCACGTTTCGGGGACGCAGGCGGGCTTGATCGCCTCAGTGACTAACTTAGGGATGTTGGTTGGTGGTGTGCTTTTTGGCTTACTAGCAGATCGTTACGGACGCGTAAAAGTGTTCTCGCAGACGATCTTTATTTTTGCCATCGCCACCGCCGCCATGTATTTTGCCAACAATATTTGGACCGTCTACTTATGTCGTTTCATCGCTGGAATCGGTGCTGGTGGCGAATACGGCTGTGGTATCGCTTTGATCGCGGAAAGTTTTCCACAAAAGCGAGTCGGGAAAATGACTTCAGTGGCGGCGATCGGTGGTCAAATCGGTGCGATCTTAGCAGCTATTTTGGCGGCACTGATCCTACCACATTTCGGTTGGCACGGCTTATTTCTCTGCGGCGTTTTACCGGTGATCTTAATTTTCTTCGTGCGTCGGCACTTAAAGGAAAGTCCCGCGTTTACTGCCTTGCAGCAAGATAAAAGCCAACACCAAAAGGCCACGATCAGTGCTTTATTTAAAACGCCACAGCTGGCTTGGCAGACGATTGCACTGACGATCATGGTTATGGTGCAGATTGCTGGTTACTTTGGCCTGATGAACTGGTTGCCATCGATCATGCAGCAACGTTTGGGTATTAGCGCTGCTAGCTCGTCCTTGTGGATGATTGCGACGATCATTGGTATGAGTCTAGGTATGTTCACCTTTGGCACGATCATGGATAAATTTGGTGCACGGCGCGCCTTTGCCATTTTTCTGATCATTTCAGCAGTGGCGGTGTTTGCAATCACGTTGGCGACAAATCAATGGACGTTATTGCTGGCAGAAGTGCTGATCGGCTTTTTCTCGAATGGAATGTATGGGGGCTATGGTGCGGTGATCAGCCGCTTGTACCCAGTGGAAATTCGCGCAACGGCTAACAATACGATCATGAATGTTGGCCGGGCAGTCGGCGGCTTTTCATCGATGGTGATCGGCTTTTTGATGGATCGTTATGATCTGATCGTGGTGATGGCGTTCCTGTCTTTGCTCTATGTGCTTAGCTTAGGGACCTTGATGACGATTCGTAATTTACGTGAAGGGTAGAATATGTTGAAAAGGCATCTAGATTTCTGAGGTTTACATGTAAATAGAGTTGATCGGTTCCATCCGTACACACTGAGATATCTTGTTCAAACAAAATTTCAGAGTTCTGAAAATCAACCAGCTATTAGGATAGTTACGATGTACTTACTAAAATAAAACCGCACGCCAATGACTTCTAATTTGAAGTTCATTGACGTGCGGTTTTTTGGTTACTGAATAAAAAAACGTCACGCCAACTTTTCAGTAGCGTAACGTTAATTGCAGTTATTTACTTAGATTTTTTTCTAAAGCTTTCTTGTGCTCTAATTCTCGGCGTTCAGCCGCCAACTTTTGTTGTAATTCAGTCGGTGTACCAGGTTTCCGCAATAACTTGGCAAAAATACCTTTGTACTGCATGCTGGCGTCTTGTTCGGCAAAACGATTGCCTAAGAACATGATGACCGAACCAAGGACGATCACAACGATCCCGATGATCGTTGGTGTAATAATTTCTTCATGTAACATAAACATTGCCATGATCGGTGCTAGTGCTGGTTTAATGAAGAAAACCAGTGAAGCGGTGGAAACATCAGATGTTTCCATGGCCAAGAAGTAGAAACCGAAACCACCGGCAGTCACGCCAATGCAAATGTAGGCTAGCAGTAAAATATTTTGCCAAGCGATCCCTTGAACAAAGGGAATTGCCGCAAATGTTTTTAGTGCGGGAACACTACTTAAGCCGGCAGCGATACTAGGCACGTGGGACAGACCCATTAAAATGGCTAATTCAGCGGAGCCAGCCAGAAAGGTTAAGCTAGTCATTGTTAGACCGTTAAACTTGCGGCGCATCGAACCCCAACGAGAAATGATCGAGTAGAGGCCAAAAGTGACTGCTGAAGTGATCGATAATGCTAAACCTAATGGATTGGTTAAATGAGCTGGATTAACGATGATCAGCAAGCCGATCAAGGAAACAGCAACGGCAATCAAGTTGGTTCGACTAAGCCGTTCACGCAAGATCAAGTAAGAGAAGATCAAGGCAAAAATCGGATTACAGCTGAACAAAACGGCTACAGTAGAGGCTTGATCAACTTCAACGGCTAACTGATAAAACGTCATACTGATCAACACACAACTGAGACCAGTTAACATGAACAACAGCAGATCACGGCCAGTTAAGTGGATGTGCTGTTTCTTTAAAGCACTGATGGCAAACGGCAATAGGAACAATCCACCGACGAGAAAACGGAGAAAGTTAAGCTGGATCCCATTAAAGGCACTACCAGCCAGTTTCAACGAGATTTCCATGGAACTAAACAAGATGGTTGAAATTAAAACGTACAAATAAGTTCGCTTCATAAAAAATTAATCGGTCCTTCCCAAATCACTAACAACGAATTATGACGTATTGTATTAAATGTTATGAAAATTAGTTTCAACCAGTTTTCATAATATAGTTTAACTACTATTGTAAAACTGATTGAAAACTTGTCAATGGTACAGGCGGAATTAAACGTGAAAAAGCTGCAGCTGCTGGGCTAGATATTTACCAGTGATACTGTTGGTATTGGCAGCAATTTGTTGCGGCGTACCACTAGCCACAATTTTGCCGCCGGCATTACCACCGCGGGGACCAACATCAACAACATAATCGGCATTAGCCACAATGTCGAGATCATGTTCGATCGTAATGATCGTAGCACCCTGATCCAGTAATTGATCGAAAACATGGATCAGTGTCCGTGTATCTAAGGGATGCAACCCAACGGAGGGTTCATCGAAGATAAATAGCGTACCTGCTTGCATCTGACCCATTTCGGCCACTAATTTTAATCGTTGTGCTTCGCCACCAGATAATTGTGGGGTCGCTTCGCCGAGTTTTAAGTAGCCAAGTCCCATGCTCTGTAAGGCTAAAACTAAGTGATGTAAGCTTTTATATTTGGCAAATAAAGGGACAGCTTGATCAACAGATAAAGCTAAAATATCGGCGATCGATAGGTCATGCCACTTAATTTGTAGCGTTTCGGGATTATAGCGCTGACCGTGGCAGGTGGGACAGGCCTGATCAATATCCGGCAGATATTGCACATCTAGGGAAATGTGGCCAGTACCTTTACAAGTCGGGCACGCACCTTGAGTGGTATTGTAAGAAAAATGCGCCGCACCCCAATGGTGAGCTTTAGCGGCTGGAGTTTGGGCAAATAATTTACGTAAGCGATCAAGAATACCCGTATAAGTGGCCACGGTGGAACGTGTATTTTTACCAACTGGTGTCGAGTCGATCATCACAACACGCTGTAAATCTGCTTGCAGTTGATCAACGTGCTGTGGCAGCGGTGTTCCTTTGATTTGCGCTTGTAGTGCTGGGACTAAGCTATCCAGAATCAAAGTCGTTTTACCGGCACCGGAAAAACCAGTGACTACACTTAAACGATTTAATGGAAATTGTGCGGTGACATCACGTAAGTTGTAGCGCTGCTTGACATGGAAACTAAACTTACCGGCACCAAAAATATCCGGCTGTGGCTGCCGAGCCAATAAATCAGCTTGACCAGTTAAATAAGGCGCAATCAGTGAATCTGCTTGCTGTTTGATTTGAGCAACGCTGCCTTGATGTAAGATCTGCCCACCTTTACGGCCAGCACCGGGACCAATTTCAATCACTGTATCGGCTGCAGCAATTACGTGTGTGTTGTGATCAACTACCACTAATGAATTACCTTGATCGACCAAGGCGCGCATGATTTTGATCAAGCCGGTAACGTTAGCCGGATGTAAACCAATCGATGGTTCATCCAAAACGTAAAGCACGCCGGTTGTCGCAGTGCGCAAGGTACGACTAAGCTGGATCCGCTGCAGTTCGCCAGTTGATAATGTCATCCCAGCACGGCTCAACGTTAAATAGTCTAAGCCCAGCTCAAGCAATGGCGTTAAGCTATTGGTAAATTCATTGACTAAGGTTTGGCCGATCTTGTGCATTTTTGCTGGTAACCAAGGTACGATGGTTTGGGCAAAGGCGGATAGATCCTTTAGTGGTAAGTCGCTGACTTCAGCAATGTTTTTACCAGCGACTAAAGTTTGCAGCAACTTCGGGTCAAACCGATTACCATGACAAGTTGGGCAAGTGGTAAAAGAATAGAAGCGATTTAAACGTTGGATTGCCCGTTCATTTTTGGTAGTTGCTAAACTATCGGTCACTGCAGCAAATGCATTTTCAAATTGGGCGTTATCCATATGGAAAATTTTGCCGGTGGCGGTAGGAATATTAATGGCGTATTTCTTTTTCTCACCATGAAGGACAATATCGCGGTCGGCGGCACTTAGCTGTTTAAATGGTGTGTCAATATCGACGCCGATTGCTTGCGCGACTAGCGGCATAAAGTTACGCCCAGGCAAGCGCCAAGAAGCTACTGCACCGTCGCGAATCGTCAAATTATCGTCAGGAATCAGCCGCTCAGACACGATTTGCCGGATTTGCCCGCTACCCTGACAAGTCGGGCAGGCACCGGCAGAATTAAAGGCGAAACGTTCAGCACCAGGGCCAAAAAAGCTAGTGCCGTCGCCAGCATCGATCGGTAACTCTTCGGCAACGTGTAAAGTTGGGGCCACCCGCTGGCCACTAGGTGATACGTGGGAGCCAAGCCGTGAGAATAACAAACGTAAAACGTTGAAACTTTCCGTCATCGTGCCAACGGTGCTACGTTGACTAGGCACATTTGGCCGCTGGCGTAGTGCTAAGGCTGCCGGCAAATGGCGGACAACACGAACGTCCGCTTTACCCATTTGACTGATTCGCCGCCGCGTATAAGTGGACAGTGCATCTAAGTAGCGCCGTGCGCCTTCAGCGTAAAGTACACCGAGTGCTAGCGACGATTTACCAGAACCAGATAAACCAGTAATGGCGACAAATTGGTGCAGCGGGATATCAACATCAATGTTCCGCAGATTATTGACCCGCGCACCACGAACTTCAATTTGCTCAGGTTGTTTATTTTGCATAAAGAGGACTCACAATCATCAATTAGATTTAAAATAACTGCCTCTATGATAGCAGTCTCCAGAAAATTCAGCCATGCGTCTTCCTTGCTGTGCGTTAATGTGCTATGCTTATTGCGCTCAAAATAACGGTAAACATGGCATTATAGTTAGTTGTCGGTTACTTTAATTAGTAGTAACCCAGTGTGCGAGATAGCGCCATGTTTCTTGCGGTAAGATTTTTGCCACAAGAATGGCCATCGCCGCGAGCATCGAAAGTTTATTAGCGGGGTTAGCTAATAAAACTTAACCTAGTTATGCGAGATAGAGCCATGTTTCTTGCGGTAAGCTTTTTGCCACAAGAATGGCCATCGCCACGAGCATTAAAAGTTTATTAGCGGGGTTAGCTAATAAACTTAACCTAATTATGCGAGATAGAGGAGGCACGTAATGCAAATACCAATTTCCAATCAACAATTTTTTAACTGGCTGCGTGCTGGTCGTGTGGTATTTTTCAAAGATACATTGATGCTGGAACCGTTTGATGAAGATTTTCAACAAATTTTGCACTTAGTGGAGCATGATTATTTAGAATTGCGTGCTGAAATCGGTACAGGTACGTTCACTTACAGCATTGCGCCTGATCAGGATCTAGCGCAGGCACAAATTGAATTACAGGCCGAGAGTGCAGATCATGAAAAAATAATCACCAAAGCGTATCATGTGTTTTTGGATAATGTGCATTAAAAAGACTGCAAGCAAGGCTTAGGAAACGGATCAAATTTAAAAGATTAGCAAAAGCCAATATTGATGGATTAGATTGGTTAGCACTGGCTGTATGAATGATGAGCGTAAAATAAAAAATAATCTAAGTTCAATAAGGTACATCAGGGGCTGTTGATACCGCCAACTAATATCTAATGCTGGAAGGACGTTTTCAATTAAAATTTAGGTAGTTACTGAAGCAGAAAACGGAGAGCCAGATTTTAATTCGATCTATAATCATCAATGTAATCTTGTTCAAAGTACTTTTCGATATTAAAATAGAATTTATCGGGATGCTAAAAGCTGCCAGTAAAATCAGTTGAATAACCGATTTTACTGGCAGCTTGCATATTATAGTTAGAAAACAATTGCTTGTCACTGGCTCATTTTTTAGCATCAAGCTGGTAGCGTACTAATGCTAATTCAGTTTGTTGAAAGGTATAAAGTTTTTCGTGATAGTTGGAATCCAGTTGAAAACCGACTTTTTCTAACAAGCGACGCGAAGGCAAATTTGCTTCACCGGTTACGGCATATAGTCGTTTGATGTCTAGCTGTTCGAAAGCTAGCTGAGCAACTTGCGGCAAAACTTCCTGCATAATACCGTGACGCTGCCATTGACTTAAAATTTCGTAGCCGACTTCGGCGGTTTGCTTTTGAAAATGCCAAAGTTGGATTAAGCCATAAAATTCATCAGTTTGACGATCCATGATGCCCCACATCAGATAGTTGCCCCGTTGTGTTCCTGTCAACATCCGGCTGATATATTGCATGGTTGCTGTTAGATCATAATCCGTGCTACGACCGGTGGCCGCCGCGATCGTTGTATCATGGCGCAGTGCGTATACACCTTTGGCGGGAACCGTATTAAGAAAACGCAGCTCATAATGGGGTAACAACACACGTGCAAAAGCTTGAGTTTGCATAAGAACACCTCCGTAACTATAGTTTAAAGTAGCAGCATATTTCTTACGATGACCAAAATGGTTTGAACGAGTGAACGTAATGGAGGAATTTACAACTACGCTCCGTTAGGCAAATAAATCACCTTAATTGTGAAGTAGAAAGGATCAACTAAAAATGGAAGCAGAATTGACTTTAGTTAAAACAATGCTCAACACTATTCTAACGCACCAAGAATTAACGCGGTTGGACGAATTTTTTCATCCGGCCTTTATTGCTGTTCTCAATGGTGAAAATATTAATCGAACACGGTATATCGAGCGGTTGACTGATTTAAAAACAAGCAATGCTGACATTACTGATTTAAAAATTCGTGATCTTTTTTGGTCAGAAAAGGGGGCAGTTACTGCACACTATATCGCGCTAATTACCCCAGAAAATGGACGAATTGATCAAGTTGATGTGCTTGCTCTGTGGCAGTTCAAAGCGGGCAAGTTGATTTTTGTCAACGAGGTTGCCTGGCCACTATCACCAGTTGCGGCCGATTTCGCGGCTGATCGTACCTTCATTCATCAATATATCATTTAAAGAGCTAGCCGGCGAATTAAATAGTCGGCCACGCCATCGTCCGCGTTACTGAGCGGGGTCACGTCGTTAGCTAGCACTTTGATCGCTGGCCGGGCATTTTTCATGGCAACCCCCCAGCCAGCATGAGTCAACATGTCACGGTCATTATCGTCATCGCCAAAAGCTAAAACATCGCGTGCGTTCATCTGGTAGTAATCCAATAAATATTGAATGGCACTTGATTTATGTGTTGCTTCCCGAACGATTTCTAGTGCAGAAAATGGGCCGCTCCAAGCGCCCCAAGTTTGTGCAACAACGTGGGGAAAGCGCTGATTGACTGCTGCTTGTAATTGCGGCAAAGTAACGGCATCGGTAAATAATGATAATGAAATAGGTGCCTGTTGCAGTGAGTCTGCGTTAAGCAGTACTGTTGGTGCCGGCATATCGGTGAAAAAAGGAAGATCACGAAAGGGGCGATCAGTCAGCACAAATTGTTTACCTTCAGCGATGGCGACTTTAATTGGAAAATCGTGTTTCAATTCTAATAGGGCTAACGCAGTGGCTTGCGGTAAAGTGGTGGCTTGTTCATAGGCCCATTGTTGGTGCGGGACATGGACTAATGCACCGTTGAAATTGATCATTGGTGTAGTCAAGTCTAGCTGATCGTAGAATTGTTCACTAATATTATCTGGACGACCGGTGGTGATCACGACTTTATGCCCGCGTTGACTAGCAGCACGCAAAACGTTACGCGTTTTGGAACTAAGCTGTCCAGCAGGATTTAATGTTGTCCCATCAAGATCGAGTGCAATTAATTTGGTTGACATGGCGAGCCTTCTTTCTTAGCGTCTGTCTGGAAAAGTGCGCAGAAATTTGCTTTTTCAAACACGACTTATGCTGCTTATGCGCAGCAACTACTGTTTAATAATCTACCATAGAACGATCGTTGACAGAACTATTTTGTTGCTGATCGTTTTTTTTGCAATTAAAATAATTTAATTATTTTATAATCATATTTTAATGTAAAATGTAAAATGTGATAGTATAGTTAAAATTAAGTTAAAAACAAAGAAGATATTTCGTTATGAAAAATACCAATGCAAAACTCAATATTATTATTATCAGCGCGATTATTAGGTAATGCGGGCTGACATTTTTAAGTGCCCGCATTAAGCGGGCAGCGTTGGTAAAGCCAAGAGCTGTCACAAGCTCTTGGCTTTTTATTTTTCAGGAAAGAAGGTGAGGATTGCTTGATTAAGAAAAGTTGATCGTTGATGGATGAAAGATTAAAAAAAGATGAGATTGGAAGTGGATTGAGATATGCAAGATACAGATGGTTTAACCGAAACAAAAGCAACAACTGTCCTTAAACGTGATCCTGTACGTACGGTCGTTTTTGCGTCAATGATTGGGACAGCAATTGAATTTTTTGATTTTTACGCGTACGGGACTGCGGCAGCGGCGTATTTTCCTAAAGTGTTCTTTCCTGAAGTAACCACTACGATTGCGACTTTACTGAGTTTACTAACATTTGGGGTCGCCTTTGTTGCCCGACCTTTAGGCTCATTCGTTTTTGGTCATTTTGGTGATAAAATTGGGCGCAAACGGACCTTGGTCGTTTCGCTATTGTTGATGGGCTGTTCAACCGTTTTGATTGGCTTGTTACCAAGTTATTCAACATTAGGGTTAATGGCCGTTATTCTATTGTGTCTCTGCCGCTTCGTTCAAGGCATTGGTCTAGGTGGCGAATGGTCCGGGGCTGCTCTGGTGGCTACCGAAAACGCCCCTAAAAAGAAGCGGGCACTGTACGGTGCCTTTCCTGAACTTGGGGCACCATTAGGCTTTTTCTTAAGTAATGGTCTATTCTTCGTGTTGGAATCATTCCTATCACCAGCACAAATGATCAGCTTTGGCTGGCGGGTTCCATTTTTGGCTTCCGCAATCTTAGTTTTAGTTGGTTTCTGGGTTCGTGAACAAATGCAAGAAACGCCATTATTCCGTTTGGCTCAAGAAAAGAACGAAGTTACTAAATCACCATTAAAAACAGTTTTCAAAACGAGCTGGCGCCAAATCATTCAAGGAACGTTTATTGTTTCTGTCACTTATACTTTATTTTATACTTTAGCCACTTGGTCGTTGACCTTTGCCACGACTCATCTCGGCTTTAGTAACCGCGAATACTTATCCTTATTGATGGGTGCGATCATCGTTTTTGCTGTTATGATCTTAGTTGCTTCTTATTATGCTGATGTTTGGGGTCGGCGGCGGATCTTAATGGCGTCGTCAGCGGTTTTAGTTGTCTTTGCGCTATTATTCCCATTCTTATTACAAGGTCAGCATAACGTTGCCGGTGTAATCGCGTTCTTAGTCATTGGTTTTGTTTTGATGGGGATTTCCTTTGGTCCTGTTGGCGCAGTATTGCCAGAATTATTCTCGACCAAGGTGCGCTACTCTGGCGCTGGTATTTCTTATAATGTCGCTGCTATTGTCGGTGCAGCCTTTGCACCAACCATCGCCACTTGGTTAGCCGATAACTGGGGTGTTCGTTCGGTTGGTATCTATCTTGGTGTTATGGCAGTTGCTTGTTTTGTTGCTTTAGCTACGACTAAAGAAACTAAGTCAGTAGATTTTACTAAATAGCAAATTAAAAGGCTTGCGCCAAATTGACGCAAGCCTTTTTCTATTCCTTATCTGCTAATAATTGCCGCAGTACTGCTACTTGTTGTTTTAATTCGGCGCCAATATCGGTTTCAGCGACGAGTTTCCGCTGTGCTACTTGGTCGACGATGCGCTTAGTTGAAATAATGTCGGTTAGATTGGCGATCGCATCAGCCTTAGAGGTAAATGGTTGGTGCGTCACCAGCTGCATACCGTAAGAATTGTAGAGCAGGGTGTAGCCGCCAATACCGGTAGTTTTATGATAGGGTTTGGAAAAACCGCCGTCAATGACGATCATTTTACGATCGGCCATCACTGGCGTTTGCCCCTTTTTCACCGGTGTGTGACCGTTGATCACGTGGCCAGTGGCTGGTGACATACCAAATTCACGTAAGACTGAATCGACGAACCAAGCTTCACGGCGCAGTTTATAGTACGGATTGGTGCGTTCCTCGTGGGTAGCTGGATCACTGATGAAGTAGCGTTCAAAAGTGGTCATATCATGCTTGCCAAACAGTGGTGATAGGGGGCCAGTCCAGAGATACCACAGTAAATCAGTGGCACAATCGTCTTCGTCGCCGGGATGCGCAAAGCTGGCCCGCAAGTTCTGTTCAAAAACATCTAGCAATGCTTTACCAGCATATTCTTTACCATGTAATTTGAAGGCTTGAAATTTACCGTCGGCAGTAACGGGGATACACCCATGGAACAACAAATTATCATTGTAGGTCAGATACATGCTGCCTTTACGCATCAAAAATTTCATATGGCGCTGTAACTTATCTGAATGGCGGAAAGCCGCTAATAACTGATCAATCACTCTTTTTTCTTCAGGTAAAAGCTTATAAGGATCAGTTGGATCAACCGTTTGAAAGCAAGTATTTTCTAGCGGATAAATTTTACCGTGAAGCTGAATTGTCATTTTCTGATAGTCGATACGATCGAGTAAGCGGCGGTGGGCCATTTTAAATTCTGGCCGACGAGCAATGACTGGGCCTTCAAGCTTGAACTGAATAATGGCGATTGCTTGGTGGATCTGAGTGATCTGTAATTCCTCAGCCTTAGATAACGGCCGCTCGCTGCGCAATTGTTTAGGCCGAAAAGCCACGTTATCCTGATAGTGCTCTTCGGCGAACAGCGATAAGTGGCGTAAATTGATACCATACGCATCTTCAATAATACTGAGATTATTGTAGCGGGCGCAGATCCGCAATAGATTGGCTAGACATAATCTGGAGCCAGAGACAGCACCGAGCCAGAGAATATCATGATTGCCCCACTGAATATCCAGCGAATGATACTGCATTAATCGCTCCATGATCAATTCTGGGTGCGGGCCACGATCATAAATATCGCCAACTAAGTGTAAATGATCGACCACTAACCGCTGAATGGTGTGGCACGACGCAATAATAAATTCATCGGCCTGTTTTAAAGCGATAATGTTTTCCGTAATTTGTTGGTAATAGGCTGCTTTGTCGGGACTATTAAAATCACCATAAAGTAATTCTTCAGTGATATAAACAAATTCGGGCGCTAAGGCTTTGCGGACCTTGGAACGAGTATATTTAGTTGACACAAAATGCAGTAATTCGACTAAACGTTGAAAAGTATCCAAATACCATTGATGTAAGTCATTGGCGTTGGGATAGCGCTTTTTAATAGCGGCTAAGCGTTCACTAGGATAATAGATCAAAAATGAAAAATGACTAATTGTTTGCGGTGTCATTTTGCCAGAGAAAAGATCGGCAACTTTCTGTTTAACGTTACCCGAACCGTTGCGCAAAACGTGCTGAAAGGCATCATACTCACCATGGACATCACTGATAAATGCTTCGGTACTTTTCGGTAAACTCAAAATAGCCTCTAGATTGATCAATTCGGTTGCTAAGGCAGTTTTAGTCGTATATTGTTCCTTAAGTAATGCGAGATCAGTTACATCCATACAAAAAATACCCCCAAAATATTGAATATATGCCTTGATTATACCGCTTTCATTTTAAAATACCAATTATATCTGTAGACTTAGTGGAACCGTCTAAACAGTTATTTAAGGTATATACCAATTATAATTAATGCTGTTAGATTATACAGCAATCTATCGCTTTGCTAAAGAATTTGACAAGTGATAACAATAACGGTAAACTAATTTGAGTAAACGATTACTCAAAACTTTAATTGAAAGGTAGATGATAAAATGAACCGCAAGTTATCTATTAAGGAGATCGCACAGTTAACCGGTGTATCTACTGCTACCGTTTCCCGTGTCATTAATAATAATGGGCGGTTTTCAGAAGAGACTAGAAAAAGAGTTCAAAATATTATTGAAAAGTATGGTTATGAACCCAACCGAGTTGCTAAAAGCCTTAGAATCAATAAATCTAATACAGTCGGCATTATTGTCCCAGACATCACCAATTCTTTTTTTTCAAGTACAGTGCAACAAATTGAAGCTTACCTTTTTGAACATGGTTATTCCACAATTATTTGCAATACAGCGCATAATCAGGAAAAGGAATCTCAGTATTTAAAGGTTCTTGAAAGTGAAATGGTCGATGGTATTATCATTATTTCGGGTGCTATAGATTTTAAATCAACAGATCTGCACAGTAAGTTACCGCTAATTTGTATCGATCGTAACCCTAAAGATAATGATGTATTATTTGTCGGTTCAGATCATTACGCTGGAGCAGTGCTAGCTACCGAATATTTATTGAAGCAAACGCAGGATATTACAATAATGTCACCAAAACAAAAATCTGTTGCAACGTTAGAACGTCTACGTGGATTTCAGGATGTGACTAAAAAAAATACTCAAATTACATCGACAGTATTTTTATATGATGATGTGGAAGAACCAATCCAGCATTTCCTAATCCAAAAAAGGAATACAGCTAGTGTCTTCGGTATTTTTGCGAACAGTGATGATCTAGCGGCCAAGATTCTCTTACAGGCACATTTGTTGGGAATACAAATACCTGAACAACTTAAATTAGTCGGTTTTGATGATGCGCCGATTGCTCAAGTCTGCTATCCACAACTAACTACAGTTCGCCAAAATAAAAAAGAAATAGCTGAGTTAGCTAGTGAGCGATTAATCAAGTTGATTCATAATTTACCTATCAAAGGCAAAAAAAATATCCAAGTACCGGTCAAACTAGTTGTCAGGGGAACGGCCTAATTTTTTTAATACGCATTGAGTAATCGTTTACTCATATTAATTGTGTTTGCGTAAACGATTACTTAAATGGAAAGAAGGGTTAAAAATGAAGTTAATTTCACCATCAATGATGTGTGCAAATTTTGCTAATTTGGAAAATGAAGTACGAGAACTGGAAGCTGCAGGAATCGATATGTTTCATATGGATATTATGGATGGACAGTTTGTTCCTAATTTTGGTATGGGCTTACAGGACTATGAATTAATTAGTCAAATTACAACTAAGCCATTAGATGCGCATTTAATGATTGAAAATCCCAGTCATTATGTCAAATTATTTTCAGATTTAGGTGCTAGCTTAATTTATATCCATCCAGAAGCAGATCGTCATCCTGCACGAACAATCGATATTATTCATCAATTAGGTAAAAAAGCCGGTATTGCCATCGATCCAGATACAGCATTAGCAACAGTACGTGAATTGTTACCATTAGTTGATGCTATTTTAGTAATGACAGTTAACCCAGGTTTTGCTGGACAAAAATTTTTGGATGCTGTTTTGCCTAAATTACAAGCAGTCTGTCAGTTAAAACAGGATTTTGATTATATTGTAGGTGTTGATGGCGCAATTTCTCCAGAACGTATTCAACAGCTGAGTAAGCTTGGGGTTAGTAATTTTGTTGTGGGAACTTCTGCATTATTTGGTAAGTCAAAAGATTATAAAACAATCATCGATCATTTAAAACAAATCTAAGAATGGAGTGCTTAAAATGTCAAAAATTGCAATTGGTTCCGATCACGTGGGTTATGAATTAAAACCTATAATTATTGAATATCTAAAAGAATTAGGCCACGAGGTCACTGATTTTGGTGCCTATTCAAGTGAAAGAACCGATTATCCCATTTATGGTAAAAAGGTAGCTGAAGAAGTCGCTAATCATAATTACGATTTAGGCATCCTTATTTGTGGAACCGGCGTAGGAATTTCTTTATCCGCAAACAAGGTACCGGGAATTCGTGCGGTGGTATGCAGTGAGCCTTATTCAGCGAAGCTCTCGAAGCAACATAATAATACGAATATTCTTGCTTTTGGTTCACGTGTAATTGGTTCCGAGCTAGCTAAAATGATCGTTAAAGAATGGCTGGATGCAAAATTCATTGGTGGTCGACACCAGCGGCGAATTGATGAAATGGCAGCGATAGAAGAGAAGAACGATAAAAAATTTGAATCAATTCGTGTATCTAACAATCAGAAGTACCTAGATAAGTGAAAATCATGTAGTCGCAATATAAACATAACAATTATTTGTAATAAAAGTTAATAAATTAGGGATGTTACTTCTTGAATTATTCACCATAAGTTCTCCAAGCACAGTGTCACCCCGTTATCATGGGCAGTACTGTGTTTTTTATTTTTCACCTTTTTAGTGCAGAAAAAGAACCTCCGATTTGGTATAGTTGATTCACCACAAGTCAGCTATCCACCAAAAGAAAGAGGTCCTTCTCATGGCAACTTTACCGGAAAAACGAGTTAATTTCAATCCTAAATTACATATTTCGCACACTGGTGGTGAACTTTCCACTGATGCTGGGCTAGTGTTGGTCAAAGAATTAATGGCGCAACTCAATTTCACGACCTTAGCGTATCAATTAGTCCATTTTGATGACCAGCGCCATTACGCTCGTTACAGCAACGTTAGTCTACTAGAACAGGTCGTGCTGCAGTTGATCGCCGGTTACCCGGCCGATCTAGCTGCCACCAGTTTGCGCGATGACCCCACATTTAAATTACTATTGGCACAACCGCAATTGGCCTCACAACCGTCATTATCCCGTTTTTGGCAACGCTGTGACGAGCAGACCATCACCTCATTACAAACGTTGAATCAAGCATTGCTTGACCAAGCGTGGACTGGCGCCAAGCAACAACAGCTGATCCTCGATATTGACTCGACTCACGCCGATACTCATGGTCATCAGGAAAAAACGGCCTTTAATGCGCATTACGGTACCACGGGTTACCATCCGCTGGTCGCTTTTGACGGGCAAACGGGCCACTGTTTAAAGGCTCAATTGCGCCCAGGTAATGTTTATACCAGTACGGATATTGCCCCCTTTATCACACCACTACTACAGCACTATCATCAAGTCAAACCGAACGCTGATATCTTGGTCCGCGGGGATAGTGGCTTTGCGACTCCAGAATTATACGAAACTTGTGAAGCCAACGACACTTTTTACTTGATCCGCCTGAAAGCCAATCGGCGGCTGAACCAACTGGCTGAACGTTTTGTTCAGATCAGTGATGAGCAGAATTGGACTGAGACCGAGGTCCATTATTATCGCGCGTCTTATCAAGCCCGATCATGGCCTAAGCCGCGCCAGATCTACATTAAATCAACTCGACCAGCTGGTGAATTGTTATTTCAACATGAATACCTTGTGTCCAATTTAACGAGTTTTGTCGCCGAAGATGCGTTTCAAGCCTATCATCAACGGGGCCAAATGGAAAATTATATCAAGGAAGCCAAGGCTGGCTTTTACCTGGATAAAATGACTAGCTCGCAATTTATACCAAATTATGCCCGCATGATGCTCAGTGTCCTCGCTTATAATTTAGTCAGCTTGATGCGCCAATTGTTGCCTGTACAACATCAGCGATTACAGGTTACAACCTTGCGCTTATGGCTGTTTAAAGTAGCGGGTAAGCTGGTGACCAGCGGCCGGCAACTTTATCTAAAATTAAGCCGCCACCACGTCTATCAGGATTTGTTTTATCAACTGTTAGCTCGAATCCAAGCGCTACAGTGGGGCTAAACTGGTGCAATAAATCAAAAAAAGTCGGTTCGGCCAAGGGGCAAGTATGCTCAAAATTGAGGATCAAAAATTTATCCAGCCCCATAATTTGGTAGCCTTTAGCAAAAACAGTACATCTTGGTTTGACTACACCATAGCAGCACGAGAATTGGTCCAAAATTGTGCGGTATGCCGATATTAAACCTCGTATGAATAATTCGGGTACTTTATTACTTCAGATAAATATTAATTAAATTTTGAAAATAAATGGAATTATATGAATTTATATGATTGTAAATGAAATAATATGATGCTATACTATGGATATTAAATAAATACAGGAGGATTTTTATGAAACTAGCGACTAGAATTAATTCATTTTTACCTAACAATCACAATGATTTAAATGAGGTATTTAAAAAATTTAAGGGTCTTGGGCTAGATTATGTTGATTTAAATTACCCAGAACATACAGCAGGTATTTCTGTTGAAGAAATGAAAACGCTTCTAAATGAAAATGATCTCAAATTAAACGGTGTCGCCTTAAGATTTAAAAATGATTATATTCGCGGAGATCTTGGGAATTCTAATAAGAGTACAGCTGACAAAGCGTTGCAACTTTGCAAGGATGCTGCGGACTATTGTCGCGCGGTTGGTGGAAATATTGTGACTGTCTGGATGGCGCATGATGGTTTTGACTATAGTTTTCAAATTGATTACACCACGGTTTGGACTCAATTAGTTAAAGCATTCCAAACTATGGCTGATTATGCTCCTGACCTCAAATTTAGTATTGAATACAAGCCGTTTCAACCTAGAGGCTATGCTTTTATTGATAGTATGGGTATTACCGGGATGATGGTTAGTGAAATTAATAGAGAAAATGTAGGCGTTACTTTGGACTATTGCCATATGTTGATGAAGCATGAAAATCCGGCTATGGCAGCAGATATATTTGGTGGGCGTAAGCAACTATTGGGGGTTCATTTAAATGATGGCTATGGTCTAAATGATGATGGCTTGATGATTGGAACAGCTAGTCCTTTTAAAACCTTGGAATTTTTATATTATTTACGAAAACATGATTATCGCGGCATGATTTATTTTGATACTTTCCCCGTTATCGAGAATGCCAGTGAAGAGTGCGAGCAGAACATTAAAATGATTAAACAGCTTAATTCGTTAATTGATTATGTCGGTTTAGATAATATTCAGGAGATCATCAATCAAAATGATGCGATTGCAGCACATAAATTAATGATGAAATTTTTAAACAACCCTTCATAAACTAAATACGAGCCTTGTGGTTATAAGTCAAGAGGGTGAAAACAAATAAATGCCATTATTTTTTAAACTTGAGCACATACCTCCCCAGCCCGCTGAAATAGTTTTTTTCACCGGGAATATTGGACTCAAGTATCAGTCTTCAAGCAACTAGGCCACTGGCGGAGCGGTGTAGAGTTGGCGGTTCTTTAACAGAACTTCCACCAACCTGACCAGTTTCCGTGCAGTAAGGACCGCTGCTCGTTGATGCCGGTACTTGGGCACTTCATTATATTTCTTTTGATAGTAACGTTGATAAGTGGTGTCATAACGTCTTACTGAGTTGGCAGCTTCAACTAAGTAATAACGCAGATATTGATTACCTTTACGGGTATGTGGGGTTTTCTGGCGCACACTAGTACCAGATTCATGTGGCAGCCACGCCAAACCGGCATATTTAGCGATATGACTTTCGTCAGGGAAACGCTCGATCTGACCAAGCTCAGCGACGATCCCAACCGCATAAACTGGGCCGATCCCAGGAACGCTGGTCAGGCATTGAATACCCTTGACTTGGCTACTGACTTGTGCGATCGTCTTGTCGATACTTTTGATCTGCTTATTGAGCATGCGAATCTCTTCCGCATACACGGCCAGAATTTCATTGACTGAGTCAGCGACGACTTTAGTCAAGCGATACGAAGAACGGACCGCTTGTTTGATGGCTTTGGCTACGGCCTCGGTATCACCAAACTTTCCATGGCTAAGTCGTTGTAGATGATCAACTAATTGCGCTAGTGGTAGGGCCGCTGCTTCATCAAGCGAGAGTTCTTCATCAGTGAGTAAGGTCAACATCGTGGCCCCAAACACTGATGTTGGGACGGTTTGATCCAATGTATTACAGCGATAGTACAAGTTATTTAAAAAATGATTTTTTGAATCAGTCAGTTGTCTAACTAAGTGGTAACGTTCACGCGTCAATCGTTGTAAGGCAACGTACTTTTCTTGGCGCATGACGGGGTTACCCAAGGGTTCGACCCGTAAGAGATCAGCTAAGTGTCTAGCATCGATCTTATCGGTTTTACCGTCGTCAAATAACTGACTAAAGTGGTGTGACGTATAGGGATTGATAATGATCACGGTCAATCCCAGTGCTTTTAATTCAGGATCAGTTGATAAGAAAGTCATGGGGTGGAAATTATAGATCGAAGTGGCCTCCATACCGGCAATGATCTGGTTATAATCTTGGTGGTGCGTTTCAGCTAGAATCGTTTGTTTGATCTGACGAGCACCATTAAGATCATTGGTGGTTTCATCTTGAAACCGGCATTGTCGATCTGAATCTAAAGCACAGAAAGCTAAATTACTTTTACCAACATCAATACCGAGATATAAGTTCATGGATAGGACCTCCTTTCGCATGAATTAATTGGATAAGGCTTAGGCGCTGCGTGATGTTCCCTAATTCCAGTTCTAACGGGCATCCTCGCAATATCAGTAGACTAGTTCCGCCTGATCCAGCTGCGAGCCACACGAGTGGACTCGAATCAGGTCGAACGCTACAGCTTGTGGTCTGCGGAAAATCGAACTGTCTGGGCGGCATGCTTTACAAGTAGATGAACTACAGGAGTGAAAAGCCTATACCAGTTGGACCTAAATCCAATGAACAACTAGAGAATATCACGCAACACCAAAGTCGTTAATAGCTAATGACTATTGTTTCTAAATTTTATAATACGAGGAGTGAGTGTCATGAGTATGGATTTTAAGCAGGCAGCTAAAGACATTTTGGCCAATGTTGGTGGTGCTAAAAATATTGGAAATATGACTCATTGTGCAACACGTTTACGTCTAAATTTAATTGATCGATCACTTGCTGATGATAAGAAAGTTGAAGCGATACCTGGAGTCTTGAATGTTGTCTACAAAGCTGGCCAATATCAAATTCTTATTGGAACGGAAGTACCTAAACTGTATGCTGAGTTTGAAAAAGCAGTAAATGTGGAACGTGGCGATGTGCCGGTAGAATTAACTGAAGATCAGAAAAGTGCTGCTAAGGGAAGTATTGTTAGCCGTATGTTTTCTGCAATTTCAGCAATCTTTGCGCCATTATTACCAGCATTAGCCGGATCTGGAATTTTGCGGGGTTTATTAATTTTAGCCGTACAAGTTGGTGTTATTAAAAATGATAGCGGTACCTATACCATTTTATATGCGGCATCAATGAGTGTCTTTTATTTTCTACCAATTTTATTGGCTTTCACTTCTGCTAAACGTTTTGGTGCCAGCCCATATTTATCGGCATTAATTGGTTCAGCGTTACTTTACCCAGATTTTATTAATTTAATGGGTAAAACTGGCAATGGTACAATGACTGATTTTTTTGGTATTCCGGCGGTTCTCATGAATTATAGTTCAACAGTTGTCCCAATTATTCTGGCAATTTGGGCGTACTCTTATCTATATAAATGGCTGGATGCAAAGGTACCAGAAAGCCTTAAATTAGTTGTTGTACCCCTTGTTTCTTTGCTTATCATGGTGCCATTAACCATTATTGTCATTGGTCCCCTTGGGGTATATAGCGGTGAAGCAATTGCTACTTTTGTTAATTGGTTGATTGGTCGTAGCAGTATTTTAGCCGGTATTGTTGTAGGTGGTGGCTGGAGTGTGCTTGTTAGTATGGGCATTCATTGGGCGATTAATCCTATTATGATCAATAATATTGCCAATAATGGGTTTGATTATATTTGTCCTTGGACATTTGCTTGTAATTTTGCTGTGATCGGTATGACGATTGGTGTGTGGTTGAAAGCACGTGACACTAAATTACGGAGTTTTGCTTTAACTGGTTTAGTAACGATTGGGCTTTCTGCTATTATTGAACCAACTTTGTTTGGGCTGTTAGTTAAAAATCGCAAATTATGGCTAGCACAAATTATTGGTGGTGCTGTTGGTGGCGCCTATCTTGGCCTGACCAAAGTTGTGACGAATGCATTCGTTTTTGGCAGTGTAACAACATTTCCAGCATTTATTCAAAAAAATGGAAGTAATTTCTTAAATGCTATTATTGGGTTAGCAATTTCACTTGTGGTTGCTGCTGTATTAGCCTATATTTTTACCAACCGTGAAGAAAAACTAGCTTAATTGGATAATTTTATTGAAAAAGCATCTAATCTTGAGTAATGTGAAAGTAATAATAAACGGGAAAACGTTATTCATGATGAGGTGAAGGCATAAAATGATTCCATATGAGCGGCAGAAAAAAATTATTCGTATTTTAGCAGATAAAGATCTTGTCAAAATTGATGAGTTACAAACGCAATTGCCAAATATTAGTATAT